>CAKZUQ010000001.1 GCA_937923325.1 uncultured Bacteriovoracaceae bacterium
GAGTGATTTCCCATTCTTACACAATGAGCGTGAACTATAACGACTTCTTCTTTTTCTAAGACGTGTTTTTTCGCTTCAATCATTGCATTCATCGAGTCAAAAACATCCTTACCATCACAGTGAATAATTCTTAAATTTTTAAATCCTGAAAAGTTATCAGCTGCGAACTCATTAGCTGTTTGATCACGCTTTGGCACAGAGATACCATATCCATTATCTTGAAAAACAAATACAACAGGAAGTTTTTCGTTAGTTGCTCCATTAATTGCTTCATAACAGTAACCTTCTGAAGTAGAGGACTCACCTTGAGATGAAATAGCAACACCTTTATGATTAAATCTTTTCATACCACGAGCAACTCCAGCTGCATGAAGAGTATGATTACCTGTACAACTAGAAACATTATGAATATTCCACTCTGGCTTTGCAAAGTGATTCGACATGTGACGACCACCACTGGCAAGGTCATCTGCTTTTGACAATCCATTAAGTATAATTTCTGTTGGAGTTACTCCAGCAGAAAGCGCCGTTAGCATATCTCTATAGTAAGGAAACATATGATCTGTTTCTTTATCAAATACTTGTCCTATGGCCAATTGAATTGCATCATGCCCTGCATATGGCGCATGATATGACCAACCTAGTGCTTGTTTTAAATAGTTAGGAGCTCTTTCATCGAGCATTCTTCCTAGAACTAATAAGTGATACCACTTTTTTAACTCTTCTTTTTTAGTTTTTTTAATGTCATGTAATTTAGCTACTTTCATTACAAGTACCCTTTTGTTATTGGTTTATTCTTAACTCTTTTCAAATATAAAACGAAAGCTCAAAATAGCAGAATCAATCTTTTTTGTAAAAACAGTTAATCAGTCTTTTTCTAAACATTTGTTAAACTTATCGGTAATTTATGAATAAATTGTATGAAAATTCATGTTTTGCCAGTTGTTAAGTGACCTAGGGTCAGCTAATATGCAATTTAAGTGAACAACATTCAGCTAAGGAGAAATAATGGAGAATTGGGCATTAATCACGGGTGCATCCAGTGGCTTTGGAGTGGATTATGCACACATCCTAGCTCAAAAAGGCCATTCAATCGTTCTTACAGCAAGAAGAATGGAACGACTTGAGAGTTTGAAGACTGAGATTGAGCAAAAGTATTCAGTAAAGGTTCACTGCATTGCTATTGACCTATCTACAGAGGACGGACCAATAGACCTATATAATAAGACAACAGCTTTAAATATTCAGATTAAAATTCTAATCAATAATGCTGGTTTTGGGTCTTTCGGTAAGTTTGACGAACAAGAAATGAAAGAATCTACAGACATGATTCAACTTAATATTACTGCTCTGACGCAGCTATGCCACCTATACACAAAAGATATGAAAAGCTTAGGCGAAGGATACATTCTACTCGTAGCTTCACTAGTTGGCTATATGCCAACTCCTTTGTACTCTGTTTATGCAGCAACAAAGGCTTATGTCATTAGCTTTGGAGAAGCCCTGGCCGCTGAATACTCACCTTTAAATATACAAGTTAGTACTTTATCTCCTAGTATGACTAAAACTGAGTTTATGGATGTCTCCGGCCAAAGTTTAAGTACATTTGAGAGAATGATGATGATGAACTCTTACCCTGTTGCAAAAAGAGCAATAAATTCATTATTTGCCAAAAGAACAAGCTCTTTGCCAAATATTTCATCCTATATAATAAAAATATTACTTAATTTCATTCCATCAAAGATTATTGCTACGATTACATATAGAGTAATGAGGTCAAAGTGCTAAAACAAAGAGCAAGATCAGTTGCAGATAAAGAGCATAGAAAGCTCATTATTCTTGAATCTGCGAGACAATTATATTTATTCGATACAGATAGTATTCCAACGATGAGTGAAATCGCCATTGATAGTAGGATGACCAAGGGAAATATTTATAATTATTTTAAGAAAAAAGAGACAATTTATTTAGAAATTTTAATTCTTGAATATAAGAATTGGTTTTATAAGTTTGGAGAAATCCAAATTAATACAATTAATGATTTACTTCCAATGCTAAATACACTTGTTAAAAACAAGCTTTTAATAAATCTTCACATAAAACTTGAAGTATTTTTAAGGCCCAATTTAGAAAGAAATGAATTAGAAAGTTTTAATAACTTTATAAATTCTCATATAATAATTCTTTCAGACCTTCTATCAAAAAACATTAGAATACCTGCTGAAAAAATTCAACAGTCTTTATACCTGACCTTGATCACACTATGTGGAATGAGTTTCTCATTTGCTAAGAATAATGAAAAACTAGATTCACCAGAAGATGTAATAGAGAGAATCTGGACTGATCAGTTAACTTCTAACAGATACACTCTTAGATAATTTTCAAAGAAATCTGGATTTCGTTTTTTTAAAATACCATTCATTGCGATATGATGTTTTACTTCAGTGTGATTTAAAGTATCAGACAAATCAATCATATAAGTTTTCAAAGTCTCATGGACTATATCTGATGTATCAATAACATGAACAACGATTTTATTAATCCCCTTAAATTCTTTAATTTCTTTTAAGAATGAAGGTTTTAAAAAATAATGACTAACGATTACTTCAAACAGAATCTCTTTTGGAATGTTTTTTAAAGCTGGATAAACATCGTCGTTAAAGTGATCATCTGTTCGTTTATTAAAGTCTAAAAAGGCATAAGCAGTATTATTACGAACTAAAAAGCCTTCATCTTTTCCATAGTTTAATAATAACTGGCAAAGTTCGCCTTCAGTCTTTGTACGACAACGGGTTTCATCAATAAGCTTTTTTACTTGATCCGTTTCAAGAACCTTTCTAAGCTTAACAACTCTTTTGTCAATAAGAGATCTAGTTCTTCTAATTTTTTTCCATTTTTGAATTTTTCGCTTCTTTTGAAGTTTTTCATAATTTGTTAGTTGGCTTTCATTTTTAGGTTCATCTAATTGTTTATAGTATATATATCCTCCGACCAAGAAAAGAACGAAGATAAAAGGAATTAAACCTTTAAGGGCTTCAAGATGCTCAGAAGCTCCTTCTTGCCTTTGTTTTCTTTTACCAATACTAGACTTTGCGCTGACACGTTCCAATGACCTTTTCTTTTTAAAGTCATAACCTACATCTTCTTTAAGTTTCTCTATACTTATGTAGACACCACCAGGCAATTCAATAGTATCAGTTGAAAGAATTTTAAAAGGCTTACCTTTGAAAATATTTTTATTATTTAAAAAACACCAATTTGTTGTTAGATTTTCTAGATAAACTCCGTCGTCTTTATTCAAAATCTTTATATGGGCACGTGAAATATGATCATTTTTCACAACAAAGTCTGATTGACTCCCACGACCAATAACAACCATTTTTTTGGAAGTTTTTGTATCGAAATGAATATTCCCCTGCTCTACTATCTTTATTTTCATAACAACTTTTTATTATTTCATATTTGGAACTTTATCATATTGTGTACCATCATCTCTTGTTATTGTCGGTAATAAACCACTTGGTACTCTTTTTGGGTGAGTCACATCATTGTTTAAATCACCTATAACTGTTGAGTTTGGATCACTTAATCCCTCTTTAACAAACTCAAACAACGCATCAATCTCAGTATCATTAAAGCTTACAGGAGCTCCTTCGAAACCAAAGTCTTGTTGGTGAAAAGGAATGAGAGGATCTCGTTGAAAAAGCCTATCAAAAAAGATTTTTGGATAATTATTTATGCCCCAAACCTTAGTATTTACTGGACCTCTTAAGTGATATTTTATCGTATTTTTTAAAGCAATACTTGCTTGTTCCTCTACAGAAGTAAACTTGTAGGACTCACCAAACTCTGTTCCATGGTGGAAGTATGGATATGTTGCTTTAACATTTCTTAGAGTTGGAATTCGAAACTTAAAACAAGCTTCGTCTGTAAACTCAGAGTTCGCCCTTCCTATGTCTGGAGCATAGTTTCCATCAGCTGACATACTGATATTCTTTATATGACATTTTGGAGGGGTTCCAGTTGAAAGCCGTGGCCTGTGAAAAAAGCCACCTTGAAATTGTTCTTGAAACTTAGGTTTTGCTAAATCACTATCGGCATCACTTTTTACACCTAAAGAGTAATATTCCTCTTTATCAAAACTTGGAGGAGCATGACATTTAACACAACCAGCTCCGGTGTACTGTTTTTTATTAAACTCAAATTTTTCTCCATACTTTGTTACAAACATTGAAAAGCCAAGAAGTTCTTTTTTACTAAAAACATTTTCACCTTCAACAAACTTATCATACTTTGTGTTTTTACTTACATGTGTTGTAATAAACATAGCTAAAGCTGATGCGACAAATCGATCATCAATCTGTGTGATGCCATAGACATCTTTAAAAAGTTCACGATACTTTGGAATAGCATTAAGCTTTGACATGGCCAGGGCTAAGCATTCATTTCGATTAGGAACAGAAATAGATCCATTTTTTCTAAACTTTGGAATCCCTTCAACGGTAACAACTTTACCACCTAGGACGTTTTTACTCTTTCCTGAATAAGGATCTGAAAAAACCGATTGGTATATTTTAATTGGTTTTTTAAAAATTTCACCACCAGGTTTGAATATATTTTCTTCATTTTGACTTAGTGGATTTTGACCACATAACTCCTCAGGAGTATGAATAGGCAACAGTACTTGAAATAAAAGATCCCCAAAGCGTCCATCCCACAGAAGTCCTGAGTCAGTTGTTTTATTAACTCTATAACCAACATTAACTGTACTTAGAGAGTTTCTAAACATCTTTCTCTTGGCTTTATGTCCATATCCATCTGTTCCAAAGTGTCTATTAATAGACGTAACTCCTTCACCGAATACTTCACTTACATTATTCCCATTAGGACCACCAACCCCCATAGATCCAACGCCAATTCTATTCCCATCAGCAAATCCATGATTTGTTAAGTGGCAAGTAGCACAACTGGTATCGTTATTTCTAGACAAAATAGGATCATTAAACAATAACCGACCTAAATCTGCTTCAGCTTTTGATGGATTCTTAGAGAAAATATTCACATAATCAATACTTGGCATTTTTTTTAAGTATTGCTTATGTTTTACCCTAATAGTGTTAGAGAGTTCTTCAACCTCTACATTATTCTTACATCCAACAATTAAAATAAAACAAAACAAGACAAGGTGCTTCATTTATTGACCTATATCACCAAAGTCATTGATTCCAGAGCCAACACTATCGTTAAAGCCCTTACTTGTTCTTTTCAAATTGTGATAAACACGTTTTTTACAACCAGATAAGTTTGTATCATTTTTGGTTTTTCTAGCGATACACTCATTCCAGACAGTATAGCTTTTTGCTATCAAGCTACTATCACCTTCTCTATAAATAAAAAAACCTTGAGAATTGATATACCTTTGCTCACCTTTAGCTGGGAAGAACTTTGTACTTTTAAGATTCCAAGATTCATCATAAATATACATCGCCGTCTTAACAACATAGTCAGTGTTCTCACTCATTGCATTCTTTAAAGGGTCTGAACACATTGGCTGAGACTTTGGACAACAAAATACACCTACAAATCCTCCATTGGCCCTTAAAACAGGAAATAGACTATCATCATCTTTTAAATCATCAAGAGCCGGTTCATTGTTGTAGTCACTTACCTCTGTACAATATGAGATATAAACTCTTCTAATAACACCACTATGGGTCTTTTTACTATTTGTTATAAATGAGTAGGCTGTGAACTCATTATGAGGCATAAACTTATTAATTTGATCAGCAGTTTTAGTAGATGAATGATCAGGGTCCCTAACCATAGAGACACCACTTCTTCTGAATAGTAAGTCCTCAGCAAAATCTGAAACATCTAGACCTTGAATATTTTTATCTAATAACTTTAACTGGCTTTGATTAACCAAGGCCAGTGAAGATTTTAAAGATGACTCCATTTTATATTTTGTTATAAAGTCCATTAGTGACATTGCCCCTTGTGATATCAAACCTAGGATGGCAATTGAAATAATAACCTCTATTAATGAAAATCCTTTTTCATTTTTAATCATTCTCAATAACCTTTTATTCATTGTGTACTTTAACATTACCACTTCCTGTATTTTCGAAACTGACAATTAAAGAAAGTTTTAAAATTCTATTATTTCTATCAATTAACTTCGCTAGATCTGCTTTAGCTATAGACTTGTTGTTTCCTGAACATGTTGATTGAATAACAACCTCACCTTTATCCTTATTTATACATAAATCTAAAGAAGCTGTTTCAGCATCATCAATAAACTCTCCATCACTGTTAACTTTTGAAGTTAAAGTTCCTGAGAATATTTTTTCCCAGTCGCTATTAAGCCTTGGAGTTAAGTCATTATTTAGAGCTACCCAAGCAGGTAAGAAATTTTTAGAGTTTGGAAATGGCCTATATTCACCAGAAGCATTTACTAACTGATAGGCTTTCTCCCAACCACCTGTTGTTGTTGGAGGATAAAAAACACCACTTTCGTCTTTACACTTGCTATATCCATCTTCAAACTTTTTAGATTTTTCTTTAGATAAGAATACTGCATAAGGATAAGTTGTACTTCTACACAAAAAAGAAAGTTCTTTATCATCTATTGAAGGGTTCTCATCATTAACAAATGTTACTCCCTTATATCGTAGGTGATTGTATAAAACAGCTGCCTTTGATGCTGAGTCAGATCTCGTTGGTAATTCGACAGTAATATTTTTAGGAACGAGTTGCCCATTACCATCAAAATGTAAGGCCCAAGTATCAGAAGAAGTATCTAACATCTCTGGAGCGGGCGCATAAACAAAACCTAAATTATCTGTTTTAAGCCCTACCCAAAAAGACCTTCTTTTTAAGTCATTTTTTGTTCCAACTTTCTCGGCAAACTTCCTCATCGCAACTTCTTGATTTGTGCCTATCGGAGCAAAGTAACTACCTCTTTTAGCTAGGTTATTAAAAATGATATCAGACCCAGTCGCTAAGGCCAAAAAGTCTATCGCATTTTTGTTACCACCCTCAGATAGATCAAAGTTTTGCTGTAAAAAGTTTTCTCTAATAGATTCGAGATCGATAATTTCTTTTGCTGTATTAAAACAAACCTTTGAACCTTCAGCATGGGTTCCAGAGATTGCTAACTCTCCTGATTTTGTAGGATTTTTAGCAACAAGATGTTTACCAAAGTTGAAGCATACATATTCTTTTTTAGCAGAACAGTCTTCAGCTTTATAAGAAAAGCCACTGTTATCCCCAGAATTCATTCTAATTGAAACACATTTATTGGCATTAGAAGCCCCAAGACTTGGTGTTTCTACATGAGCATTTACAACCTGTGTTTCATGAATTACACACTCAGGAGTACCTGAATCCAATGGTTCAGTTGGCATTTGGTTCATTGGCCCAAAAGTCGCTAATCCAACTCTGTCACAACTTTTCATATAACAACTTGTACAGGCGACAGGAGACCCATCTCTAACTCTTGTTCTTTCAACTCCATCAGGAATATCATACCTATTTATTCTGTACTCTATACTTGTTATATATCTATTTTGATCAGCCGTGTTATAGTTCGTATCTGCAGTACAAATCTGTCGACATGCATTAGAAGAGTATTTTTTACTATCATTAGAACTCTTATCAACTACTACAAAGTTTAATTGCTTACTATTTCGCATCATAAACTCAACTCTTTTTCCCTTGGGAATACCATTAGAAGCATAAGGTATTTCAATCTTTTTCCAAGCGTCTGGATCTGAAAGAAACTCAGAAGCATTAAAGTTTACAAAAGGAGCTTGATAATATCTTGGGTTAAAGAACTCTCCATTACTTTTCTCAGAATTTGTTTTTTCACTATTTTTAGTAATCGGCTTGAAGAGTATATTATTTGCATAAAACTCAACATAGAAGTTATTACTTTCCATATCTAGTTTCTCTCTTGTTGTATTATTAACAAATGAGAGTGTTGGAGAAATACTTAAAGCAGCAGCTGTTTGGGAAACATCATTCGGTGAGTTATATACAGCATTAACTTTATGGTCCATATATTGGTAAACTCTATTATTATCATCATTCTTTTGCGGACAAACAAATTTTCTTTCATTACAAGATGAAAAGACTGACTTTGTTACATTAGAAGTAATAAAATTATTTCCTGAGTCTGAATCAACTCTTACTTCACCTGCTTGAACTTGAGAGTTTATTTCATAAAAATCAACAGGAGCTTTTACATCAGATGTTTTTAAATCTCTAGAAAATCCACTTGCACCATAAATATAAGAGTTGTCTTTATCTCCAAAGCCAGTACCAGCTAATGCCACAATTTTCTTATCTTTAGTACTAGTGATATAGTCACACTCACTAACATCTCCACTCCATACAAACCCTCTAATTGATCTTGTTCTTCTGCTTAAATCAGAATCTTGGCTCGCTTTTCTTGAAACATAGTTAGTTTTTATTTCATATTGAAATCCAACAGACTTTGCATCTAAACTTTGAGCTTTACTTATATCGATAAAGCTATATGTTTGCTCTGCAACAGGGTTCATAACGACTGGTCGTACGATAACCATAAAGTAAGGACTTAATGACTCCATTACAGACTTAGAAATATCTGTAAAATTAACTTTGCTGTAATCAACAGAAAAACATCTTTTATATCCATCTGTTTTATTTAAATCTTTACACTTTGTAAGATTTTCTTCCTCATTAAACCCTTCAATATACTTTTCCCATCTAACTGATGAAAAAATATTACTAGTGACTTTAGGTAAATCAATATTAATATTTGAAACAACTCCGTCTAAATTTGTAGGTGTTACTAACGAACAAATCCCTTGTGTTCTTAAACTTCCAGTTCCTTTTGTTTCTGTGAATACTTTCTTTACATTTTGAGACAATAACGTATTTAAGAAGACAATATCTTCTGCTCGCTCAACAGTATCCTTTTTCGAGTTCATTGAATTTATAGTCGTAAAAATTGCTGTGGAAGCTAGTCCAAAACTCACCATTACGACAAGGACTTCAATTAAATTCAAACCTTTTTCATTTAGAATTTTATTAAGTACATTTTTCATATTAATAACCTTATTTAAAATTTTGTTAATTTTTTTAGTGAGTTGGGATAATATCAATATTTGTCTGAAGCTCTTCTTTAACTGGTACTCCATTGATTTCATCAATAGGTAGAGCGACTCTTGCTGGCTCTATTACTGATAAACTTGTATTTTTAAACTCTTCAGGAACTTTTACGTTAATAGCAAAATTTTCTTTAAAAAAGCTACTGAACCTTTTACTTTTTGCTAAGTCTTTAAACGGATATAGCTTTTCATATCGATACTTTGTAGCTACTGGAGAAATATCTAATTTATACTTTATTTGTCCACCACCTGTTGAATGCTGCTTAACATCTGTAATATTTGAATCAGATGTTGGACACTCAACTACTCTATAGTTAGGATCATATTTATAACAAATTCCGCTTGCAGTTGATTGATAAATTTTTTCATTTGTACTAGTTGTAAAAGTTAAACACTTTACACTGTCTGACCACTCAGCTGTTTGACCAGGCATTAAATATTCTACAGAAGTAGAACCTATAATATTAATTGCAACTGGATCTGGTTGTTTTTGATTTGGATATTTTTCAGCATCATATTCTACATTCTTTTCTAGAGCCAGTTTATATAACACACCTGGGCCTAGATTTGTAACTTTTGCAGTAATCTCTACTTCATCAGCATGTTCAAAAGATTGTTTAGATCGACATGCCATATTATCATCCAAGCCGATTGAAGGTCTACATCCAGCGGCACAAACCGCATTTCCTATTTCGATTTTAGGAATAGCAATTGGCCTTCTGATACCAAAATAATTTTTAACAGTAAAACCATCAGACTTTTCTTTTGTAATAGTTACTTCGCCATTTTCATCAACAGATCTCTTTTTTATAAATTTTTGACTTACTTTAATTTCTGCTTTTACTAATACAATTGTTCTATCATTATCTGAATCTATATTTGCATTTGGAATCTCTCCAAAATTTTTGGCTAAGTTTAATGGATCATCTGTAAAGTCATATAATTTAAATCCAATTGAGCCTTTTATACCAGAAAGTTCATATTCTTCATTTTCAGTATCACTTCCGTCTTCACTCTTTTCTTGAATCTTATTAGTGTCTACATTAAATACTAAGAATCCATTTTTATCATAAGAACCATTATCAAAACCTAATTTACTCTTATCTAATGGAACAGATTCACCGCCGCTATATTGAACACCACCCCATGAACATCTATTTCTCTCATTACTTCCTTTATATGGATCTGACTTACAGAGTATTACGTTAGAACTCACTAAGAAGTTGGCAAGAGTTTTCATCTTATGCATTAAAGCCTGACCTTCAACTCTTTCCATACTTGATTTTGCTTGGTTAAGCTGAGTGTCCTGATCTTTACTAATACCGATTACAATTGCACTAGCTATTGCTAATACTCCTGAAATCCCCATAGATAAATTTCCGGCTTGGTTCATTATTATTTTTTTCATAAGAAAACCCCATTAAATAATTTTTCTTGTAAACCAATTATACTTTTATATTGTTTCCTTATGAACGCAGTAATTTATACCTGTTTATTATCAATAACTTAGAAGAGTCGTTCTATATCTTCCTTGCAAAAGAATATTGGCAACTATTGAAAATACTTAAGAAAAATTTAGAAATAGAGCCTAATGCCAGCTGCAGTTCCTTTGATTTGTAATTCAGAAAGCTCAGGACTTGAAAAATCGTTAAAAAGTAAATTTTCTTCAAATTGATATGTAAAGAAACGAACAAATGAAATATCTATAAACATCCCCCATTGTGTTCGATCAGACCTTAAAGACTGAGTGCCTTGTGAATTCTCAGCGTTGATATAATACCTATACCGCCCATCAAAACCTAAAAAAGGAAGGAGATACAAACTAATATCACCACCATAAAAGTTTTGATCAAATTCTTCTTGTGAATTTCCACGAAATTGTCTAGCACCATATGTAGCTGTTAGGTGCGTAGATTGATGCGAAGATCCTATTAGTCTAAGATTTACAGAGGCCTCTCTTTGAGTATAAAGAGAACCATACTCCTCTTGCCTAAAAACTAAACCAAAAATTCCCCAATAGGCCGCCGCCTCACCTGTGACACCATCATCTTCAACATTTGAATTGTCTGAAGTGTCTCTATCAAACTTACTTTTTGCATAATCAATATAATACTCTGTTAATATACCATCTTCGTGAATATTCATGGCAAGCCATTGGTTTTGAAGTGCTATCTTTTCTTGAGTATGAAACCAATTTGATAAAGACCAGCGTTTAAACTTTTTTTTCTCTAGTTTCCTATCAACATATTCCCAAACAGTTTCTTTTGCTAGTGATTCAGCTGGTAAGACGAAGGCAGATATTAAACTAAAAATAAGTAGTGATTTCTTTATTAAATTATTCATATTACTATTCTGACACAATTTTCAAATTTTGGTATAGCTAACCTGCCTATTTAAGATAGTTTTCAAGGCTTCAAATTAATTGACGCAACTATTCAAATATATAAATAAAAAACTTAATATAATTAAGAAAATATGTCGATAAATAGTAATAATATTGATAATTTGCAAATCGTTTTTAAATGAACTTTAAAACTATGAATACTTTAAATATGGAGGCACTATGTCTAAAAAGTCTATTGGTCAATCTTACTTAGAAGATCCAAGAATTGAACAAGCTAAAAAACTAATCTCTGAAGCTTTAAATGAGCATTCAGCAAAGGTTGATAAAGTAAAACCAGCTGACCCAGAGTTGAAACAATCATATGATGAACTTATGACAGAGTTTGGACAAAACCGTGGTGGTAAGCTTTTTTATAATTATATTGGCTCAGGTATCGGTAATGGAGCTCTAGTAGAGTTAGCAGATGGTTCAGTTAAGTACGATTTTATTACCGGGATTGGAGTTCACTATTTTGGTCACTCTCATGCTGGAGTAGTTGCTGCTCAAGTTGATGGAGCTGTTACCAACACAACAATGAGTGGAAACCTTCAACAGAATATTGACTCTCCAAAACTTTATAAATTAATTTTAGATCAAGCCAATAAAAATGGTGGTGAATTTAATCATATGTTTATGACTTCTTCAGGTGTTATGGCCGCAGAAAACGCATTAAAAATGATCTTTCAAAAGAAGACACCAGCTCATAGAGTTTTGGCTTTTGAAAAATGTTTTATGGGTAGAACTTTAGCTGTTTCAAATATTACAGACAAACATGTTTATAGAGATGGCTTACCTCAAACTCTTAGCGTTGATTATATACCATTTTATGATTCAAACGATCATCAAGGATCAATTGACCGTGTAGTAACAATGCTACAGAAATACTTTGCCCGTCATAAAGGTCAATATGCAGCAATGTGTATGGAGTTAATTCAAGGAGAAGGTGGTTACTGGGTAGGACACGAAGATTTCTTTAAAGCAATTATCCAAGAGTGTAAGAAAAATAATGTATCTATAATTGTTGATGAAGTTCAAACTTTTATGAGAACAGAACATATGTTTGCTTTCCAATACTTCAAACTGGATAAGCTAGTTGATATGGTTAATATTGGAAAGAACTCTCAGATCTGTGCAACAATCTATAGAGAAGACCATAAACCAAGGCCAGGATTAATCTCTCAAACTTTTACTTCTAGTGGTTCAGCAATCAATGCTGCTTATTATATCATTAATGAAGTTGCAAATAATGGTTACCTAGGAAAAGAAGGTAAAATTAATAAAGTTCATGCTCATTTTGCATCAAAACTAGATGCACTTCACGCTAAGTACCCAGAAAAGATTAAAGGTCCTTGGGGAATTGGCGCCATGGTAGGGATGACACTTTTTAATGGAAGCCTAGAGAAATCTAAAGAATTTACTTTCAAATTATTTGATAATGGAGTTCTTTCTTTTATCGCAGGAGCGAACCCGACAAGAGTTAGATTTCTAGTTCCTGTTGGTGCGGTAACTAACGAAGATATCGACAATGTATGTAATATTATTGAAAAAACACTAAACGAAATTGAGTAAACTATGTTTGTAATTAGACCAATACATGAAAGTGATTTAGATGGTTTAATGGCCCTACTTGAAGATTCGGGCCATGGTCTAACATCACTTCCTAAAGATAGAGAAATTATTCGTAATAAAATACTTTTCTCAGAGAGGAGCTTTGCTCATAGAGCAGGTGGACCAAATGGTGAGTCTTACCTCTTTGTCATGGAAGAGTTATTCACAGGAAAGATTGTTGGCATCAGCGGAATTATTTCGAAAATTGGTGGTTTTGAACCTTACTACTTCTACCGCTTAAAAGAAGAGGAAAGAAAATCTGAACTATTGAATGTAACCAAAAAAGTTAGAACATTACACTTTGAAAAAATACATGCGGGTCCTGCTGAGATTTGTTCATTATTTTTATCTCCTGAGTTTAGAAATAGTCAAAATGGAAGATTCTTATCATTGTCGCGATTTTTATTCATGGCTGAAGATAGAAAATACTTTGAAGATAAAGTAATCGCAGAAATGCGCGGTAGAGTTAATGATCAAGGTCACTCTCCTTTTTGGGAAGCAGTAGGAAGAAAGTTTATGGATATAGACTTTGCTCAAGCTGATTATATGCAAATGAAGAGTAAAAGGTTTATTGAGGAACTACTCCCTGAACAACCCATTCTTGTTGATTTATTACCAGAGGATGCTCAAGAGGTTGTAGGAGAAGTCCACCCACACACAGAACCAGCAAAACATATTCTGCAACAAGAAGGATTCTCTTTTGGTGGCTTAGTGGGAATTTTTGAACCAGGTCCTGTTCTTCGTGCTAACTTGGATGAAGTTCGTGCAGTTAAAGAAAGTAAAGTCGTTGAAGTTGGACAAATTACTAATGATCCAATTGATTCCGAGGTTTTAGTTATTTCTACTTCAGATGAAAATAAAGAATTTAAATCATGTTTAGGAAATCTTGAAATTCTTCCAGATGGAAAAGCGAAGATTAGTGCCGTAACAGCAACAGCTTTGAAACTAAGATTTGGAGAAAAGCTTAGGTATGTAACTTTGAAAGCTGAAAATCCCCAAATTCAAAATAGTTTAATTTAGTCATCATCAACTTTTAAAGACTTATTAATGAGAGAGCGAATCTTCGCTTTCTCTTTTTCTCCTACTCCATTAATCAAACATCTATAAACTTGTTTAGTACCAGAGCCAAAAGACTTAAATTTACTTTTTTCTTTGTGAGGAACAACAGTTAAAAGCATATTCACCGGAGATCTTGCTTTAAAAACTGTCCACATGGGTACCGAATCATTACTTTCAAAATACAAAATAGATTCAGTCATAGCAACTATCTTAGCATCACACCTTAAAGTAATTGAAGAGTTCACACTTGAAGTCTCTAAATAAACTCTGTTAAAATTATCTGACAGTTTAAATTTATCATCAATTTTCCTGCCCAATTCTTTTATAATACCTAAATCTACACTTCCAGAGTATGTTAACAGTTCTTGATAATCATGAGCTTGTCGTAACTTGTCAGTACTACTATCATGATTAAAAATGAGAATATATGGATGATAACTATTCATTGATTTTATTTTATCAATAATTAAGCCTAGAGTTTTTTCATTGTTAGTCTCATCGAACTTAATAACAATAAGTGCTGGCATCGTTCTTTCAATCTGATAATAATCTTTAGTTAGAACTGTTTGAATATTTAAGGAATAAGGAAATATTCCTTGTTGTTGATTTAGCTCAGAGAAAATCTCAAGTGATTTATCAATTGCTAAAACTTTTAACCTTTTAGGTGTTATTTTTTTAGAATTCTCTTTTATCCAATCTCGAACTCCTTCTCTCATTGGTCTAATAATAGACTTTCTTTTTTTTACATCAGCAATAAGTTCTTCATAGTCCCAACCAGTATCTTCTTTGAGGCCTAATGGATTATTACGATATTTTTTATAAAGGATCCAACTTCGCTGTGTTGCTTCAAAAAAAGGACTGTCTATATAGGTAAATTCAAGATCATAGGCATACCTGGAATTATAGTACAGATTACTCTGAGAAAAATTTTTGACAAAGAATCGGTTTGAAGACGTTAAATTCTCAAGAGGGTGATTATCGATTTCAATAATTGATCCTTCTTTAATAAAAGAATTCGTCTCAATATGATATTTATCATCTTCAATATAACTTAATCGCAACACCTGTTCTAATACAAGCTCATCAATCTCTTTTCCACGTACGTAATGAGGATTTTTTGCTAAATCAACATTAAGCAAAGAAATGGGATCATAAATGACATCATGAATTTCAGAACTTTTATAATGAAGTAGTCTCATACTTGCAAGGATGGCTTTCTTCATTTCTGTCCACCCACCACTATAATCAAACAATCCAACTATTGAAGTTAGTCTCATCTCGTTATTTCTATTAAGAAGCTTTGTTAAGTAGAGTAACTCCTTAGAGTTAACACTCATATCAATATAAATAATTTGAGGAGATTGATTATAGGTTTCAACAAAAGATGACCTCGCATTAAAATTTGCTGATACACTTTCTTGAATAAAACTTAAGTTTAACTCTTCGTAACTATTAATAAAGCGCTGTTTAATCTTGGCCCAATATTTATCATCGTTTCCAATATATTTTACAAGTATATTCATATAAATACTTTAGCATAAAATAGTTAAATTGTTTGACTGAATTTAGCCTTACTTTTTTTCTCTCTAATATAAAAATCAAATATCATTGCTATGTTTCGAATAAATGGATGTCCAACGTCACTAATTTCGATATTTTCTTTTTTTATAGTAAGGAGATTGTCAGCTTGCATCTGCTCTAACTCCATAAGAACCTTGCGGTAATATTTTGAACCTTGAATCTCTTTTAAACTTGCAGACCCATTACACATTAAATCATGAATGATCTTTGAACTTACTTGGTCATCATTACTCATAATATGACCCTTAACAATAGGAAGCTCTCCTCTATCTATAATGGCCATATACTTTTTGATATCTTTTTCATTTTGAATAAAACTATCTTGAGAATTCGAAATACTAGAAACCCCTAAAGCAATAAGATTATCTGTTTTATCATCTGTATAACCCATAAAACTACGTTTAAGCTTTTTATTTTTATAAGCCTTTCCTAAGAAATTATCAGGTTTAGCAAAATGATCAAGGCCAATTTCTACATAACCATTTTCAATTAATAGTTTTTTACCAAGCTCATAAAGTTCTCTTTTTTCTGGACCTGTCGGCAACTCATCTTCTTTAATTAATTTTTGATTTTTTAATCTTTCTGGTAGATGAGCATAACTATAAAATGCAATAAGGTCAGGCTTTAAATTTTGAACCTCATTTATAGTTCTAGTAATAGACTCTCTTGTTTGATTTGGTAAGCCGTAAATTAAATCAAAGTTAATTGAATTAAAATCATGCTCCTTAACCTTCCTTACAAGTTGCTCAATCATCTCAACAGACTGGTGTCTATTGATAGAAGACTGAACCTTCTCATCAAAATCTTGTATTCCCATTGAAATTCGTTTAAAACCATACTCTTTTAAAACCTTTAAATGATCTTCTTCACAAGTCCTTGGGTCTATCTCGATCGAACCTAAGAAATTTTTATGAAGGGACTCTGATAAAACCGTAAGTAGTCTTTCAAATATATTTGGTGATAAGAATGTAGGTGTTCCGCCGCCAAAGTGAATTGAGTGAATTTTTAAAGCACCAAGTTTTGACTTATATAGTTGCCATTCTTTAATAATATACTCAGCGTAAAGATCACCTCGTGACTTATTTTTTGTAATTGTTCGATGACAACCACAGTAATAACAAAGTGACTCACAATAAGGAATATGGATATATAAATCAATCCCCTCACTTTCATTGTATGTCCTCTTTACATGTTTAAACCACATCGCCTCACTCGGCGCACCATCCCAAAAAGGTACTGGTGGAAAGCTTGTATAACGTGGTCCAGGTTTATCATACTTATTAATTAAATTATTCATAAGTTTCCTTAACTAGGCTTAAATACTCGATTAAAACTAAATTAGCTTAACTAAATGATTTAAACTGTGATATTAATCATACTTCCTGATAAGATTTACTAGTATTATCAGTGAATAACACATGATATGGATTACTTATGACTAAAAGATCTGAATTACCAACTGAATGCGAAACTTGTCCTACTCAAGGAAAAGGAATTTTCTGTGAACTCAAATCTCAAGAATTACATGATGTAAGTGAGCATAAAGTTGAAAATTCTTACAAAAAAGGTCAAACCCTATTTGTTCAAGGAAATCCTCCTTATGGAATGTACTGTATTAGTAAAGGTAATATAAAAGTTACTCAAATTGGTGAAGATGGCAAAGAATCAATAGTAAGAATAGCAACTGAAGGCGATGTTTTAGGCCATAGAAGTATTTTTACGGACCAGTACTACAACGCTACTGCAACGGCCATTGAAGAAAGCCACGTATGCTTTATCGATAAAAAATATATTTTAAAATTAGTTCAAGAACAACCTTCTGTTGCAACAAATCTAATAAGTAAACTAGGTCGAGACTTAGGCGCAGCAGAGCATAGAATCTCTTCTTTTTATCAAAAAAATGTAAGAGAAAGGCTTGCTGAACTTTTGCTTTTACTTCGTGAATCTCATGGAGAAAAAATGCTGGATAATAGAATCAGACTCAACATAAAACTAACAAGAGAAGAGATGGCATCAATCATTGGAACGGCATCTGAGACACTTATTAGGTTTATGTCAGAGCTAAAACAAGAAGGCTTTATTGAGCAAGAAGGAAAAACGATTTATATAATTGATGAGAAAGGCTTAATCGATTTTGCTAATATTTCTTACTAATCTTTTTTATTTTTCCTGATTTAGATTATATTCTCTATTTTAATTTTATGTCATTATAAAAGAATGAAAACCGATATACTTGTCGACATTTTACCACAGCAATACATTGAAAAACTTTTAGTTCATTGCCAAGCTTCGATTTATAATACTGAATCTGAAATTATTTATGAAGATCATGTTCCCACAGCAGGTTACTTATTACTTGAAGGTGAAGTTCAGTTTATTAAAAGAAAAAAAATTATTCAAACTCTAGGACCAAGAACTCTATTTGGAGTAACCGAGCTAATGGAAAGTTCACCAATGAAACATACTGTTAAAATCTCAGAAAAAGCAAAGGTCTGTATCCTAGATAAAAGTACGGTCAAAGAATTATTGGAGAAGCTATCTGGAGATGAGCTTCCCCATATCTTCAAAGTTCTAGTTGCTTAACTTTGTCCATGATCTGTTGACTCAAAGATTTTATCTGCAGACTTTGCAACAAAACCTTTATAAAGTTCACCATTATCCATCGGGTATCTTTTAGCAAACTCAAAATAACAAGACGGGATAACTAATTCTTTGTCTGAAAATTTTACTTTTACATTATCTGCTAATGTTGAAGATTGCTCAAGACATACTTGTGTACTTCCTTTAACCTCTCCTCCACTATTATTTAATTTGAATCCATTCTCTTTTAAAAATGCATTTAAATTTAAAATATCATCAAATTGAGTTAAAGCATTGATTGAAACAGTAAAGTGATTTGGTCTAAACCCAATCGCCGCAACCCATGAACCATAGTCACTTTCTTTTTTAAGTATCTCATACTCTTGAGTCGATAATTCCCAAGGTCTTCCCATAGAAGAGAAGTCAAAACTAGAAATTGTTTCATCATCAACTTGATGAACAAGCTTATTAACGATTGTGTTAAACTCAGGAGAAAATTCTTCAAGTAAAAGCTCTGATATAAAGATCAAAGGCATATTTTCATCAGGATGAATAAAGTGCTTTGCTTTTAGTTTTTTTTCTTCGAAATCATAATCACCACCAAATACATATCCACTATCAGTAAAAGCTTTAGCAACTTTATCCACGTTTAACTTAGGATGATTAAAAGTCCTTAAAGCAATATGATCATTAACAACTGTATCTCCATTAGACTCAATTAAGTTCACTATTTTCTGAGCTTGAGGGTTTAAAGCAACATAGTCTATCCACATTTTATCTAATAGATCTTCAATCTTTTTCATTGTTTATCTCCATTCTTTCATTTTTTTTCAATTTACATTAGTTTCCTTCAAAAATCCTCAAAAATTCCTCTAAATCTCCAGGAATAATTCAAAAAATGTGTAAAATTAGACTGATTTTTGCGACTAAATATTCTATAAAGATAGGTATAAAAGATTATAAAGGTGTGCGGTGCACACAAAGGATTCAATAATGGAATGTACTCTACGAGGTGACTATTTTAACGGTCAATTTTCTCACTCACAAGGATTATCAGAAAGCGACACAAAGACAACTGATGAGCAAATAACTAAGTACTGCCCAGGAGACCTTACAAATAAACTATGGGATGCTAAAATCTCATATGAAAATATAGATAAAGTTGTAGACTCGGCAATTTTAGGTTTTAATTTTTGGAGAAAGTTAGAATTATCTGAAAGAGTTGAATATTTAAAAAAATTCCAAGAACAAGTTATCAAAAGAAAAGACGAAATTGGAACAGCTATTGCTCTTGAAACTGGTAAACCGTTATGGGAATCTATGACAGAGGCCGGAGCTTTAGCAGCCAAAGTTAATATTACAATTGGAGACTCTCTCAAAAGAATTGAAACAAAAACAATTGCTCAGGTTCTTCCAAGTATAGATGGCCATATTATAAAAAAACCACTTGGTCCTAGTTTAGTTATTGGTCCTTTTAACTTTCCTTGCCATTTGGCCAATGGACAAATACTTGCTGCTCTTTTAACGGGAAATAGTATTATTTTCAAGCCAAGTGAGAAAACAATATATTCATCTCAATTATTAATTGAGTGTTTTCATGGCGCTGGATTTCCAGATGGTGTTATTAATTTAATAAACGGTACTGTAAAAACGACACAAGACATCATTAAGCATCCAGCAATTAAAGGCATCTACTTTACAGGTTCTGTTCCAGTTGGAAAAAAGATCTTAGAAGCTGTTGGTACGGACCTTACAAAACTTGTTGCACTAGAACTTGGTGGAAAAAACTCAACAATTTTACATAAAGATACAAATATTGATCATGCTCTACCAGAACTTTTAAGAGCGTGCTATCTTTCTTCTGGCCAACGATGCACTTCAACTTCAATGGTTATAATTCACAAGTCTATAGAGCAAGAGTTTATTGATAAATTCAAGGCCATAACTGAAAAAATTATTATTGATCACCCAACTGAGTTCAAAGAACTACCTTTTATGGGTCCATTAATTGATGAAGCTGCAGCAAATACCTATAAGGACTTCTGTAAACTAGGAACTCAAAATGGTGCAGAAGATATTGTTGGATTAAAAGACTTAGATATTGGTTTCAAAGGACATTATGTCAATCCAACAATTCATTACTTAAAAGAAGGTAGTGCCGTCAAAGAGAACCCATTTACACAAGAAGAAATCTTTGGACCAAACTGTACATTCACTCCATATGAAGACATAGAAGATGCTATCAATATTGCCAATGTATCAGATTATGGTCTAGCAGCGAGTGTATTCACTCAAGAACAAGATATCTATAAATTATGTCTAAGAGACATCGACTCTGGAATCATAAACTTAAACCGTTCAACAGTTGGCGCTAGTAGTAGGCTTCCCTTTGGTGGTGTAAAAAATTCTGGGAATCATCACCCAGCTGCTGTTAGTATGGTTGATCACACCGTTTCAACTGTTGCTAGTTTAGAGACTTTAGATAACAGCTCTACTATCAATGATGTAAAAGGTTTAAGAAATTAAAAAAGAGAATTATTTTGTTTTTCTACTAGCTGCAATACAGTTTTCACATATTGTAGACTTTGTTGTTTTGATGCCACTTGGGCCAGTTTTGATGAGGGACCTAAACATAACACCTCTTCAATTTGGCTCATTAGTATCATCATACAATATTAGTGCAGCAATTACTGGATTAATATACGGTTTAGTTGCTGACAGGTATGGAAGAAAGCTCATGATGGAGATCAACTTCGTAGGCTTTATTACAGGAACTATCTTCTGTGGACTATCTAATAGCTTTGAAGCCTTACTTATATCAAGAATTATTGCCGGAGGCTTTGGAGGAACTCTAACAGCTGTTGTCCTAGCAATGGTAACAGACTTAATTCCTTTCCAAAGACGAGGAAAGGCCATGGGTACAGTTATGTCCGCTTTCAGTGTGGCATCAGTCCTAGGTGTTCCACTAGGTTTATTAATAGCTGAGAAATATTCTTGGCATATAACTTTTTATTTCATAGCTTTTTTCTCTATTGCTGTTCTGCTACTAAGTTCATTAAGCTTTCCTAAGTTAAATGAACATGTACAGATAACTTCTGCTCTAGAGAATTTAAAACGAGTTTTAAACTTGTTATTCAAAGTTGATTACTTAAAGGCATATGCCTTAATTTTTTTAAACGTATTTTCTTTATTTACTATTATCCCTTACCTATCGCCTTATGCAGTAAAAAATATTGGAATCCTAGAGACAGATTTAAAATATATGTATTTAATAGCAGGATTTTTTACAATTATAACTGCTCGTATTTTTGGTAAGGCCACAGATCATTTTGGGGCTGTAAAAGTTCTATCCTTTGTTGCTGTTATTTCATGTATCCCAATATACTTCTACACCAATGCAGGAAAAATGGAGTTACCTTTATTCATTGCAATGAGTACTTTCTTTATGACACTAGTATCAGGAAGAATGATTCCTCTTATGACCATGACTTCTGAAATATGCTTGCCTCAAGACAGAGGTACATATATGGGGCTATTAAACTCTATACGCTCTTTAGGCTCTGCACTTGCAACACTTTTTGCTGGATTATTTATTGTAGAAGCTACTGATGGTATTTTAACTGGCTTTCATAAAATCGGTTATTTCTCTGTAACCTTTTCCATAATTTTGATCTTTGGTGCTATTCATATAAATTCAATACTTATAAGGAATAAAAGTGAGTAAAAAGTTATTAGAAGTTTCAAACCTATCTCTTAGTTATAATGCACGAACTACCGCAGGTATCAGTGATATTAATTTCTCTGTAAATATAGGTGAATGTGTTTCTCTTATTGGGCCATCAGGTTCTGGGAAAACAACGACAGTTAAAATAATTGGTGACGAGTTACATGGACACACAGGTGAAGTCAAAAGCTTTGGTGGTTATAATGTTGCCTATGTCCCTCAAACAACTGAACTAAACTCACAACAAACAGTATTTGAAATTTTAGAAAATGAAATACATTATATAGAAGATACTGAAAAAAGAGCAAACCAAGTAAGAAATGCATTAGCTCAACTAAATATAACAAATGAAATACACTCTAGACCAAGTGAGATATCTGGAGGGCAAAGGCAAAGAGTTATCATTGCTAAGGCTTTAGTAAAGAACCCGACTTTAATTTTATTAGATGAACCTTTTGGACATTTAGATGAAAGGCTACGCTTTGATTTAATGCAGGAGCTCTTTGAACTTTTTCAGGATCAAAAAATATCCGTTATTTGGGTAACTCACGAAACAAATGAAGCCTTATCCTTTTCAGATAAGGTTGTGGTTTTAAACTTTGGAAAAGTACAACAAGTTGGCACACCAGAGCAGATATACAAAACACCAAAAAATATGTTTGTAGCTCAATTTTTTGGCCAAACAAACCTTATTGCAGGAAAAATATTATCAGCAGACAAGACTGATCTTGTAGTTAAAGCTTTTAACAAAGAACTCATTATCCCCAATCACTCTAATTTCTCAGTAAAAGACCACGCTGACGCTTTACTTGTCATAAGACCAGAAGATATTAATTACTCGATAGATGGTAGCTATAAAGGCAAAGTATTAAATACTTTCTACAAAGGTTCTCACTATCTAATTGAAGTGAAAGAAACAACTGGCCTAGACTTATGGCTTAAAACAAAACGAAAATTCAAAGTTAATGATAAAATTCGATTTAATATCAATTATTCAAATATTTATTGTCTTGATGAGATTTAAAAATGAGTAAGTCCAGTAGTGAAAATCAAATTGGCTCAATCTATGGAGTGCTTGCTTTTACACTTTGGGGCTTATTCCCTTTTTATTTTAAGGCCATTAACCACTTCAGCGCTCTTGAAATTACGGCCTATCGAATAATTTGGTCATTTTTAACATTATTTTTTTTTCTCGTTTTTAAGATAAGGTTTCTAGAAGTCGCAAGAGTAATTTTATTTGATGGACATGTGAAAAAGCTCTTCATTTCGACAATACTGATTGCTGTCAACTGGTTCCTTTTCATCTATGCCATTGAACAGGATCAAATATTACAAACTAGTTTTGGCTATTTTATATCTCCTCTTATCAGTGTTTTACTTGGAGTATTTGTTCTGAAAGAACGGATAAATTCAATCAGGGTCTACGCTGTTATTTTGTTAATTATGAGCATTCTTTTACAGTCTTTTGCCTATACAATTTTTCCTTGGATATCAATCGTCATTGCAATTACTTTTTCTCTATATGGGTTAACTAGAAAATACATCCCTATTGGATCTGTTGATAGTGTCACATTTGAAACCTTTGCTCTTTTTATTCCAAGTTTTATCATATTATTTCAAATCGAAGCCTCTGGCGAAGGTCATTACTTACAAGCTTCAAGCTTAGACCATATTCTTCTTTTATGCTCCGGTTTAATTACAATTTCCCCAATGATTTTATTTACAGCAGCGGCAAAAAGAATTCCAATATCAAGCTTAGGTTTTATTCAATTTATAGCACCAAGCTTACAATTTATAATTGCAACCGTATATTTTAACGAAGAAATGAGTATCATCAAGTGGATTTCATTTTCTTTGATATGGATTGCCTGTATATTAGTAGGGCTAGATAGCCTACAGAAACAAAATAGGAGTAAGAAATAATGCGTGGAAATACTTTTGGAAAACTTTTAAGCATTACAACATTCGGTGAATCTCACGGAGAAGCCCTCGGAGTTATAATTGATGGCGTTCCAGCGAATATAAATTTCTCTTTAGAGAATTTAGTTCAAGAACTCGATAGACGAAGGCCTGGTAGATTAAAAGTAAGTACAGCTAGGAATGAATCGGATTTCCCTGAGATTCTTTCAGGTATTTTTGATGGGAAAACTCTAGGCACTCCAATTACTGTTATAGTTAAAAACTCTAATCAACGCAGTGAAGATTATAGCCAATTGAAAAATCAATACAGACCAGGCCATGCAGATAAGACTACTGAGTTTAAATATGGTCTTAGAGATCACAGAGGTGGAGGGAGGGCCAGTGGCCGCGAAACTCTTGCTAGAGTAATCGGTGGTTATTTCGCTTCTTTAATTATACCTGATACGATTTTCAATTCTAAAATATCAAGGTTAGGACCAATTTCCTCAAAAAAGACTAATTTTAACTCTCATTCAAAGCTAGGCTTACTAGACCCAAGCCTTGAAGATGAAGTCACAAGTCTTCTTATGGAATATAAAGAAAATGGCGAGTCTTGTGGAGGGGAAGTTTTAGTAAAGATTCAGAACTCTCCCCTAGGCCTTGGAGAGCCAGTATTTGATAAGCTTAAAGCAGACTTAGGAAAGGCTTTATTAAGTATAGGCTCTTGCATGGGTGTTAGCTTTGGTAGAGGCCAAGATTTTATACACCTACTCGGATCTGAAATATCAAAAGACTCATCTAACTTTGGTGGTATAGAAGGTGGGATTTCTAATGGTGATGATATATTCATTCAATTAGTATTTAAAGCCCCATCTACTGTTGGAGAGAAAGCAAAACAAGGAAGACATGACCCCTGTATTCTGCCTAGAGTATTGCCTGTGGTAGAGTCTATGTGCAAGTTAACTATTGCTGATCATTATTTAAGACAAAATGCTTATCAAGTAAAAAAGCCCGACTAATGCGGGCTTTTTTTTATTGTGATAATAGTTTTTTAAGTTCTGATTTTTTATCATTGGAAAGATTATCCTTCTTAGCTTTAAACTCTAGCCCAGGAACTTTCTTACCCTCTTCATCGTCTATTGTAGCTCTTTCTAAGATTAAATCCAAGTTTCTATAATATGCTTTCGAAAGAATTTTAAATATTGAGTCTGAATCATCTCTTTCAAACATCTCTTTACTCTTTAGAGCGCTATCTAGTAAATATGAATTTTTCAAACTATCCTGTAAGCCAGTTTTTATTGTATCGCTATCAGAAGAATTTGATCCAACTTTTGAGTTGTAACTACTATTTCCATACTGGCTACTATCAAATTTAAACTCAGGTACTTTATATTCTGCAACTTTAGACTTCTTTTTAGTCTCAGTTGCTGTTTTCGTCTTCGTATTAGTAGTTGAAGATCCTGTTATTCCAAATTGCTTTCCACCTACTGTTAAAGGCATAGTCCTTAATGGCTCCATGAATTTCTCTTTCCATTCTTGTTGAGCCGCAATTTTTTGTTTTCCTCTTTCAGTTGTACCAACAGTCTCCATATAGTGATCATAACGCTTTTTATATTCAGCCTCACGTATCGCTTTCTTTGCGGCAGTCGCCAGTAAATCAGCTTCTCCTTGAGAGAAACCACTACTTGAATTCACTGAAGTACCATCAGCTCCAAAAATTCCATCAGGTAGCTTTCCAGCTTCAAAAAGAATTGCATTAAATGCTGTCATAAACTTCTTAGAATAAGCTACATTTTTACTACCATCACCCATTTGAGCTTCAGCACAAACGTAATTTCCAGCATCATCTTTATCACATTTATAATCAGCTAGACGCTTGCGCCAATCTGATAGATAAAGGTCATACATTTCTCCATTTTTCATTGCCCTTAAAGCTGCTTTTGAGCCAACAATTCTTAAATTGAAAACAATTGCCTCAAAATAAGATGATAAGGCCATAGTTGGATAAGCCATTTCATCACTTGCCGAGATAGATGGCCAATGAAAGTGATGTTGATAAACATACTCTTCAAAATGTTTAATATCTTCTGAATTTTCAAATAATAAACCAAACCCAAGAACATGCTCATGCCCTTCTGGTAGGAAAATAGCTCCACAATCTTTTAAAGTAAGCATTTTTTGACCATCAGCTTCTGGCATTTTTGAACAAGAAGCATATTGTCTTACAGCATTTTTAACCTCTAATACATGACTTTCATTGAACAATTCAGGTAAAAATTCTCCATCTTGTAACTGAAATGCATCTTGAACCTTATCATTTAATAACATATCTTCATCTAAGAATTTTAATTTAACTGTCTTACTAGGCTTAGTGTCTATTAATTTTCCAATACCACACCAATAAGCTTTATTAACGTCACCAATATCATTATTAGTACAGTCACTCCTACTAGTTCCAAACTTACCATTCATCCCAACAAAATTTGAGTCCAGCGTATAACTTGGGTTTGGCATAAACTCTGTAACTTTTGCATCAAGTAAGTAACGTAATTCAACTTTATCTTCATCAGGTCTAAAACCTGTTAAATGAATATTTCTAAAGCACACTCTAGAGGAAGCAAATACAGAACAAATTTTTCCAGTTTCACTTGGCGCTTTCATTTGATCTGACTCAGAAGAATTAAATCTTGGCCCAGTATAGTATCTTTTATACTCTTTATACTTCGTAAAGCATATCCAGTTTTTACAATACCAATCTCTTTTTACTTCATCGTGGACATTTCTTTCTAAGCCTTCACCGTAAATTGAGTTTTGAGCGACAGCTTGAGAGTAATTCTTTAGAGCTTCTTTATTATTACTGTCCTCAATACTAAGAGCAATTGCTCCAACTAAAGCTACGGCCCCGACAATTGCTCCTGCGACACCTGCAATAGCACCAGCAATTGCACCAATCACTGCACCACCTACTCCCATAGTTACAATTGTAAACGCAACAGCAACAACGACAACAATGATTATAGCTAAAGCCTTTACCCAGCCAGCAGTTTTTTTGACTTTAAAATCATATAAGTGAATTGTATTTGGGCTAGATTGCTCCCACTCATTTTCTCGAATAAACTTTGCAAGTTCTTCAAGTTCAACTTCAAGTTTTGCATTATAGTCAAATCTTTTTAATTGAGCTTTGTTTCTAAGAGCTAAAAATTCTAGTAATAATTTTTCACCTGCGATCCCGATAGCACCTAAGTCTGTATCAGTACCATCGGCTTCCTTAGTCTCTGTTGATGATTTATTCTCACTATCTTCTAAAGAAGTACTCTCATTACCAATATTCTCTAAATTTTTCCCGTCTATATCAGCAAGATTAGTAACATCAGAACATGAACTTTCAAAAAAACTAGCTTTCTCGGGAAATTTACTCTTTCCAAAGGCCACAATACACTTACAGGTCATTTTTCTATTCATCTCTGCAAACTCTGCAATCTGTTCAGACCTAAAAAGCCTAAGATCATGGGCTACTTTCTGTGCTCTTTCATAAATGTTTTTTGATTGAGTTTTATCATACCAAAAATCTTGAGTTCCATTTCCAGAAAACAAGAACTCAAAACCTCTTAAGACAATTTCAGCATTCCTTTCATCTGGTTGAGCATCAAACCAAGAGTCATTGAAAGCATTAAATGTACAAGTATCAAAGTCAGAAACTGTCTTCGAAGTAATTGCTGTCATATTAAACTGAGCTTGATATTTCTCTCGTGTCCAAATCTCGCCAGTAGCTCCTTCTTTAATATTCTTATTAGCAATATCTTTATACATCAAATCAGCTTTCTTCATGCATTCATTGATTTCATCAGCTGAAGGATGAACTCCATCCTTAGGACTCATACATGTTCTATTTGCATTTGCTCGAGCTTGTTCCTCTTCTGCTGACAAACCCGATTCACAAGTCAGTCCAGGAATACAATTTATTGAATCTTCTGGATTAATTGAGTTTGGATCTACTGACTCTTGAGAGTGAGCAGATGGAATAATTAAATCAAAGATTTTTTGGAAAATATGCTTTTCTTGCTTTTTACTTTCTTTATTTACTGGAGTCTTATTTTCAATTGAAACATCTAGCATCAAAGGTGGAAAATCTTGCACACAAACACCTGAGAGTGACTTATAGTACCCAGGACAACATTGCTCATCAGAAGTAGGCTTTTCACCATTCTTAGCACATTTAGAACAAACAAAGTGGGCCGTACACTTTCCAGAAGAATCTGTTTTAGTTGAACAACAAGGCTTACCTGTTTTAGGAGCATACCCACTAGGAGTACATTCATTAATCTCAGAAGTATTCATATTTACTTGAGTACACTCAATTTGTTTTTTTAATTCAATCGATTCATCTACAGTTCCATCAGGCTTAATATTACCAGGGTTACAATAAGGGTTTACGCCCCCATTATCAAGCTTTCCACATTGCTGGCCCTCTTCAAGTAAGCTATAACAACTCAGTGGTTGAGAACAAGTCTTTTGCGTTTCTTCACCCTGGCAATAACCAGAACAACAATCACTATGAGTACTACAACTTTCAGCTTTCTTAGTACAAGATGACCCTGGGCTAAAATCTGCATGAGGAAGCCTCATTAAGCCAGGCTCACATTGTCTCGCTGTCGCAAGTTCATATTCTTCTGCGTATGTATTTCTATCTGCCTTTACTTTATCAAAGAAGCTTTGAATAACATTTGCATATAAGCCTTTCCAAAGGTTTTTTTCATGCTGATCAGCAGTTGCTACAATTTTAAACCAATTTCTAGATGTATTAAAAGATGGAGCGACTCCAGAACACTTATACTTTTCTTTAAAGATTGTCTTAGTACCATCAACTACTGGATAAACATCACTAAATTCAACATCTGGCTTACAAGTTCCATCAACATACTCTAGGAAGTTTTTATAACAATCAGTTGGAACAGAATTTTCAGTTTTTATCTTAGCAAGTTTTTTCAACGTGCTAACTTTACAACTTATAGTGTTGTAGTGCTCTAACTTAGCAACACCACCAGCATATAAATCATCTGCTAGCCCAATAATTTCTTCTTCAACATCTTCAGGTAAAAATGACTTCCCATCTTCTTGTCTGTCTTCAACTATACCTATGGATAAATCTTTAGCAGAGTCGGCAACAATAGTGTCTGGCCAATCAACTGTACTAGCAGCATATGAGGAAAAGCAAAAGCTTAACGCCAGAATTACTATATTGAATTTCTTTAAACTAGATAATGCATTCACATTACACTCCACAGTATAAGATTATATAAATATATTTTACTTTATTCTTATCGAGTGTTTTGATTTAAAGCTTAAGTTATTTAAATTACTAGAGTTCGTTTAAGTTTAATTGCCAATTTTTTGTGCATAAATCTAGATTTTTTACTAATTTTCTTGCTTTGAGCCCTTAAGTTTCTTAAGTTCAGAGCTCAAATAATAGTCAGCAATTGATAAACTTGATTTATTCTGTTTTATTAGAAACTCATCACTTTCTCTACTACTTGTACTCTCAAGTAAGCCTTCTTTAAGCCATTTATAAAATTTCCCACCTATAATTGCTCCACGCTTCGAAGCAATAACCCCTCCATTCATAGAAATAGAGTCATTTGATGAAAACAGATCCTCTCCAAAAGTTAAATAAGTTTTATCAGACAGTGAAAGGTTATATGCAGTTGTCATAATGTCTTCATGAGATCCAAACTTCTCTTTGTCATAGCTTATTGGCCTTATAGAATCTGGAACAAAAATATATAACGGGACAGTATATTTTAAAAAAGACTCTGACTTTTCATAATTCATGAATCCCCAAAAATTATGATCTCCTGTTACAATAATAATTGTATTTTCTTTCAAGCTAGAGGTCTTCACCTGATTTATAAACTTTGCAAGTTTATAATTAGCATACTGAAATGCTCTAAACCTTTGCATAAATAAATTTTCTTCTCTTGATATTTTTTTCTTTAATTCATCAGGAAGAATTAACTCTGGAGCTAAAAAGTCTTTAGGAACTTCAAATGGAGGATGATTCGAAGTTGATAGGCCTAGTAAAAATTGTGGTCTCGTTGCACTCGTTAATTTTTGATGGATATGATCAAAAAAGTGCTCGTCATATAAACCCCACTCAGTCCCTTGCCTACCTTTAAGTCCTAGACTTTCTTTAATATGATTTTCTCCTTCAATATTTTTAAAACCTTGATAGGAAAAGTACTTACCTATATCACGCCAGCCTAGTTTTCCGCCATACAAAAAGTTTGTCTCATATCCAGCACTTTCAAACGGTATATGGGCTGCTGATTGTAATGGCATTTGCATATATCGACTTTCAGAAATAAACCTAGCACCATTTCTGTGAGGAATATTAGATCCAACAACCATTAAAGAACCAATGGTTCCATTATCTGATGAAGTAAAGTTTTTAAAATAAAAATCTTCATTAAAATGTTTTTGCAAGTCACCCAAAAAGTTAAAAGTATTAGAATTAAAACGACTCCAATGAGCACCAAAACTCTCCATCATTATGACAACAACATGAGGTTTAACTTCATTGATTTTTTCACTATAAGGCGTTTTTCTCTCAAGAAGGTTAATTAACTTTTCTTCTTTTGTTGGCGACGTATCAAAGCCAAGATAGTCACTAAAAGCATTGTGAATATTGTCTCCATACCCCATGGCCTTGGCCATATTGAAGTCCATAGAACCTCTCGACTTTCTTAGTTTATATGCCTTTTCAAAAGTAATAATACCATTTAATGCGATTTGATTAATAAATAAACTTTTTGAAAAATCAGCATATTTAGGAGATAAGACCAAAACACTATATCCGCCTCTCGCTCCTCCGAATAGTAATACAACTACAATTGAGGCTAAAAGAACAAATTTCACCACACCTTTATGAAGAATTGATTTTGTGTTTCGTGTTTGAAATTTAAAAATTTTTTTTATCAGAACAAATATGACGATAGTATAAATAGCATAGCCTATCAAAGCGTACTCTATGGGATAGTTTTTCCAAATCGACTGGGCAAGAGCAACAGTATCATCTTCAAAGAAACCAAAAAACAAAATATTTAAGTGATCTTGAAAAAAAGAATAAAACCCTAAATCACAGAAAGATAATAATGTAATAATATTTATAAAAATAAAAAAGTATAGACCAAAAAGAAATGAAGATACGTTGACGAGAACTCTACTTTTCAATAATGATAAGACGATGCTCAGTAGAACAAATGGAAATATTAAATAACTGGCGACAATAGTGTCGTATTTCCACCCCATAAAAAAAGCATAAGAAATTTCTAAAATATTATTAGAAATAAAACTAATATCTGAAAAATAGACGACAAATACACTTCGAAAAATAGTTAAAAGACATATTACTATAAAGTATATTTTAAAACTTTTTACGACACTATTGAATAAGTAGTCATTTCTAGTTAATTCTGAATTCATGGCTTTATTCTACGACCTTTGTGCAAATGTGAAAAGCCCTCTCACATTGGAGAGGGCCTATATTTTGAAATTTAATAAATATACTAGATTGTATCTGTTGTTAAGCTACCTGTTCCAGCTGCATCTAGCCAGTCTTTTAACCTTGAGTCAGAACTTCCATCTCCGCTCCAAGATGTTTTAAACCTTCCATACCAATCTGAAGTTTGACTTGAACATGATGCGTATCCACCATGAAGTTGACCAATAACTCTATGGTTTTGATCAAAAAGTGGTGAACCACTAGAGCCTGGCTCAGTTGTTCCAATATCCCAGTCTTCTACTCTTACGTGAGTTCTATCTCCAGGAACTGTATCTTTTAAGTATGAAGTTACCGTTGTTGGCTCATTTTCAAAACTTATAGACTTCTCGTCTGTAGCCGGATGGTGAATAGCTGTCGCAGTAATAGCATCAGCTCCACTTCTATCCCAACCTGCATAATTAACATTCCAAGCTGGATCTGGGTTTTTATTTAGCTTTACGAGAGTGAAATCACTTTTAGAACTTGCTGATAAAAATTGAGCCCCAGTATTAAACTCTTCCTTTGCTCCGTCTCTTCTACCACCACACTTTGAGGATTGGTAATTCCAATAGACAACTAAACTAGCTGCATTTGAGCTAGAAATACGGCAATGCTTTGCAGTCATAAAGTATGGCGTTTTATCATTACTAGTATTATTTACCATAAACCCTGTACAGAAAGTAGATCCTCCTGTTGAGATAACTCCAACTGAGTTAACTTCACTTTCCCAGCCTGTACTTTCCTTACAAGCAACGTCAACATTACAAGAACCTGATTTTTCAGTTGTTTGAGAAAATGTTCTATAACCTTGATTAATTTGTTTAATTGAGAAGTTCAGAGCACTCATTTCATTTTCAGGAGTTGAAACTTCAATAATAACATCATCAGACATTATAACAGGAGTCCAAAGCTCGTTATCTTGATTATTATCTTCAATAGTAAATTCTCTTAGTTCTTTTGAAAGATCAGTTGAGTAAATTTTCACTTTAGAATTCTTAGTCATTTTAAAATTTAATGCAAAGTTAACAGATACAGCATTTGTCGCTTTAACTCTTTGGCGATGAACTAATAAGTCCCCCTCTTTTTCCCACATACCACTAGATGTTTCAATATTTACATTATGCTCAATAGCGAACCTTGGTGCATTTCCAAGTTTTTCATTAGCAATATCTTCCCCATGAACTTTAAAAACATCAACACTTGGAAATGAGGTTGTATTTATAGTTGTTAAATTTATTGCACTAAATGCACAAGTAGATGCTAGGATGCATCCTAATCCGATTATCTTCTTCAATTGAACCTCCATGTTCATATTTTGAAATTCCATTTCTATTTATAAGTATAGACCTAAAATAAAATTGGTGGGTATTTGTCAGAAAATGTTAGAGCTTTATTTAAAAAGCGAAATAGTCCACTGGTCTTTTACCTAGACTTCTAGAGACAATCGAAGAAGACCGCCGTTGCTGTACCAACAGCTAAACTAATGAATAACGTAACAATTGGAAAGGTTGAACTAATTGCAGCTAAGTGTACTTTTCCGAGTTTAGCAATAAAGTATATATCAGCTAAATTTAATCCAATTACTGATAAAATTCCCCAACTCATCGGGATGGACATACGCATTAGAATACTAAATATTGGAGTTTTCACTAAGTCGCTACGCACCATAAGAATTATTATATAAAATTAAGGTAGAAAATAATAATATATGCGCTAAAATATAGAAAATAATTTCTTAGGATTATACAGATGAAAATAGCTCTACGCCCAAATGAAAAGCTCAGCGTTTTAGTCGCAGATGATGAAGAAGATATTAGAGAAACTCTCGTTGCATTTCTAGAGATGATGGATTGTTTTACATTTATCATTCAAGCCTCGGATGGTTCCGAAGCTCTAACTAAATATCAAAATCAAAAATTCGACTTTGTTATTACAGACTTGATGATGCCTAAAGTTCGTGGAATTGAATTAATCCAAAGTATTAAAAGAGATTGTACAAGAAAGAGAGTTCCATTTACTCCAACAATGATTTTATCTGCAAACATTACAGGTGATGAAGTGAAAAAAGCAATTGGCTTTGGTGTAAAATATGCAGTGACTAAGCCTTGTACTGCGGAACAATTTATCGAAAAAGTATCTGAAGTAATCCGAAAAGAGTTTAGAGACAAAGTTAAAATAACTGAGTAGCGAGCAAACTTAAAGTTTTCTCTATTATAAGCTAATAGAGAAAACTAATGGTAAATGATCCGAGTACCCTTTCCCTGATTTTATATTAAATCTTTGAGGGACATGCTTATAGATTGTAACATCACCAGTATCCCAATCAGTCCATTTCTTATCTCCTAATAAAAACTTATAAGGTAATATATGAAATGATCTAAACTTCAGTTTAGCTCCATGAAAACTCTTTAGAATAAACATTTTATCCAATGAGCCCCAGTGACCTTTATACCAGTGAGTTCCGGCCCAAAGTCTTTTAAAGACTCTAAGTTTTGCCTGATAGTGAGCATCAATAAAATCAGCTTGAAGGTTCTTAACTCCATTTGGTAACTCATCTTCTAGTGTATTAAAGTCACCAGTTGCAATAACGACATTACTATCTGACTCCTTCGCTTTTTCAATTAAAAGGTTTGATGCTTTAAACCTTGCTTCTGAAGGGTTACTTTGGCTTGGCCAGTGATTACCGAAAATAGTTATTGTTTTATTTTCTTTGATTTTTACTTTCACCTCAAGAATTCCTCTTGTCTCCTTTGCAATTCCACTCAGGTCAACCTTATGAAGTTTTTCAGAAATGATTGGATACTTTGAAATAACCCCAACATCAATACCTCTTGAATCTGGCCCTTCTATTAATGAAATATATTTATATCCTAGATTTTTTAGCCCCTTATCTACAAGCATTGTTAAAACATTTTTATTTTCAACTTCTTGAATGACAACAATATCAGCTCCTCTACCTTTATTATAAGTAGAAATAACTTTTGAAATATTTTTAATTTTGGAATATAAAACTGTGTCATTCCAGTCTGTATATAAACAAGACTTTTTCCAACTCTCAACAGCAAGTCCGTTACAATAAGCTTGAATTTTAACAGATGCTTCTTTTACAGCAAGAGGAAGATATGTATAGTCTTCTTTGCCTTCGTCATGAATCGTATCAAAAAGATTTTCAACATTATAACTCATTACCGAGATTGTTTTTGCGTTAATAGAGTAACTGATTAAACAAAAAGTTAAGATCAATAAAGCTTTCATAATACCTACATGTGGTTAGTGATTAACTGTTTTTTCTGGCACTAATCTATGAGTAAATTTGAAGTATGGCAAACATAAAATTGGTAGCATTTTGGCCCTTGTCCCTTTTAGTTTTAACAACTTAACGAGATGTAAGAAAAAAAAGCCCCTATTAATATTAAAATAGGGGCCCAGTTTTCTATTAGTTATTCTAATGTATATTTACTTTGCTAAAACTATCTTCTTTCAAAAACTGTATTAACTGAGTTTCCATCCATTGTTCTAACATGAATTAATACTTTTTTAGCTGGAACTTCAGCTGGTACTTCCCAATCATAACTAAATGGGATCATTTTCATTGGACAAAACTCTCTAATTTGTTTCATTTTTGGTAGAACAGAGAATGAGTCTTTTTTATTGTTAATATGTTGAATTTCATCAAGAACAAAACAATCACTTGGATTATATCCTTTTAATGCAACTTCATTATTCCCAACTTCTTTATCAATATACTGGACATAAGCATAATTAAACTCATCAACAGCATTTGAAGAAGATTCTAAAATCGCCATTTTTTCTTTTTTCTCCCATGGAGACTTACCATTAACAGTAATCTCATAGTTTCCTTTATCCATAACCCCTAACTGAACAGACTTTGTAAATGGAACAACCATCTCTGGACAAAATGGATTTGATGATTGGTAATAAAGAGAAGTCATTTTAATGTCTACACTATTTCCTTTTATTTCAACTTTAGCACTTGGTGATTTATGACATAAGTTTGGTAAATAACCAGTGATAACTACTTCCACATTATCGTTACTATCAAAACCAGCTGGAATAAATGCATGGTCAACAGGAACAGTTTTTGAGATAGGTGTCCCTGCAATTGCAGATCCACTAATAATTACAGTTGTTAATAATAATTTTTTTAAGTTCATAGGTCCCTCCGATTAAGACTAATGTTATTCAATCCGTTGATTTTTCTCTTACTTACTTTCAATCAAAAGATAGAATACTGAATACGCTTTATCTATTTATCTGGACAGCTTTTATCATGTATAAAATTGTTAAAAAATATGATATATATCAGGTGCGATTATTGAGAATTTTTAGTATGATTCGCCCATGAAACTACTTAATTCGAGCTTAATTTTAATCTTTACTCTATCTTCAATGAGTTTATTTGCATGTGGCCATGGCTTTTTTCCAAAATCACAAACCTACTCCAGCAGTAACACTAAAGCTGCAGTAAATAAAAATATAATTGCGGCAAACTTAGTAGAGTTATTTCAAGAAATATACTCTCCTATTTTTGCAAAAGAGGATAAGACCTTAAATATCAACTTTAAATGGGAAGAAACACAACTCAACGCTTACGCAACAAGAGATGATAATAACAACCCAATTATCAATATTACTGGTGGGCTTATCGCTCACGACTTAATCGATAGAGACTCATTAAGCTTAATTATTTGTCATGAAATAGGACATTTCTTAGGAGGCTCTCCTAAAAAGCTTCGTGGACGCTCAACGAAAAAGTCTTGGTCTTCAGCTGAAGGTCAAGCAGATTACTATGCAACTGCATTTTGCTTAAAAAAAGTTTTTATGAGAATTCCAAAAGAAGCTACAAGATTGAAGTCCAATAGATACCAACAAGAATCATCTCAAATTTGTAGATCAGAATCATGTAAAAGAATTGCGATGGCGAGCTTAAACGTGGCTAGAGTGTACGCTGAGATTGATTTTTTTAGTAATGAATTAAGTCTAATTTATAAAGATGACTATACAGTATACGAGACAATTTATGGACACTCTAACCCTCAATGTAGATTGGACACAATGATTTCAGGACTTCTTTGCCCAAGCTCAGAATCAATTGAATTCAAGGACTCTGATCAAATAAATAGTGCCTGTTCATCTCCTAAGTTTAGAAGGCCAAGGTGCTGGTTTTATCCTAAAGATGATTCAAATTAATTAAAAGAACTTTGCTACTTTATCTTTAAGTATTTAATATAATTTCTAATAAAGAATGACTTTCTAAAGTTTTTTACGCTTTTTGAGTGAAGCATATATGAACTCTCATACATAAGCATTACCCAAGGAAGGTCTTCATTTGTAATTTTCTCAATCTCATTCATTATTCTAAATCTTTCAGGCTTATTTAAAGTTTCAGCTAACTTAGAATACAAGAGATCTATCTCAGGATTCATATAACCACTTTTATTTATTCCTGGAACATTTTTACTGATTAATAATTGAATAATATTTTCAGCATCAGGATAGTCATATATCCACTGATCAGTGAAAAATTGAATTTCTCCAGCTCGCCCTTTCTTAATAAATTCTGAGAAACTCAAGACCTCAACTTTAAGCTTCAAGCCTATTTGTTGCAATTGATTTTTGATAAATTCTGCCTCATTATAATGAATTTGCTGGTTCCCACGAGTAGAATAAGTTAAAACAAGTTCTTTTGTATTTACTCCAGATTTTTTTAAATAGTACTTAGCTTTTTCAAGGTTATATTCATAGCTTTGCTGATGACTCGGGTTATATCCAGGAATACTTGGATTATAAATAGAGTTCGCTTTTAAATTTGTATTATTAGTAAGCACCTCAATATACTTATCAAAGTCAATCGAGTGAGCTATCGCTCGTCTTAAATTTAAATTTTTACCTAAGACAGGATCTTGCATATTCATTCCTAGCCAACGAGAAGAGATTGTTGTTGCATATTTTACTTCGATATTTTTTTCTTTTTTAAATTTTTCAAACGCCGCAAGTTCACCAGAAACTTTTGATAGAAATTTCTTGGGAACACTAAGAATGTCTAATTTGCCTTCTAAAAATAAGTTCCACCGATCGTTTTCGTTTTTCACAATGTGAAAGTGAACAGTGTCTATAAAGGGTAATTTCTCAGTTGAAGATGTTAATAAATTCTCTGTATTTGCGTATCTATCTCCAGAGCTTGGATAAATTTCATCTCTAAACTCATTATTCTTTTTAAAAGTATAAACATCAGGCGTAGTTTTTGATAAATAGTAAGCTCCAGTTCCTACTAAAACTTTACTCAGATCATTTTTATATTTTTTAACTAGTTCTATTGGTGTAGGAGTAACAAAATTCATACTCAAAAAATAAAGTAGATTTGGTTCTGGCTTAACAAGATCAATTTGCAATGTATAATCATCGATAACTGTTATTCCTTCAATTTTATTTTCAAGCATATCATCAAAGCTACTTCCCACTTCTTCTGTGAATTCATTTAATCCAAGAATCTTTCCACTAAAGAAAGAACGTCCAACACTTTTAAGTGGTTTAAATGCTATTCTTTTAAACTGAAGCTCAATATCTAAAGCATTAACTGTTCTTGTGTTTTTAAACTTAATAAAAGAAGTTGTATTATGATATTTTATTTCTTTTTTTAACTTAATAGTGTATCTCGTTCCACCTTTAGAGATCACAGGTAAAGCCTCAGCTAATGATGGTATCACTTCATAAGGTCTTTTTAGATAGTGATATTGATACAATGTATCTAATGATTGCCCTATAACAGAAAGAGAGTCATCATTAAAAGCTGTAACAGGATCAAATGACTTAACTGGATTGTTAATATTTAAAGAAATTATATTTTCTTTCTTTTTAAGAAATATTTTATCCTTAAACAAATAGCCAAGAGTAAAAATAATACCGATAAAAACTAACGGGAATAACTTTTTCATAATAAGTCCTTTTAAATATTATAATCGACTCAAGTAAATTCGGATACATGGCCCTTTTGTTCAGCTTGATTTAAATTTCATCACATCGCAAAATAGAGTATGTGTAGATTATTCGGTTTTAGATCAATTATTAACAGTCAGGTTCACTCAAGTTTGGTGAGTGCTGATAATACCTTACATGACTTGAGCAAAAGGCATCCCGATGGATGGGGTGTTGCTTACTACCTTGAAAAAACACCTCATTTAATTAAATCGACAGATTGTGCAATGGAAGATCAGCTTTTTCATAAAGTCTCTGGTGTTGTTAGTTCACATACAGTTATTGCTCACATTAGAAAAGCAACACAAGGCTCCCACTCTATTTTGAATTCACACCCGTTTCAATATGGGAAATGGGTATTTGCTCACAACGGCAATATAAAAAAATTTGAAAAAGTTAAGCCTCAACTCACAAAGCTTATCGATAAGGACTTAAAAAGGTTTATATTAGGAAGTACAGACAGTGAGATTATCTTTTTTATTATTTTAAGTGAGATAAAGAAAGTTCATGAACTATCGAACCCAATAATAAAAAAAGACAAATTAATAATGGCAGTTCAAAATGCTTTAAATGAGATTATTAAAATTAGTGGAAAGCCAACTCACAGAAATGATCCAACTCCTACTGAAAATTATTATAGCTTTATCATTACATCAGGTCCAATCATGCTGGCATTTAATGGTGGACAAGACCTTTATACTTGCACCTATAAGAGTTCATGTCCAGAAAAAGAAATTTGTAAGTTTTATAGTGATTGTTGTGAGAATCCACCTCAAAAAGGTCAACCTATAAATCACTTAATTTTCTCTAGTGAGAAAATATCAGGACCCAATATTTGGAATCTCCTAGAAGCAGGCTCACTGCTAGGAGTTGATGAAAACATGAATTTATTTTCTGAAAAGATTCAAATAGAATTTACTTAAGCTACTTTCTTCCAATAATTTTCTTCTAGGCCATATTTTTCTTCAAAGTCTTTTAACATATGGTCTTTGAAAATATGATAGTTATAGCTTTCTATCTCACCCATTAAGCCAATTTTTTCATCATAACTTTGTCTAAAACACATCTCGACATAGTTTTTTTGGAATGAATCTAATGTTTCGAAAAATTCTTCATTTAGTTGTGTCGTCTTTAGTAGGTCTTTTAACCCTCTTGCATAGTACTTCATTAGCTCTCCATCCACTTGGTTCTAGTAGCTTATCGGTATCTATAATTGCTTTTTGAATATTTATTATATTATTTTAAAATACTGGAAAATAATGTTAGATTACTAAATAAAGGGTCAAAATTGGATAGTTGGTTATTTATATTAGTAGATATTTCTATATTAGGGTTCTTTGGAATTCTTTATTATTTTTATCAGAAAAGAAGAATTATAAGGATAAGCTTAGAGGACATTCAGGAAAACCTTGAAGATTTTAGATTAAAACTTAATGAGTATAATGATGAAATGAAACATTCTGATGTTTACTCTAATTTACAAGAATTTACAGACTCTTTTGAAGCAAATTTTCAATCGGAAGACCTATTAGGATTTATTAAAATACAGAATGACTCAGTTATTCTAAATAAAGACCTAGAAGAGTTTTACACTTTAATTTGCAGGCAGATTCATGATCATTTAGGTGCGAAGTAAAAAGCTCTAATTACATTATGGAGTATATTTCCGACTCGTCTCTTTATTTGTGAGCTTTTGATAAAATGATCTCATTACAAGTCTTCTAAAACTGACTTCAATTAATTTTTAAATAAAGGTTCTCAATGTTTTTAAAGGCCATGATACTTATTTTAATTTCACTAACTTCAAATGCTAATGAGTACTCAGGATTTGAAATTGATAATAAAGAAACAAACAAGAAATATAATATTGATCTACTGTCTGGAAAAAAAGACAGTTTAAGGTTTTATAAAGGTACTTTAACAAGGATTGTAGATAGACCTATAGATCAAGTGATTAAGTCTATTACAAATTTCGAAGAAAAATGTAATAACGATTATAAAGACAGACGTGAACTTACTAACAAGAATACAGATTGCAAGTATCACAATAGTAATTTAGTTGAGTCAAAAAAATATAAAAATATAAAAAAGATATCCAAAGACAAAGATGAAATAGAAAGATATTTAATCGCGAGAAGAATTTATAACCGTCAAAGTTTTTCTCATATGGATCTTGTCATAATTTATCAATCAATTAATGAAAACGGAGAAAGAGTCGTTAAGATAAATCAAAAAATGATTGATGATAAAGACGTAAAAAAATACATAAAACCTCCTGTTGAACATGATTCAGTATTTAAAGTGGCATACTCTAACTTCACTTTAACTGAAATTGAAAAAGGTAAAACACGACTTGAATACTACTATGCAAGTGAAACAGATCACTGGCTACTAAATAAGACTGTTTCTGTTAGTAAGGTTTTTAACTCAATGGCAAAGAGTATCGATTTACTATTTGTATCAATTGATCAGGAGTTAGCCAAACACAGCTCCAGTAAAGAAAAAATCTCAAAAAAGATAGTTAGCAAATAGGTAAAGGAAGTTGATCAGCGTTATTCTTATCATAAAATTTAACACCTAATCCTATTAGCCTAACAGGCTCAAAGATCTTTTCAGTGTTTGCTAATAGTAATTCATTAAAGGTTTTAAAAGTTAATTCAGATATTGGTTGTTCAATTGTTGTTTGAGAAAAATTTGCAAATTTAACTTTAATACAAATTGTTTTAATTAACCTATCAGTATGATTTTCTAGTCTTCGAATCATTTCCTCATAGCAATCAACTAACTTTAAACTCAAGTCATTAGTGTTCTCAATATTCGTTTCAAATGTTCTTTCAACACTTAATGACTTTCGTTGTTTAATAGTTTCTAAAACCCTAAAGTCCTCTCCTCTACAGTAATGAAATAAACTATGACCAAAACGGCCATATGTATTGATAAGATCCAGCTTCGTGTATTTTTGTAAATCCCCAAAAGTATGTATATTATTTTTTGAAAACTTCTCTCCCATAACTTTTCCAACTCCGTTAATATTTTTAATATTAAGAGATCTTATGAAGTCCTTTTTAGTATTAGGAGCAATAACATATAGGCCATTAGGCTTTAATTTTTCTGAAGCAATTTTTGCTAAAAGTTTATTGTAAGAGACACCTGCGCTTGCAGTTAGTCCAAACTTCTCATAAATATTATTTAAAATATCCTGGGCAATAAGTGTTGCAGAATTAGAAAATAATGTGCAATCTGTGACATCTAAATAAGCCTCATCAATAGATACGACTTCAACTTTATCTGTATATTCATAAAATATTGAAAAAATTTCACCACTGATTTTTTTATACTTTTGAAAATTCGAGCCAACTAAAATGAGTTTAGGACAAAGCTCCAGCGCTTTATATGTTGGCATGGCACTTCTAACTCCATAACCTCTAGCGATATAATTACAAGTCGACAATACACCACGCCTACTACGCTCTGAACCTATAGCAACTGGTAGACCTTTTAGTGTAGGATTATCTCTTATTTCTACCTGAGCAAAAAAGTAGTCCATATCGACATGAATAATTTTTTTTTCCATATTATTCTCATATTTAAATAAAAAAAACGTTGACCTACGGATTTTTTACGGATAACTTTATACTACGGAAGAAATACGGAAATGAAAACAAGGAAAAAATGAGTCTTACAAGAAAACAAAAACAGGTTTATGACTATATCGTTGAGTACATTGAGCAAAATGACTTCTCACCTACTCAGATGGAAATCAAAGAAAACTTTGGTTTTAAATCACTAGGATCGGTACAAGATTATATTAGGTATTTAAAAAGCTCTGGCTACCTAGCTAATGACACTAATTCTGTTAGAGGACTCACACCGCTTAATCCAAATGCATTAGGTAAAAGCCAAGATGTAATAGACATACCACTTCATGGAAAGGTCGCCGCTGGAAATCCAATAGAGGCTTTAGAAGGTAGTGAAACTATAACTGTACCAAGCTCAATGATTGGATTTGGGAATCATTATGCTCTTACTATCTCTGGTGAGTCTATGATTGAAGACGGAATTTTAGATGGAGACTTAATTGTTGTAAAAGAACAAAATACTGCGAAGAATGGCGACACTGTTGTAGCAGTCATTGATAATGAAGCTACTGTTAAACGATTCTATAAGAAATCAAATCAAATTGAGCTACACCCTGCAAATAGCACAATGAAACCAATAATTGTTACTCAAGGAGATTTCCAGATCAAGGGAGTTCTGGCCGGTCTCATAAGAGCTTATTAACTTCTTTCTCCACTAGAAAGATTAACCACACAAACACTTTTAAATCGCATTGACTACTGTCAAGGAGGACTTACTATGCTTGAATTTTACGACACACCAAAATATTGCGAAGATGAATTTTTATTAAAGATTCGCAATAATTTAATGACAAAATTCTCTTTAGATAACTTTGCTGCAAATGATCTTGCACTGGAAATTATGGAATTGCTGACCTTATCAGACTCCAATATAGACTTAGTTGATAGTTATTATATTTCTAATCAATAAAAAAATGAGATAAAAAATGATTGAGAGCTTTTTTATTATAACAACAATATTATTATTTTTTTCTAAATTACTCCCTAGAAATTAATTAAAGGGAAGGTAAGAATTTACCTTCCCTTTATTCTAAACTATTTTAACACTTCTTTATTTATATATTCAATAACATCTTCAGTATCAATCGGTTTTTGAAAGAGCTTTGTCATTCCAAGGTCTTTAAGAGCTTTCTCTGGATAATCAGCATACCCAGTCATTAAAAAACATGCTTTTAACAAGATATCTTTGTCATTAATATTTGTGATAAGTTCCACACCATCACCTTTTGGCATTTTTATATCAGACAAAACCATATCAAAATCATTCTCTTGTAATATTTTAAAAGCCTCAACTCCACCATTCGCTTGCACAACTTCAAAACCAGCATCTTCAAAGTCCCAAGAGATGACCTTACAAAGCTCTTTTTCATCATCGACGATCAATATTTTTTTTCCTATTGAAGACATAATATTCCTTTTAAATAAAAATCTCTATTTCTAGTAATAAATTTTTTATATCTGTTCTAAACTTTATGTTTGCATCCAAAGCATCAACAAGTGGTTTTATACTATTTAATTCTAACTGTGAACCTTTATCAATACCTTGTTTTTTTACAAACGGGTCTTTTAAAACAGAGACTTCATTATCAGTTAGATAACCAATACTATCATAGATTTGAATTCGGATTTTATCATCTTCAAGTCCAAAAGAAATTTTAAGCCAGGGAGAGAGCTCATTACTTAAGACATTTGAACGAAATGAAATAAGGTTAAATAATAATTGATAAATTTTTTCTTTTTGTATATCAAGGTTTTTATTACAATTATTTAAACTATAACTAATTGAAACACCTCGAGACTTAAAGATTTCTTCAATAGACCTCATCATCTCTTCAACTACATTTCCAAAATTTAATAATGTATAATCTTGAATCATAGATGAATTAGATAGTGCCCTAAGTCCTTTTGTAATCATAAAAATTCTGTTCAAAGTATTTACCTGGGAACTAAGTAACTCTTTTACATGATTATGGTTTAACTCATCATCTCTATCAATAAGTTTTAATATTCTTTTTGAACTTCCATAAACACTTGATAAAGGACTATTTATTTCATGTGCAACACCTGCTGCCATCTCACCAATAGCTGCAAACTTATTTGATTCCAAAAGCATTGCTGATCGTTCTTCTACTTTTTTCTCAAGGTCTCTATTGAGGATCTCTAACTCTTTTTGGGCTATTTTTCTTTTCGAGAATTCTTCTGTTAAATTTTTTTTCATAGAGTTTACAGACTCAACAAGAATATCGATTTCATCATTATCAACATGAAGCACTTCGTTATCTCGAGCCAAATCTAACTCTCTTGAAGAAGTCATATTTTCTTCGGTTTGGAAAAAGTTTGTTATCGATTTTATATGCCTTGTTAATAAGTGTTTTATTAGAATTAATAAAAAGAAACCAAATAGAGTTATTCTAACAAGCTCAGCAAAAAAAGCTAAGATCGCTTTATTAACGACTCTTTTTTGAACATTTTCAAGTGAAGCTTCAATATAGATATCTCCAATATGCTCAAATGAGTTTTCTCCAATTTTATACTTCAAAGGATATATTCTAGAAATTTTTTGTTTTTTAACTTTTGTTCCAACTTCAGAAACGATTTTATTTTTATCGCGAATTAGGACATATTCTATATCATCAAGTTGAATTAACCCTTTTAATGCAATTTCAATTTGAGTGTAATCTAAATTCCAAACACTATTGACTATACTATCTAAATTAGACTTATTTATTTCAGTTAATCTTTTAACAACCTGCTCTTTATCTTGAACATAATCTAGATAAATTGTAATTGATGAAAACAAAGAAGTTATCAGCATGCCAATAAGCACAACACAGAATAGTACTTTAGTACTGATACTACTAAACAACTTAGATTTCATATTTCTCCTTAATCTATTATCGGCATTTTATTTATTCTGGTAAATTAATTTATTAGAGTTGATAATTAATTTATGCTTAATTTAAAATACTTAAATATTGCCTTAATTACTATAGTATTCTCTTTATCAAGTAATCAAGTACTGGGTTCTGAGTATTTTCGTCCCTGCTTTAAAACAAAAAATAATTCGCTAGTTGCTCAAAATAAAATTAGTTTTATCAAAGCTCCTAACGATAAAATAAGAGTTGATAGAAATTGTCTAGAGATTTACACTACAGACTCAAGAAAAAGTCTTTACATAAAGTATTTAGAATTGAATTTCAAAGGACATTATATATTAAAAGAAGCACAGGTTTCCTCTGAGAGTTGTAGATTATTTCTTATAAAAAAAGTTCGATCCCAATTTAACAATGTTTTATTAGCTACATCTAAAGTGTCAAAGGCCAAAGCTATAAATCAAAACAACTCAACTTCATCAATGACAACAATACTGATTCAAAACAACTACAAATCAAAGCTAACAATTGATAAGAATAATATATCTATTCATTGCTCTAAAACAAATACTGGATACAATCTAGATATTGACTCACTTGATAAGGAGATCTCTTTTTCGACAAGCCTGTTTCTTCAATACGGAATGAGCTATTCACTAACTGAGGTGTTAAGAACGATAAATGACAAGAAAACTTCCCTTGGTAACAAGCGTGGAATTGGGTATACTACCTCCAAAGGTCAATCCAGTATAAGTTACACAATTAAGGCTGCAAATGAACTTTAGCTCTAAAGAGTTTATTCAGAAGTTAAGAAACAGGGACTCTCAAGCCATAGAAGCCTTGATTAACCAGTACCACGAAGCCTTATACAAAGGTGCAATAAAGCAAGGATTAGCAGCGGATCAAGCAGAGGTTACTGTTCAAAATACTTGGGGTACATTTTTTGAACAAGTTGAGCGCTTCGAAGGTCGCTCTCATATCAGAACCTACCTATTTGGAATCATGTATAATAAAGCAAAAGAAACATTTAGAGAAAATAAAAAATATACCACTGATTATGACGAGTCTGCCCTTGAAAAGGTTTTTACCAAAGAAGGGGCTTATGTGACTGAACCAAAGTCACCTGACTCTTGGATGGAGTCTTCTGAATTTATTCAAATACTGACAAATGAACTCAATAAACTTCCTGAAAACCAAAGAATCGCATTTAGCCTAAAAGAGTTAGAGGGAGAGAGTTCTAAGGAAATTTGTAATATAATGGGTATTAGTAACACTAATTTAGGGGTACTAATTTATAGAGCAAAAAACAATCTAAGACTTGCACTAGAAAAGAGTTTGAACCAATGAAAATAATTAGAAAAATTATCCATGATTTAATAGTAACTATAGTTCCTAAGTCTTTGAGAAGGAATATGCTTACCTGTGAACAAGTATCACATATTATTGCCCAAGATATTCAACTTTCGAAGTTTAAAACATTCAAATTACAAATGCACTTATTCATCTGCCAAAGCTGCTTGAACTATAAAAAGCAAATTCAAACTATAGATAAAGCTGCACAAAAACTAGGAACAGTTCAACTCACTAAAGAGCAAAAAGAGCAGATACTATCAAGTAAAAAACAAACTATAAACAAGTTCACAAACTGATTGACACCAAAGCCGCACAATAAGCTGGAGCCAATATGCTCTGGTTCACAATAGCCATTGAACACTTTAGTTTCTCAATGTAATTTCAGCAACTTAATTAGTCGGATAATTGGCACAGCCCTTGCTTTATATAAAGTCAGAGCTGATGGAAAGATCTTTTTCCTACCAAATCGCCCACCTCAGATCAGTATTAAATAATACTTATCTCCCAACAAAATCAGACACATATCTTGCTTTTCTCAGCTCTAAATATTTAGATACTAAAATCAATTTTATTTTGACTAAATAACTCGGTTCCAAAAAATCACTGATAACATTACTACTAGAATTTTCTTCCACCCCTAATAGAGGGGCTTTAGCTCGTTATATACTAACCGATAACTCGTATATGCAAATAAAACAGCGAGAGACTAATCAAGGAAGAGATTATGAAGACGAGAACGAAAAAGCACACAAAAAAATTAAGTAGACTATTATTCATTTCGGTTATGGCCTATAGTTGTAACGAAGGGACAATGTTAACACAGTCGTGTTCACTAGAATTTGATCAAGACATGGCAAAATATCAGGAACAAATAGCAAACGGAGAGATATCTTCAGATACCGCTGCTCCAATTGCTTGTGAAGTTTTGGATCAAGACCCAGAAGGCAATCTAACAGTTAATATTCAAATGCGAGACTTTAATGATGAACAAGAAGAGAAAATGCTTGTGGCTGTTGAGAAAATTAAAATTGTTATTAATAGTGTAGAGTTTAAACAAAGAGTTCTTAACCACACTTACAATCAAGAAAGAACATTTGTTGATAATAATGGATTAACAAATGATGAGATTTATCAAAAAATAATGGAGGGTAAAGAGGATCTATTACCTGTGATTGATAATGAAATGGATGTAGATGTAACGATGTACTACAAAAGGTCCTCTACTGTTGGATACACGTATCCAGATACTACTAGAACATGGATAAACTCTAACTTTTTTAATGGTTACACTCATGGCCAAGTTGCTTCCAACGTTGTGCATGAATGGACCCATAAAATTGGATTTAGTCATGACTACAGACATAACGATGCAAGACCATATTCAGTTCCCTATGCTATTGGGAGTATAATCGAAGAGTTAGTAGACTCAATGTAGATAAACTTCAAAAAACAGGCTCTCAAGACTTGAGAGCCTGTTTTAATTTTCTACTACTTAACGGTTCCAATAATTTGACCAGAGCTTGAAGAGTCACTTGATCTATCTGTATCAATAACTTGGTCACACCCAACCAAGCTGAACGAGCTCAGAATAATACATATAATAACTAGTTTTTTCATATATTCTCCTATTCTTCCACATCGATTTCTATTGTTGAATCATCGAGAACGATTTCATCCTCAGTTTCAACACCATCTACTTCGACATCTTCTTCGTCAGCTGTTACTTCAATTGCTTCTACAGCAATTTTACAACTTAAGCCTCTAACTTCAGCTGGAATGTTCAATGCATATTTTCCATCTACAACATCAACATAACAGCTATACTCTACTTGAGCGTCTTCACACTCAAATGAAATTTTAACGCTTGCATCATCACTTTCTCCAGACTCTCCATCACAAAGTGAAACAATACTTTTCCCATCATCACCTCCACTTTCAAAGTGTTCTCTAAAGTCTTTAAATAAATTTTTCTTTGATGCATACCCCATAAATTTTTTTAAATGTGGAGCAGGCGGAAAAAAGAAACCTCCTTTTTTGAAACTTTGAAACTCTTCATCCAATGATGTCTCATCACTTCTCATCTTTCTAACTTTAGGAACATTATTTTCTTCTTCAACATCAATCTCTTCAGTGTGTCCCACTGAAACAGAAAAAGTGAACAATAATAACGAACATCCCCAAAGAGTTTTATTAACTAACATACAACCTCCTCAAAGACCCAAGAATTCATTTTCTTGGACTTCTAAGGATTTTATAAATTAAATGTTGCAAGATTGTGACAGAATATTTCTCGATAGTTGAAATCGAATAAAAACGAATATTTAAGTGTAGATAAAATGACTATTTTTTTACGCTAGGCCTAATTCTCTAGTCATATTTTCAGTTTTATCTTTGTGAAGAATAACATTATCTTCAATTCTAATTCCACCAAACTTTTTAAACTCTTCAATACGAGACCAATTAAATGACTTCGAATTTTCTGAAGCCTTCACCTCATTAAGTAATGTATCTATAAAATATAAACCAGGCTCAACTGTATAAACCATTCTAGGTTCTAGAACACGTGTTGCTCTAAGAGTTGGGTAATTCTGAGACTTTTGTGCAACTGTTCCCTTATCATCTTCTAGATGAGCTCCAAGGTCATGAACTTGTAGACCTAAATGGTGACCTAATCCGTGAGGATAGAAAGGCTTAACAAGATCTTTTGCTAATAACTCTTCTTTAGATAAACGAACAAAATCAAAATCAATTAAGACTTGAGCAATGGCCTCCAAAGACTGGTAATGAGCATGGGCATAACTTTTACCAAGCTCTAATGCTCCAACGAGTTTAATCTCATCCTCAGTCATTCTCTTAATAAGATCGGAGAATTCATTTTCATGATAAGAATATGTACGAGTGATATCTGAAGCAAAACCATTAAACCTTGCTCCAGCATCAATTAAAAATGAATGGGTTTCTTTATCACTGAACTTTGTTCTATCAAAATCATGGTAATGAAGAACTGCTGCATTTTTATTCATTCCCATAATATTTGAATATGGAAGTTCTTCTTGAGTGTGTGAAATTGCTCTTAAAAACTCTAAGTGTATTTCAAACTCACTACACCCAGCAAAGAAAGCTTTCTTAGCAGCCTCATGACCAATAACACCAAGTCTATTAGCTTCTCTTAGACAATCAAACTGGTAATCTGTTTTATAAGCTCTGTGGTAATGAAGGTAATCCATTACAACCTTATCATTAATTTTTTCAAAGCCTAGCTCTTTTGCATCATCAGCGTACTCCCCTAGATAAACCGACTTAGATTTATCACTTGGTAAGAATTGATTTACTTCAGAAGCTGTAGCAAGTTTTACGAACTCAAACTCATCTACCCAGTAGTCAGTTGGATCAGCAGGAACCACATGCCAAAAGTCTACTGGTTGAAAGAAAACGAGTTTTGGTTTGTCACTTTTATTAACTACAATCCAACAATTTGGATTATTTGTGATTGGAACCCATTCTAAAAAAAGAGGATTAGCTTTAAACGGATAAGTCATATCATCTTGGAACATGTACTTTAACTTTCCAGAATGAATTACCATAGTTTCTAGCCCACTTCTTTCTAAAATAGTTCTAGCGTTTTCTAATTTTGTTTCAATATGAATTTTGTAATTTGCTGCTAAGTTCATTTTTTTATTCCCATTCAATTGTACCTGGAGGCTTACTTGTAATGTCGTAAACGACCCTTGTGATTCCTTTGACTTCATTTGTAATTCTATTTGATACTTTTGACAAGAACTCGTGCGGCAGATCGGTCCAAGTAGCTGTCATTCCATCAGTTGAATTGACAATTCTTATACAAATAACTTCTTCATAAGCTCTAGAGTCACCTTTTACACCAACAGTTTTTACAGGTAATAAAACTGTGAATGCTTGCCAGCAAGCATCATATTGATTTTGAGACTTAAGTTCTTCAAATAATACTTGGTCTGACTCTTGCACTTTTCTAACTGACTCTCTAAAAATTTCACCTAGAACACGTACACCTATTCCTGGTCCAGGAAATGGATGACGATGAACCCATTCATGTTTAAGACTAACCGCCTCACCTAGTTGTCTTACCTCATCCTTAAACAAAAACTTTAAAGGCTCTAATAATTTTAATTTCATTCTTTCTGGTAAACCACCAACATTGTGATGAGACTTAATAGTTACAGACTTTCCACCTTTTTTATGTGGAGATATAGATTCAATAACATCAGGATATAAAGTCCCTTGAAGTAAGTATTCGAATTTAATTCCATGATCTGCTTCAAAGGCGTGAACCTTTTGTTCAAACACTTCTATAAAAGTTGTTCCTATAATTTTTCTTTTCTTCTCTGGCTCTGGTTCACCTTCCAGTTTTGTTAAAAACAACTCACTTGCATCAATGATTTCAATATTAAGTGGAGTTTCTTTTTGAAGAGTTTCAATGTGATGAAGATCCTGTGGTCTTAAAAGCCCATTGTCCACAAAGAAACAATAGAGGTCATCACCAAGCTCTTCATGAGCAACAGTCGCAGCAACTAATGAATCAACTCCACCAGAAAAAGCACATAATACTTTTTTACCTTTGACTTCTTTTATCTCAGCTCTGCACTGCTCAAGCATAACATCATCAGACCAGTTTGGAGTAACTTGTGCAATATCTTTAAAGAAGTGCTCTAGGATATCTTTACCATGCTCAGTATGATTAACCTCTGGGTGAAATTGAAGTGCCATAATCTTTTTATCTGCGCACTCTACCCCTGATAGTAATCCGTTTTCAGACTTTAGAATAACAGTGAAGTCTTTAGGTGCTTGTGCCACATGATCAAAATGACTCATCCATACGTTTATTTTATTTGGCATTAATGGAAATGAGAAGCCATTTTCAGCATGAACTAATGCATGGCCATACTCACCTTGGTGTCCACGCTCAACAACTCCACCAAAGTATTGTGAAATAATTTGCATTCCATAACAAATTCCAAGAACTGGAAGTTTTGTATCAAAAATTACTGAATAATCAGAATCATCTTCAAAAACAGACTGTGGACCACCTGACAAAATAAAAGCTAGTGGTTTTTCATTATTTTTTAATTTTTCAACAACAAGATCATAAGTAACAATAACACTTGAGTATCCTAGCTCTCGTGATTTTCTAGTAATTAATTGAGTGTACTGAGACCCAAAATCGACAATCCATACGTCGCTCATTTTATAATCCTTTATTAAATATTTATTATTTTATATTCTATATTCTATAATTTGGTGCTTCTTTAGTAATTGTTACATCATGCGGATGACTCTCTTTAAGGCCAGCAGGCGAAATTTTAACAAACTTTGCTTTTTCTCTGAGATCACTTAAAGTTTCTGACCCTGTATAGCCCATACCAGACCTAATACCACCAAGAAGCTGATAAATATTTTCAGAAAGAGGACCTCTATAGGCAATTTGCCCTTCAATCCCTTCTGGAACTAATTTATTATCTTCTGTCACTCCAGCTTGTCCGTAACGGTCCTTTGAGCCTTTAACCATAGCTCCCATAGAACCCATGCCACGGTACATTTTATAAGCTCTACCTTGATAAATAACTCTCTCGCCAGGAGCTTCATCTGTCCCAGCAAATAAAGAACCAATCATTACAGTTTCAGCTCCCGCAGCTAATGCTTTTACAATATCTCCTGAGTATTTGATTCCTCCATCAGCGATGAAAGGAACACCTGCTTTTAAGCATACATCTCTACAGTCTAATAAGGCCTGAAGTTGAGGGACTCCGATACCTGCAATAATTCTTGTAGTACAAATTGAGCCTGGACCAATTCCAACTTTAATTCCATCAGCACCTGCTTTGATTAAATCTTTACAAGCGGCCTTAGTTGCTACGTTTCCAGCAATGACATCAATCTCTTTACCTAGTTCTTTAGCAATGTCTTTTACCGTTTTAATCATCTCTATAACACCTTTTGAGTGTCCATGAGCAGTGTCTATAATAATGGCATCGACATTAACTTCAATTAATGCTTTTGCTCGAATTGCTTCTTTGTCACCAACTCCAATCGCAGCAGCAGCTCTGAGTCTTCCAAGCTTATCTTTATTTGCATTTGGATAAGCAATAGATTTTTCAATATCTTTTACAGTTACTAAACCTAATAAAGAGCCATCTTCTTTTACAATTGGAAGTTTTTCTATTCTATGTGCATGAAGGATTTTTTTTGCATCCGCAGCAGAGATTCCTTCTGGAGCAACAACCAGATGATCTGCATCAGTCATCATATCTTTTACTTTCTTACGATTATCAGTTTCGTATCGAATATCTCTATTTGTCACAATTCCAACAACTTTATTATTTTCATCAATAACTGGGAAGCCTGAGAAACCATGCTTTTCAACTAAGTACATAGTTTCAAATAATGTATTTTCAGCATTAACTGTAACAGGATTCATAACAATACCTGATTCATACTTTTTAACTTTTTCGACTTCGCTCGCCTGTGCATCAGGAGTCAAGTTCTTATGAATAACACCAATTCCACCTTCTTGAGCCATAGTAATAGCAGTTAAAGACTCTGTGACAGTGTCCATTGCGGATGAAGCAATTGGAATATTTAATGAAATATTCTTACTAAATCTACTCTTTAGAATGGCTTGGTGAGGTAAGATTTCAGAATAATTAGGCATAAGTAGGACGTCGTCGTAAGTTAGTCCCGGCTCTTCGGTATAAAACATGGTAAAACCCTTTTAAAAAAAATTATTCCTTAAGGTTTTACCATAAAATCAGTCGTTTATATAGACGGAATGTAATTAATACTGTTTTTGATAAGTCTGATCAAAGCTTTTCAACTCATCGATCAACTCGTTTCTTTCGGCTGGATGCCTTTGATTTGCTTCAATACTATCTTGAAGGCTTTTTTCAAAAAGACTATCATTTCTAAGGTCGTTTACCATACTGTTTGAGTCAACTGACGCTGGAAGCCTATTCACTTTAGCTGGTATACTTTTAATTTCTTGAATAATTGGTTTTGAAGCAATTTTTAATCTCCCCTTAACAGGCACAATCTTTAGACTTTGTTTTTTAGGTTGATCTAAGTGATCAAAACCAAACATTCTTATAGGTGCTAATTTTCCGGTTTTTGTTGGCACCTTTTTATTGCTTTGAGTTTTTTTGTATGATGAGTAGTATTCCATAGGACTAGCTGAAGCTGGGATTCTTCCTTTTTGAGTCGTTTCAACAAATACGACTTTTCCCTTTTTAGCCGAAGACGATTTTTTCATACTTGTACTTGAGCCAACAGATGCTATTGAACGACTAGATCCAGAGCTTATATTTAAGCCTTCACTACCAAATGCTTTATCAAATGTATTATGCTTAATCAGTTCATTATCCTTAAAAACTCTTTTCATGCTCTTATATGAAGTTAATCCAACTCTCGTTGATCTTCTTGGCAATCCACCTTCGTACTCTTGTTTTACAAACGAAAAATGACCAGCTGGAACATCGACAATGATATTTGGTTCAACAACATTAGAAAACTGAATATTTCCAGATAGAACTAAAACTTGGGCTTTTCCAAGAGAACTATCGAAAGTATAAATAAATTGTCCCTGAGTAAATTTTGTAATTGAGTTTGCTGAATTGATTGTCCCAATTTTATCAGAAACAGTTGATGAAACCCAAATATAACCTTTTTCAACTTCTAGCATTTGATGAAAAAACTTAGCTTGTGTTCCACCGGCCATATGAAATACTCTTCCATACTCATCTTTTAAAGAAACTTGAGAACCATCTTCAACCATAATCACTGTCATGTCTTGGATCTTCCCACCGTACGATAATTGTTTTGATTTCCCACTACTTGTAAAACTAAAAGCATTACCTTCAACAGACAAAACCCTTGCAACTGTTTTAGCAAAAGTAGTAGTTGAGAAAATCATCATCACAATAGTTAAAGCAAAAAGCTTCATAATCAATTCCTATTTTTTATACTTATATGCAATATCTTCGTAATACTTACTTAAAACCTTCCACTCTTTTGTATTTCTATACTTTGAGCGAAATTCTTCAACTGTTCCCATAAAGTTTTTCATATCACCTTGATGATAATGAGATAAAGCCAGCCAAAGCTTAGCTCCTCTATATAGTTTTGACTTTGGGTACTTTTTTACGATTTTTGTAAAATGATTTACGGCCCAACCATAGTGTTTTTCAGATTCATAAGCTGCAATTCCTGCTTCAAATAAAACTTGATCATTAATTAATTTATGCTTTGGGTATGCTTGAATTAGTTTATTATAATACTGAGCTGATTTTTCATATTTCTTAAAATGAAGGTTTTGTTCACCTATACCAAGAAGCTTTTCAGCAGACCATTTAAAGACTTCAAAATTAACTAAATCATCAGCTGACTTCTTAGGAATACTAGCAATTGTTCTATGCTTATTAGATAGTTTCATATCTAAGTGTTCTTTCTCTAAAGTAAGTTTGGAGATTTCTGCCTTTAGGCTTCCATTTTCTTTTTTAAGCAGTCTCACTTCTTTAGCAAGCTGCAAAGAACGGTTCTCATAGTTGTGAACTGTCTTAGCCCTGTGCTTAAATTCAGACCAAAAGCCGAATTGTCCCAGAGTATAAGAGAAGATAAATGTTAAAACTGCTATTGCTGTAAACTCTTTCATGTCCCTACCTATATTTTTGACAAGGTTTAACTTAGTAGTCTTATCGGGGTATAAGGAATAATACTTTAGATGTTTTTTACCTAAATAAAATTTTATTTTTTTCTCTTTTTTACTAAAGATAATAAATGCTTATACCGATTCGTAATTGAGCGATGGACTCAGGAGAACATTATGAAGTTACGCATTTTATTAGTATTATCAGTATTTATGACTTTAATCCTATCTGGATCAGCTATAGCACGAAAGCCTGCTGTTGAATCAGTTGTGGGGGTTGAGCCTGAAAGCTATAAGACAACGAGTCTCGGAACAGAAGTTCAATTCAACTTTGGAAACTTTATTCATGTAGAAGCTCCAAAAGCGAAAACTCAGAATAACCAACAAACGACAAATCAAACCCCTGCGTGGTTAGCAACATCAACACTAATTGCATTTATTACTCTTCCATTCTTAATGTGGTTTGCAATTTCGAGATCAACACGATCAATCGAAGCTCCTGAGCAAGAAGTGGCTCAAGAAGAAGCGACTCCAGATAATGTGACTAATCTTAGTGACTTTAAACCTCAAACAACTGGATCTGATAATAAAAAAGATGGTGGGAAAAAAGCTGCTTAGTAGTAGCTACATTCTCCCCCATGTACCACTTTCTAAATAAAAATAAACTCTGTTAATTTTATTATAACTTATAGAGATTTCTTTAACTCCATCTTTGTTGTAATCTATTGTATTCACTGAGAAGCGTCGATTCCAGTATTGCTCATTTACTTTTTCTTTTTCGTGAAAGAAATGTGGACCTTTAAACATATTTATTTTTTTCAAATTGTTCTTTTTATAAGTAAGAAAATAAAGTCGGGCACTGGCCTCAAATTTTGTTGAGTCAATCTTACCTTCATAGAAGTGTAGAATAAGTGTGTTCGTATCTTTAGAAATCCCCTTCAATTGAATTTTAAACAAACTACTCTCTTTACCAATTCCAACTAATTTAGCTTCAAAAAGCCTCTCACCAAATTCACTTAGAATTTCAATAAAGTCTAGGCCATCCTTTTTTATAACTCTAATGCCCTCTAACTCTTTATCACTATCAATATTTATTTGATATATAGGAGACTTCACCACAATTTTATAGTCTTCCGCAGCAGAAGGCTTATCAACTAATTCGTTAGTAAAGATCCTACGATAGAACCTTTCATCTTGAGCACTAACAAGTGTTGACACAGTAAGTAAAAATATTAACAAATAACGCTTCATTCTAATATTGTAACTTAAAACTGAGCCTGTTAGAATAACTAAATATTTGTAAAGAGTCAGAGTAAAAAGATAAGGATAAAGAAAAATGAGTATCAGAGTAGGATTTGTTAAGTCTAATTCACAAGTAATTTTAAAAGAGCTAGATATGTCCAGTAAAAGCATCTCTTCTCACTTATTTGATACTGTTGAACTAAAAGACAAAAACCTCAACTTCTTACTATTTAACTCTTCTGAAGATATCTCTAATCTTCAGGATACTCTTGCTGAAGAAGGTAAATTCTACCCTATAACTAGTGCAGACAGCTTTGGAATTAATAAAGAAAACTTCGAATCTTTAAGTTATGAGGACACACTTGAGATTTACACAAAAGTAAATACAAGATGGATTTTAAATAATAATATCAAAACAATCGAAACACTTTATAGCACAACAACATATCTAAAAGACCTTTGGGTTAACGATAGAAATGCATTTTTTGAAGAGTTATGGTTCATTTTAAAAACAAACTTGGCCACTCATGAGTTAACAATCATCTTTAATGATCTAAAAGAGCCAACTGAGAAACAAAAAGAAAAAGGTGCGAAACCAGAGCTATGCCATTCATATGTTAAAGGTGAAAAAACGCCACAGATCTTTGATGGAACTGCTAAAGAAAATAAAGTTATGTCAGACTACGAAAAAGATTTTAATGAGACTTTCAGCATAACGGAATTTAACTCAGAACAAGGCCATTTAGTAGCAACGGCAAGAATTGACCTAAGTCCACTTCTAATAATGGCAAAATTAAATTCATTCAATCAATTACAACAGTCTATCTTAATTTCTATCTTTTCTGGATTAGGCCAAGATTAATTAACTAATAAATTAGAAGTAGCAACAGTTTGACCAGATTTAATAATCTTCGTAGGTATTGTTTTAATTACCCCTCTATTTCTTTTTGAATCTAAAATAATTTTTGTTGCACTCACTGATTTAAGCTTTGTAATTGAAATAATATCTTCGGCAAAAAACTTTACAATCAAAGTCGCTTTACTTGTTTGCCCCTTTCTAGTTCCAAAGGAAATAACTGCATCTATATTTGAGTTATTTTTATCTAGACCAATATATTCACATTTTGTTCTAGTTTGATTTACTAAACTTAATCCTGCAGTCATATTGACTGAAGTAAGGCTAATAGCGAAGTTACTTGGGCAAGTCTTTACTTTTGGTGCAGCAAAAGTATTTAGTGAAGTAAAAGCAATAATTGTTAAAAGAATTGTTTTCATCAGGGGGATTCTCCTTAAATATATATTAATTATATTTATTTATATCGTTTTACGATTTTTCACTGTTTAACATAGTTAAAGTATCTTTGAGAAAAATCTATTTTTTTTGAATTTTTTACAAAAAAAAAGTCCTGACTTTAGGGGGAAGCCAGGACTTATTATAATAGGGAAATGGGCGTCTTTTGAAACCAAAGGTTATCAAAGTGTCTGAATATTAAAACAACTGTGAAACTGTCACAACTAAAGCCAGACTTCATAGAAAAATTACATGGTTAGAAACAGGCCGTTTCAGAAATACTAAGCGCCAAAGCCCTTTAATTGTTCTCCACCTAAAACATGAAAATGTGTATGGAAAACTGTTTGTCCCCCATCTTTACCCAAATTTGTCACTATTCTAAAACCACTTTCGGCCAGGCCACTCTCTTTTGTAAAAATAGAGATCGCATTGAAAATGTCAGATAGTTGGCCAGGGTGAGCTTGAGATAATTCATTAATGTCTTTAGAATGGGTTTTACTTATAAATAAATAATGCTCTTTTGCCATGGGGGCAATATCTCTAAAAGCATAAACATTTTCATCCTCATATACTTTTTGACTAGGGATTTCACCTTGAATTATTTTACAAAATAAACAGTCTAAACTCATGCTTTAACCCTTTGAATATTTGCGCCTAGACTTTTGAGTTTTCCAGCAAGATTTTCATATCCTCTATCAAGGTGATAAATCCTACTAATTGTTGTTTCTCCATCAACCACTAAAGCAGATAAGATTAACGCTGCACTTGCTCTAAGGTCTGTACACATAACTGGAGCAGCACTTACCTTTTGAGTTCCTTTAATAAAGGCATAGTGACCATCAAGATCAATCTCCATCCCCATTCTTACAAGCTCTGGAACATGCATAAATCTATTTTCAAAAATTTTCTCGCTAACAATCGAATATCCATTTGATACTCCCATAAGCGCCATTAACTGTGCTTGCACATCTGTAGGAAACCCTGGGTATGGTTTAGTTTCAATCTTAGCACCAGATAGCTTTCCAGAAGGAAAGACCTTAACACTCCTCGATGAAACCTCAAGCTTCGCTCCCATTTTAGTAAGAACATCGATAACATCTTTTATATGTTCAGGATTAAATTCATTTACTTCAATTTCGGAATCTGTCATTAGCCCAGCAATAATATATGTAGCAGCTTCAATACGATCACCAATAATTTTATAGTCAATAGTTTTTGAAGCATCAAATGAATCTAGGTCGACACCTTCAATTCTAATAGTCGATGTTCCCGCCCCTGTAACTTTAAAACCACAGGCATTCATAAAGTTTGCTTGGTCTTCTATTTCTGGTTCACAGGCAGCATTCTCTATTGTTGTTACCCCTTGAGCAAATGCCGCGGCCATCATGATATTTTCAGTTGCTCCAACAGAGGGAAAACTTAAGTGTATTGGAGCTCCTACTAACTTATCACATTTTGCTTTAATATAGCCTTCAGAGATTTCAATTACAGCTCCAAGGGCTTCCATTCCTTTTAAATGAATATCTACTGGTCTAGTTCCTATGGCACAACCACCTGGAAGTGATACTTCAGCATGGCCAAAACGGCTAAGAAGTGGACCAAGAACTAACACAGAAGCCCTCATTTTTCTTACAAGATCATAATCAGCTTTTGTTTCACTGACTGTCGACCCATCAATTAACGTTGACTCAGGTGAGCTCTTAGTTAATGCTCCCAATGACTCTAATATCTGAGTAAAAAAGTTGATATCACTAAGTCCTGGTAAGTTTTTAAAGTTTATTTTACCTGGATATAATAAAGTGGCTGCCATTATAGGTAATGAAGCGTTTTTTGAACTTGAAATATTAACAGAACCCTTTAAATTTGTAGGTCCCTTTATGATTAGTTTATCCATATTTAATCATCCTTAAATAGATTAGAAAGAGCCTCAAGAATATCAGTTTTTATCTCACAATCGAAGTCTATACGCGCAATATATTTGAGTTAAAGCCAAAAAATTCATTACCGATAAGTTATTGAAAGTATAAATACCTTATCAGGGATAATAATGAACAAATCAATTAGTTTTATAGTTTTAACCATTTCATTTTTTACTCTTTCTTGCTCGATGAATCAATCAAGAGTCCCCTCATCTTCGGAACAAGCAACGGATTTAATTTATGTTGTTAAAGATGTCGAAAGAAAACTTAGAACGATGGATTATAACTATAAAAACTGTACAGAAGAAGGATCAATATTTTATGAACAATTGCTAAATATAAGATCTTCAAAAACTGACTTGGCTGATTTATCAAATGAAGATTTAAAGGAACTTGTTAAAAGAACTTTTAGAATAAGAATGGAAATGAGAAACAAATTAAGCCAATTAAAGCTTTCACATAATGGAGCTGTCGCCTGTTTATCATCTGTAAGAAAGCTAACAAGAGCATTTAGGTATTTAGAAGATTTTATAATTGAGTATATATACATGGACCCTTCTAAAAAGTTTGAAACATTAACAGGTAATGGGCAGTTCCTAATTTCAAATGACTCAAGCTTTAACGACCATAAAGATTTAAAGTCTGGAGATATTATACTATCTCGAGGTAATGCATACTCATCAGCAGCTATTGCTAGAATAGCTCAAGATGATGCTCAATTTAGTCATCTAAGTTTTGTATACAAAGATGATGAAGGAAAACTTTGGACAACAGAAGCTCATATCGAAATTGGTTCAATTGTTGCACCTTTTGAAGTTCATATTGCTCAAGGTAACTCAAGAAGTGTTGTTCTAAGACACCATGACCAAAAACTTGCCCACGCAGCTTCTAAAGCAATTTTTGAAAAAGTAAAAAAACAGTCAAAAACTGGCAAAAATATTCAGTACGATTTTGGGATGGATTACAAAAAAGATGACAGGCTTTTTTGCTCTGAAATTATATCCCAAGGATTCAACTATGCTTCAAATGGAACCGTAGATGTCCCAAGATTAAAGTCTAAGTTTAGCAAAGGTTTAATTCCATTCTTAAACCAGATGGGCATTGAAGTGAATAATTCGAATATTAATACTTTTGATACCTTTGCTCCAGGAGATATTGAGTTTGACCATAGCTTTAAAATAATTGCAGAGTGGAGAAATCCTAATAAACTTGAAGACTCTAGAATGAAAGATGCTATGCTCACAAAGATGTTTGAGTGGATGGAAAATAAAAATTATCAATTTAAACCAAGAATGAAAATTTCTACTCAAAGTACTGCATTTTGGCTCATCAGAAGGCTTCCATTTTTAAAGAAACTTACAGAAGAAAAGTTCCCTCTAAATATGAAAATAAAGCAACTTAAACTCTTTTTAACACTAGATAAAGTTGGTGAAGCAATATTAAGTGAACTTGTAAAAGAGCAAAATTCAAGACAACAAAAGATGACACCTAAGGAGATGTTTGTTTTCTTAGAGCAGTTGAGAGTTGAAGACTTGAAAAGATATAAAAAGAAAAAGAAATCTTCTAAGTTTCATAGATGGTTTAACTAAATTCGTTTAGATAACATATTTTTTTACATATTCTTTCATTTGAGATTAAATATACACTATATATGAAAATCAAAAATATGGAGTTGGGTTGATATGTCAGACTTTCAAGACTTAAAAAAGCAAATAGAATCAATGAATGCCAAATCATCTCCAGTAATGACGAAACTACAAAGAGATATTTTTTATTTTGAGGAAGATTTACGAATGAATGACGCTAAATCTGTTTTTAGTATTCTTCTTTCTGATTTAGACCCAGAAAATGCAGATATTGTTTTTGGACCAAATAATTATACAAGAAGACAATATAGCTTAGACTGGAAAGTCGTTAATAATAAGTTTCATCTAATGCTAACAAACGTCTTGGCCAATAAATCTAAGTTATTAAAAGATTGCCCTGAAGAACTTCAACAAATTTCAAAAAATTTATTTCCAGCTTTTATACAAAAAATGTCATCAGTTGGTGAAGACATAGATCAATCAAAATTAGTTTTAGATGGTGAAGAGAATTCTTCTGATGATACTTAAATGATTAATTGTCTCGCATACGACTCTCATAGATGTAAGTCTTGCAGTCTAATTAAATACAATTATGAAGATGGGCTTACTCAAAAGATTACATTTCTTTCGTCTTACTTTGACCCAAATTTATTTAACAAGCCTATTAAATCCTCTCCTATAATTGGATACCGAAATAAGGCTAAATTTGTTATTGGTGGTTCACTAGAAGATCCAATTATTGGTATTCCTAGTATTAATAATAATCAATTAGTCTCCCCTTTAACTGATTGCCCACTACATACTGATACAATCAATAAGCTTGCCCAGTTAATTAGATCATCTATAGCACAGTTTAAATTAACCCCCTATAATATTGAGAAGCGAACTGGCGAGTTTAAGTACTTAATTATTTCACAAGGGTATAAAACAAATGAATTAAGTATTCGATTTGGTATGCGAAGCCTAGAAAGTTTTGAAAGAGTAAAAAAATTATATAAGTTATTATTAGCTAGTAATAAGAATATTAATGTTTGCTCCTTTGAGGTTCAACCAAAACACGCTTCAATTTTTGAAGGCAAAGAAATTTTTCTGTCAGAAAATAAATATATTCAACATGACTTTGAGAGTATTCAATTATTTTCTTCAACTTCTAATTTTTTCCAAGTTAATTCCAAAGTGGCCAAAAGCTTATATGACAAAATCAACACTAGGTTTCAAAATGAAAATATTTGTATATCAGTGGATCTTTTTTGTGGAGTTGGAGGCTTTGGTCAGCAACTTTTAAAATTTTCAAACCAAGTATATGGGATAGAACTTAATTCGGTTGCGATTGATTGTGCAAATTATTCTGTAAAATCTAATAACTTGTCCAACATTGAGTTCATATGTGATGATGCCAATAACTTTGATAAATATATAAAAGGTAAAGTTGACCTTTTAGTGGTCAATCCCCCTAGGCGTGGAATTGGTGCTCATCTTTGTGAGTTGATAAAAAAAATTAATCCAAAATTTTTGATATACTCATCTTGCAACACAAAAACTCTCTCAAAAGATATAAATCTTTTAACAACTCACTATAAAATAGAATCAATTACTCCTGTAGATATGTTTCCGCTAACAAGACACTTAGAAGTTTTATGTATACTAGAAAGAATATAATTAACTGATAGCTCTGTACGCTTTATTAAGGTTTTTTTACTAAAGGCCAAGGCATTCCAGTATTTGGATTTACACTAGCAGAACCAAATAAATAAGAGGACATTCCTTCTATTCCTATTCCATCTACAGATAATCTAATATTAACTTGACTAGAATGAGGAGTATAAACAAATCCAAGCTCTTTATTCTCGATTATATCTCTCACTATATTCTCATTATAAACTTTATTCTCACTTAGTCTGGAGTATTCAAAAAGACCATATCTAAGTGGTGAGTGAAATTGATTAGCCCAGCCTTTTGAGTATTTTTTAGAAACTAAAAAGAAGTTTTGATATGTTTGACACTCTTTTCCTGATTTGAATATCCCACTTAATTTTAAACTCTCTCTTTCTCTATTAATTAAGGCGATTTCCCATAAATTATCTTTAATTTTCTTTTTTGTGAATTTTAAAGGTACTTCTTTATAAGTATATTCATATTTTGCAGAATCACCCCACTCCCACTTTTCGTAGCGACATACCATTGTTAACTCAAAATCAAGTTCGTAAGAGTCTACATCCATTAGAAATTTAATTTCAAATGGGTTAACAACAATTGAGGCTGCACTTGCAAGGTTAGATATAAATAAAAATGATATAAAAAAGATAGTTTTCATTTTTTTCTCCTAGAGAGAGATCTAGTAGCAAATATTTTTTAATTGGACTAATACTCAGATATATAATGTATTATTTGCCATAACAAGTACTGTGAGTTTTGTATTAAAGTGTGCAATATAAAAAACGGTACCTTTGCGTATAATCCTTCTTTAGTTCAACTGACTTAAAAAAAGATTTGGCCATTTTGGCCTGGGATTCTAGATGATCTTCATGCCCTTCCATTAAGAACATTCCACCAATTTTTAAACTATCCCTAACTTGAGTAAAGAAAGTAGCGAACCACTCATCATATTCACTATCTTTAAGATATAAGGCCATATGAGGCTCATGAGTATCAGCACCGTGGTGAACTTGGTCTTTATCAGCAGTCTCTTTAATATATGGAGGGTTCGATGTTATGAGGTCAAATTTCTCTTCTACACCAAGAAGCCTATCCCTGATTTCAAATTTAACTAAAGTATCTTTTGCAAACTTCTTAAACAAGTACTCTTCGTTAATTCTAGCAACTTCTAGAGCTTCATATGAGATGTCACAGGCTTTGATTTTTAAAGGTTTATCAACTTCAGCTGCAATAGTTAAAGGAATAATTCCACAGCCAGTTCCTACATCATAAATAGAAAAATTATCGTGATGATTTTTATTAATAAAACTTATTGCATCTTCAACTAAAATTTCAGTTTCACTTCTTGGTATAAGCACGTCTTTATTTACATAGAATTCATTAGTATAAAAGAAACTTTTAAAATTTATATATTCTAGAGGAACACCAAGTTTGGTTTTTTGAAAGAAACCTGGATTATCCATAAAAAATGGATCTTCAGGCCTAGAGTTATCGTACTCACAATACTCTTCTAAAAAACGTTCGAAACGAAGACCTGGATAGTCAATATCTAAGCTCTTTTGATTTTTATCAAAGTATTCTTTTAAAAATTGCTTGATAGTTTTTTGACTAATCTTCTTCACCCTTGAGCAAAGTTGCTTGATTATGAGCGATTAAAGCATCGGTAACAGGAGCAAGATCCCCTTCAACAATTTTTTCAAGAGAATACAAAGTTAATCCGATTCTGTGATCAGTTAAACGACCTTGAGGAAAGTTATAAGTTCTAATACGTTCAGATCGATCTCCAGTTCCTACTAAGCCACGTCTTTCATCAGAAATTTCTTTATTATGCTCTTGAAGCATTTTATCGTAAATTCTTGTCTTTAAAATTTTGAGTGCTTTTTCTTTATTTTTTAATTGTGATTTTTGATCCTGATTGGCAACAACAGTTCCTGTTGGGATATGTGTAACACGTACAGCTGAATCGGTCGTGTTTACAGACTGCCCACCAGCTCCACCAGAACGATATACATCGATTCTAACGTCATTCATATCTAGATCAAATTCAACATCATCAGCTTCTGGCATTACTGCCACTGTAATTGTAGAAGTATGAACACGCCCTTGAGATTCAGTCTTTGGAACTCTTTGAACTCTATGAACGCCAGACTCGTACTTCATAATAGAATAAACTTTTTCACCTGTTACAGAGGCTATGATTTCTTTATAGCCCTCATCAGATTCACTGGCCGATACAATTTCAGTCTTAATCCCAAGTCCGCCAAGATAGTTTTTATACATTCTAAAAACTTCACCAACAAAGATACTGGCTTCATCACCGCCTGCTCCAGCACGAAGCTCAAGCATACAGTTTTTATCATCAAGCGGGTCTTTTGGTAATAGTAGAATTCTAAGTTCATCTTCTAAGGCCGGAATTGCACCTTCATATTCAGAGATTTCTTCTTTTGCCATCTCTATCATATCTGCATCATCTTCAGACTTTAAGAGTTCTTTAGCTCCATCTAAATCTGATTTAATTTTTTTATACTTTTTATAACAAACAACTAAGTCTTCCATATTTCCACGCTCTGTAGAAACAGCTTTAAACTCAGCTTGGCGATCATAAAGAGTTGGGTCGGCCATTTTTTCTGTTAGCTCTTCGAATCTCTTTACAACTGCATCTAATTTATCGAACATTGACATGTATGTTTACTCCATGAAGTCTTTTAAAGTTGAATTAGTCCCTTCGATATCTTCAATTTTTTGAATATCAACCTCTTCTAAAGTTAGGACTTTCTCTTTTACTTCTTTTAAATTGTATTTTTCTTCAAGAAATAAAACGGCCTTGATACTAGCAAGCGCAACTTCAAGTTGCTCACTATCTGGTTCTTTAGTCGTTAACTTCTGTAACATCATCCCTGGAAAACTAAGTCCCATACAAACAGGGTTCTTAGGGTATTTTCCAGCCAACTTTATAATCTCATAAGAGATACCTGCTATTGGAATCATAAAACCAATTTTTACGATAATTGCACTTATATGCTTTAGAATCATTGGAAGATCTTTACCAACAGGAATAACTGTAAATAAAACCGAAAAAATAATAATTGAAATAAATAATAAGAAAAAGATAAAACTAGTTCCACATCTTGGGTGAAGTGTTGTGTACTTCGTTGCGTTATCTACTGTTAAATCTTCCCCTGCTTCAAATGTAGAAATCGATTTATGTTCAGCTCCATGATATTGAAACACTCTTCTAATATCTGGAATAAAGCCAATTAACCAAATATAGAGAATAAAGACACAGGCTTTAATCACTCCATCAATAAAGTGAAAAAAGAATCCATCAAGATCCCATCCAAGTGTAAACCACTGGTTTAGTCCTTCTGTAGCAGCATGGGGAACAAAAACAAACAGTCCCATACCAAAAGCAAAGCTTGTTGCAATAGTAAAAAATGTTGCCCAGTCTATTTTTTCTTTTTTCTTTTTACTTTCTTCGTATTCTTCAAGAGTCTTCCCTTTTTTCAGAGCTTCCTCTTTCATCTCTTCATCCATTGCAATATTAGCTGAATAGTTTAAAGAAACAATACCATTGGCCATTGTTTCAACTAACATAATAATCCCTCTAAAAAATGGCTTACGCAAAAAGTTCATTTTTTGAGAGAAGCCAAACCACTGATCACGACGAAGGCGGATAGTTCCATCGGGCTTTCTAACAGCAACAACAAAAGCGTTAGGGGATCTCATCATGACCCCCTCAATAACTGCTTGTCCACCGATACTAGTATATTGCTTACCTAGGAAAAGATGTATTTTTTTTAATAGCTTTAACAAGTTATTAACCATTCATTGATTCCATAAAACCATCATTTGTCTTAGTATTTTTCATTTTTTCTAAAACAAACTGAACTGAATCGATTGTATTCATAGGGTGAAGAACACGTCTAAGAACAAATGTTTTTTGAAGATCAGCTGGATCCATAAGAAGATCTTCCTTACGAGTAGCTGACTTATTGATATCTAAACAAGGGAAGATTCTCTTCTCCATTAGTTTTCTATCTAATTGAATCTCAGAGTTACCAGTACCTTTGAATTCCTCAAAAATGACTTCATCCATCCTTGAACCAGTATCAATTAATGCTGTTGCAATGATTGTTAAAGATCCACCGTTTTCAATATTTCTTGCAGCACCAAAGAATCTTTTTGGTTTATGAAGAGCATTTGAATCAACACCACCAGATAAGATCTTACCACTTGGCGGGATAACAGTGTTATATGCACGAGCTAAACGTGTGATTGAATCTAGAAGAATGATAACATCTTGTCCTGCTTCAACTAATCTTTTTGATTTTTCAATTACCATCTCAGCAACTTGAACGTGACGAGAAGCTGGTTCATCAAATGTACTTGATATAACTTCAGCATCAACTGAACGCTTCATATCTGTAACCTCTTCCGGTCTTTCATCAATTAGAAGAACAATAAGTTTTGCTTTTTTATGATTTGTACTGATTGCATTCGCAATATCTTGAAGAAGAACCGTCTTACCAGCTTTTGGTGGAGCAACGATTAGACATCTTTGTCCAAAACCTTGAGGAACAAACATATCAATGATTCTTGTAGAGTAACCAGTTGGCTCACCTTCAAGATTGATTTTTTGTTCTGGGTATAAAGGAGTTAAGTTATCAAAAAGAACTGTTTGTTTATGTTTTTCAGGAGTTTGAGTATTAACTTTCTCAATTTTTAAAAGAGCGAAATATCTCTCACCCTCTTTAGGAGTTCTAATTTCACCTTGAACTGTATCTCCAGTTCTAAGACCAAATCTTCTTATCTGAGAAGGACTTACATAAATATCATCTGCACCTGGCAGGTAGTTATAATCTGGAGATCTTAAAAATCCAAAACCATCAGGTAGAATTTCTAATACACCTTCACCAAAGATTGAATCTTCTTCAGCTGTTTTCTTTAATAATGCGAAAATGATTTCGTGTTTTTTCATCCCAGCAGTATTATCGATACCTGCTTTTGCTGCTTCTTTAGCAAGGGATTTAATGTCTTTTTCTCTTAATTTGTTTAAATGCATGGATTCTCCGAATTATTGGTACATTTAGGGATTTCGATTGCTTTGAATATCATAATATAGAAATTTCAAAGTAATGAATGAACTGATTAGTATTGTTTGATATGGTAAATATTAACTTCTTAGCTTATTATGTCAAGTATGGAAAGAGCACCAACAAAAGAAGAGATAGATAGAAAACACATCCTAGCAATTGACTACGGGCGAAAATTCACAGGCTTCTCAAATTATAAAGTAAATATAGACCCTATGATCTTGTTATTTGGAAGGGTTAAGTATGAATCGGATGAGCAGTTATTGTCCGAAATACAGACTATAATTGACGATGAATTTTTAGATATTATTGTTCTTGGAGTCCCAAGATTCACCGACGGCAAAGATTCAACTATGACTAAAACTATTTTGGCCTTTGGACAGCTAATGAAATCTAAATTAGACATCCCTATTTTTTACATAGACGAAACTTTGACTACTTTTGAAGCGAAAGAAAGGATGATGAACGACCCTAGATTCAACTTTGAAGTTGATATGTTAAAAATTGACGCAATGAGCGCATCAATTATTCTTGAACAGTTCGTTAATATAGCGACAGATTAATTTTTTTCTTCTAACATTTTCGTATGAAAACTAAAGCATTTATATTCCTGGGAGTTGTTGCCCCCATAATGGCAGCTACACTAATTTCAATCCATATGTTAATGGTCTTTTTCACTCCTTATCAAGGCGACAACGTTCAATTTACTGTAAAGCCTGGTGAGGGGTTCGCATCAATTAACTACCGCTTAATGAAAAAAGACATTGTTACTAACGGTAGACTATTTCACTATTACACAAAATACCAAAGTGCCTTAAATAGGTTCAAAGCTGGAACCTATGAAATTAAACATGGTCAACACATGGGTGAAGTTTTAACGACACTCACTGAAGGGATTCCAATTCTTACAAAAGTAACTTTTCCTGAAGGAAAAAATATGTTTGAGTTTGGAAAGATTCTCGAAGCAAAAGGCATAACAACATACGACGATTTTATTAAAGAATGCAGAAATCAAGAAAATATTAAGAAGCTTGGAATTGATGCTCCTTCACTAGAGGGATACTTATTTCCAGATACGTATAAATTTGCACCGAAAACTCCTGCAAAGTTTATTGTTCAGGCCATGACTCGTCTAACTCTTATGAAGATTAAAGATTTAGACTTTAGTAAATCTTTTTTAAGTCAGCATCAGGTTATGATCTTAGCTTCTATAGTAGAAAAAGAAACTGGAGCAAAAAGAGAAAGACCAACAATTGCTGGAGTTTACTTAAATAGACTAAAAAAGAAAATGAGGCTTCAAGCGGATCCAACAACAATTTATGGAATTTGGGAAAACTTTGATGGCAATCTTAGAAAAAAACACTTGCTTCAAAAAACTGACTACAATACATATAAGATGAGTGGACTGCCTCTTGGACCAATTGCTAATCCTAGTTTAGCCGCAGTTAAGGCAGTACTAGAACCACAATCACATAACTATATTTATTTTGTTTCTAAAAACGACGGAACACATGTTTTTACTCCTACTTACAAAGAACATTTAAAAGCTGTTGATTACTGGCAAAAGAACTACTCTAGGCGTAAGGGAAAGAGTTGGAGAGACCTAAAGCAATAAATTAGAATACTAAGTTGCCGAAATCTCCAAAGGGACCCGCGTACCTACTCTTTACCTACTCTTCTGAACAAGAGTCTGATACATTCTGATATGTTATATTTTGTTGGTCCCTACCATGTAACGTTGTATTTGAAATCATTACTGAAGTGTTGTTCATCTGGCTGGCGTATCTAGGGTTAAAATAAATAGAATACTTTTTATTTGTTTGTTCTATAACCTCTGAATGTGGTTGTAGTACTCTATTGAGCTTAGTATTTAGAATATAGTGAGGAAGTTCAATATCTTTTCTCACCCAAGTTTTAAGTCTTCCAAATCTGCCAGAAAACTCTCTAATCCATGATTTTAGATTAAAAAAACATTTTGGCTTTTCAATATGAGGCTCGAAAGTCGTTGCCATAGAGTTAGCATAAAACTTAATTTTCCATTTGAAGTATTTAACTGGTTCTTCAATTTCTCTTTTAATAGAAATCATATTTTTCAAATGTATCTCAGTACTAGATAAGATTTTTCTTCTTAATTGATCCAATAAAGAGATATCAATATCTTTAAAGCATTCTTTATTAATCTTCATTGAGTATTTACTTTTTGATATTGGAAATCTAATACAGCTTGTATTTGAAACATGGTGTATCTTGGCCATAGGCTCACTAAGAACATTTCTATTTATAATTAATGATTCCGTTTTTTTATCCATTTTTTCACTAAAAATACCTACTACAAATCCTCTATAATTTAAAACCGGTGCTCCAGAATTACCTTGAGCATGCTCGCAGTCACTAACAGTTACCAAAGGTGAGTACTTAGATGTTGAGAATGGGTTTGCAAATGAATTATAAAATGGCTGACATTTTGACTTAACAATCTCTCCCATAAAATCATCAAGATAATCAACTTTATACGAATGATAATCATTTTTTTGAGCAAGTCCTCTTCTAGAAACAAAAAGTGAGTTCCTATCCACAGGCTTATTTAACTTCAAAAATGCAAAATCAGACTTCAATAATGCTGGATCTGGAACATCTGCAGAATCACTAGAGATAACTGTTGAACACCCGATTCTTTGAACTGGCCTTGAGGCGGATTTTGGAAAGATTGCAAATATACTATTATTACAACTAATATTTGAAACTCTAAGTGATCTTGGAAGACAACTCGCACTTGTTAAAATCTTATCCTTTCCAATAAGAGAGCCTGTACAAAAACTAACTCTTTGCCTGTCAATAATTACTAACTTTGCAATATTCTCAGGACAGTTAAGCTCATCTTTACACTCAACTTCTTGAGCAGCAATAAACTTACTAACTGAATCATTATCAACAACACGGCCATCCCTGTCACCGCGAATATCATCCGGAGTATACACTGTCGGTTCTTTTTCCACTTTTTTACCACAGCCTAATAGCCCCGCTAAAATCGGAATGAATATAAAAAAGCTTATTTTTATAATAATTGGCCTCTTAACTAAAACTTAACACTACTAAAATAATATGAATTGGCGACCAACTCTGTCAAATAATGCACTATCAGTGAATCAAACAAAAACTTACACATAATTGCCGATTTCATTAGGTACTTGCTCTTAAGTATACTTATGCGTTAAAATTTATAAGCTTCATGGAGATTTTAGTTAAGTTGATTAGCTAAAACGTCGAAGTAGATAGTCGGTCAAGGAGGAAATGATCATGGATAGTAAAAAAGTAGAATTTTTTAAAGCACAGCTTCTAGAAGCTAGAAATAAAATCTTAAATAGTGGTGTACTTAATAATCTTGAAGACTTACAGATTAATTCTGATGACTTAGCTGACGAAGCTGATCTAGCTAACAATACAGTTAATCAACAAATTTCATTTAGTATTAGAGAAAAAGAGATGACTAAGCTTAGACGTATCGATGCTGCTCTAGAAAGAGTTGAGGAAGGCGTTTATGGAATTTGTATCGAATCTGGTGAAGATATCAGTGAAAAACGTTTAAAGACTCAACCTTGGGCTGAGTTTTGCTTAGAAGTAGCTGAGGAAAAAGAAAGAGAAGCTCAACACAGATTTAATAGAAGAGCATAACAGATAAAACAAATAATATTTACAGATACTTAGCCCTCTATTATATAGAGGGCTTTTTTTCTCCCCCCGTTATATTACTCATTACAAATGAAAAAAGTGTTTAAATTTTCAACACGTCTAAAATTTAGACACTTCTAATTCCTCAACCAGCTGAAATCATATCATTTTTACAATTTAAAAGGTGGCAAGCTACTTGCTTAAATATATGTGAGAAACTACTTAGCGACTGGGAAATGACTATGATGAAAATGAACTTAAAATTGACTTTAGCACTTACTGCAGCTCTAGCTATCGCTCCAGCAATCCAAGCAAAGTCAACTAAAGCATCAAGCAAAAAAAGTGTTGTATCTGTTAAGAAGACAACTTCTTCATTTTACTCAAAGAACCACCTAGTAAATAGATTCACAAGCTGGGGAATTGACCCAAGTTACAAAAAATCATCAATCAATCTGAAAACTTCTTGGGAAAAGTTCCAAAAGAAAAAAGATATTGTAGTTGCTGTAGTTGATACAGGAATTCAATTCAATCACCCATTTTTAAAAGATAACCTAATTACAACTAAAGGATCATTAAGTGCTAAGAGTTATGGAGTAGACTTTTCTACTAAAAGAGCAACTATGACTCCTAATGATACTCACGGACATGGAACTCATGTTGCTGGTATCGTAAAAAGTATCTTTCCAGAAGTAAAAATCTTAGCTTTAAAATATTACAACCCACAAGCATCAGGACAAGCGAATTTAAACTCTACAATTAAAGCTTTAGAGTATGCTGTTGATCAAGGTGTAGATATCATCAATTATTCAGGTGGTGGACCAGAGCCAAGTGCAGCTGAGTTAAAAGTTTTAAAGAAAGCTGAAAAGAAAGGTATTTTAGTAATTGCAGCAGCTGGAAATGAAAAATCAAATATCGATAGAAAGAAAAATGCTTACTACCCAGCAAGTTACGGATTATCAAATATCATCACTGTTGGTGCTCATGACGAATCAAACAAGTTAATCTCAGCTTCAAACTGGGGAACAAAATCAGTAGATATCGCAGCTCCTGGTTATAGAATCAAATCAGCAATCCCAGGAAACGGAGCTGGTTATATGACTGGAACTTCTCAAGCAACAGCATTTGTTACAGGAGTAGCAGCATTAGTTAAGTCTCAGTTTCCAGAATTCAACTTTCACCAAGTAAGAAATATCATCATCAGCTCTTCACTTAAAACAAAGAAGCTTAAAGGTAAGGTTCTTGGTGGTGGAAAGCTAGATGCAGCAAGAGCTCTAGATATCGCTTCACACGTACACGGAAAATTATTCTCTAAAGGAAGAAACGTAGCTACAAAATAATTATATTCGATTAAGATATTTTCAATTAGAATCAGCATATGGAAAAATTTAAACCATATGCTTTTTCACTTTTAGCAGGAGTCCTATTCGCACTAGGCTACCCTTCTGTCTTAGCTAAAAGTCTGTTAATAACTCCAATTATTGGAACAATCATTCTTTTTTACTTTGTACTCAGTACAGATAAGCTAAAAACAAAAGTTCTCCACTTACTTGCCTTTAACTTTACATTCAATATGTTTGGATTTTACTGGATAGCAGATACTCTTGTAGAGTTTGGAGCTCTTCCCTACCCTGTAGCTGGCCTTATAAGCTCACTATTTACCTTAATAATCACTCCACATCTTTGGGCCGCAATATTTGTCATTCATTATTTAACTGGTAAATTACCATTCTTAAAACACCCTGAGACAGGACTATACTCTTTTAGTTTAAGTGCATTTTTGACTTTATTCGAATATATTATTCCACAGCAATTTGACGTTATGCTTGGACAGTCGTGGGTTATTATTGGCCAATACTTGGGCTTTGCTAATATAGCTGGACTTCCAATATATTCATTTTTTAGTTATTTATTAGTTTTTGAAGTTTTAAACTTAATTAGGAATAGCAAATATTCTAAGTTCAACTTTGTTTCAATTCTTTTATTTATTATTCTGAATCCAATAATCGGAAATTCTTTTGATTTAAAAACAAACCCTTTGAATATCAGATTAGTCCAAGCCAATATTAGTAACTTTTTAAAAATGGACTCTGAACAAGGTGGCTACGCATCTACAGCACAAGTTATCGAAAGGTACCGAAATCTATCACTCGAAAAATTTGAAGTTGATAATAAGAAACTAGACTTAATTATATGGCCAGAGACAGCCTATCCTTTTGCGATAAGAACTAATAAAGATAATATTAGTTTATCATTCACTCCTTCTGTATTTAACGAAGTGGCCCTAGCTCAAAACTCAGAAATGCTTGTTGGTGGATATAATATAAAGAATAATGATCACAATAAGTCTTTGTTTAAGACAGAATATAATACTGCTTTTCAAGTCTCTAAACTAGGTAGACTTAAAAATAGTTATCATAAACAAATTTTAATTCCTTTTGGGGAGACTCTTCCATTTGGAACAACTGTTAATAAGTTTCTTAGTGAGCATATAGATAATATTTCTTTTTTCTCAGAGGGCGATAAGTTTACTTTATTTAGTTTATCTTCTGGTCATAAACTAATTACTACAATTTGTTATGAACTATTAAAACCTGAGTTTATACGAACTTACTTAAATAGCTTAGAACAAAGACCACATGCAATGATCAACCTAACAAATGATTCATGGTATGGGGATACGATGGAGCCTGAACAGCATCTGTTTTTGGCCAAGTGGAGAGCTTTGGAGTTTAACCTTCCCATTATAAGATCAACTAATACTGGTATTTCATCAGTTATCTTCCCAGATGGGAGCGAGTCAAAAAGACTAGGAGTTCTACAGACTGGCAATTTGGACTTAAGTGTTAACTTGCCCCTACGTCCAGCTACTATTTATCAAAAACTAGGTTTCGCAACTATTTTGCCTCTTTGGATTATCTATTTAATTTTCCACTTGTTATTGATAAAATTAAAGCATGATGAATAAACTTTCAGTTATCTTTCTTAGTATCCTTTTATTAGGCTCATGTGCTTCATATGAGAAGTTTAAATTAATTACGGAGGAGTTAGAAATCCCTTCCGAGATATATGTCGCTGATTACAATCAAACTTGGCAAGCGGTTATTCAAGTAATGAAAAGGTACGATATTTCTTATCAAAATCAAGAGTCGGGAAAGATAAAAACAAGATGGATGGACAACACTCTGCAAGTAAACTTCACAGACTCTTTCGGTAATAGTGATGCTATTAAAGCTGCTGAGTTCAAGTTGCTAGTTAATGTAGCTGAAGGTTATAGCTATGGAAGGAAAGTTACAAAAGTCACTGTCTATAAGCGCCAGAGGATAGAGCATGACTTTCTTCAAGGGTGGAAGGAAAAGCAACCTGATGGTATTCAAGAGAAGACCCTACTCTACAGAATAGGTAAACTTATTGAGATTGACACAAAATTAAAAGAGCTTGATAAGGCAAGAGAAAAAGAAGAACTAGAAGATTTTTAATTTATTTTTTTGTTAGTTCGTTTACGTTAAAACAAATTAAATTATTAAATTTTCTTTTACCATAACGATCATTTTCAATATAAACAGCATGCCTTCCATCAAGTGGATTTAATTGTGTAAATGTAGATAAGTGCAAATGGCTAAAATTTGATAAGATATAAGTATCAAATGAAATCCCTTCTGAAATATCTGTGATATAATTTTTTTCTGGTAGTTCATTGTCTGAAATATGAGACTTAAACCAGAAATTAAAATACACATCGATATGCACTTGATTTGCTATATTAAAGCCATAACTAGATTTATCTCTTTTTAGGCAAACAAATGGGGATCGATATTCATATCTGCTTTGAGTTAAACCACTATATGAAGCTAGCTTACATGAATTATAAATATTAGACTCTAGCGCGAGACTTAAGTAGTCATATGCTGAAGCATGCTTTGGCTGATTTTTATAAAAATTTTCAATTTTTTCTGAGGTTAAGTTTCTACAATAGGATTCTGTTAAAAGCCTTGAATTATCTTCAATGGCCATAGAACTACCTGAAATCATTATAAATATTAATACTGTTAGTATTCTCAACATTTCAATCCACTACTTAGTAAGTTATCTAGTGACTGAATTATACGCGCAGCACAAAATTAAGCAATCCTTAAGCTTAATATAGTAATAATTATATAGTTAGGTCTTTAGTCGCCTGAGCTTTCCAAAAGTGCTTTTTTAGAATTAAATTCCCATCAGGCGATTTTTTTCCAGTTACTTTGGTAAGAGCGTAGTCAAGCTCATCATGAATATCTTGATAGCGCTTTTTTTGAATCATACTAAGCATTGGCTTTTTTGCTTTGTTAAAACCTAGCTCCCCTGTTGTTTTAATAATAGTTCTTATTATTTCACCACGTTTTCTCGAACCATCAGATCCAGAGTAATTATCTTTATTATAAAGCATGGCCCAAACATATGGAGCGAGTTCTTTCAATTTTAATTGACGTATATTTTCTAAAGCCTGGAGTCTAACTATCATCGCTTTATCTTTTAACAATCTAGTATAAACACCTTTGTATTTCGTTTGCTTTAAGGCCAATAATGATTTTAAACTAGCTAATCTCATCATCCAGTTTGGATGGAAAGCAAACTTTGATAGATATGCAGCTGACTTAACTCCCATAATTCTTCCAAGTAGAAAAGTTGCAACCCATCTATTTTTATCAGGAAAGTTTTTAGATTTCATTACATAAGTTAAAAGAGGCACAGCTTTTTGTTTAAGTTTTATTGTTTTAGCTTTTAAGTTTTGAACAGCTTTTTTAGATTTATATTTTTTAGTATAATCCTTATATAAAGGATGATTTAAAATAGCCTTAGGAATAGGTTTATCAAGAACAACTTTTTTTGTCTCTTTTTTTAAAGGTAGTTTTTTTACTGTAGCAGCAAAAGAATTAGACGCAACTATTGCGACAAAAAGGATTAGAAGAGATTTCATTTTTACCAACTTTGCTAAGGAATTAATTTGCAGTTTCCTTAGCAGTTTATTTTTATATTATTTTTTATCCAAGCATTTTTTCAAATTCACTTAAAAGATCTTCTGGAGATTTATCATCACCTTCTTCTGTTGACGCTGCTGCCTCTACTGGCTCAGGAGCTGCTTCAGCTGCTGGCTCTTCAACTGGAGCAGGCTCTTGCTCAGCTACAGCCTCAGTTGGTGCTTCAGTTGGAGCTTCTTCAGCTACAGGCTCCTCCACTGCTGCAGCGGCTTGAGCTTCAGCCTCAGGTGCTTCTTGTGCTGGTGGAGCTGCCTCAGCTGCTGCAGGTGCTTCTCCACCAGCATCAGCAAGAGCTTTTTTAAGCTGTTCGTTTTCTTGCTTAAGTCTTTTCATATCTGCAATATCATTTGAGATGATATCGTATTGTTGTAATTCTTCTTTTAGTTCATCACGCTCTTTTGTAAGAGCTTCAACTACAGCAGGGTCTGCTCCTCCACCTTCATCACTTCCAGCATTTGCTTGTGCTTCAGCTAATAACTTCTCAAGCTCTTCTATTCTTTCTTGCTTTTGTTTAACAATTCCTTCTAGTTCAGCATTCTTTGATTCTAGATCCGTTACAATAGAATTTTTTTCAGCAAGTTGTGCTTGTAAACCAGCAATCTGCGCTCTAAGTGCAGCATCATCTCCACCTGTAGCTCCACCAACATTTACTGCTGTAGAACCAGGTAAATCTTCAAGTGGCATAACCGAAGGTACACTTGAAGGGTCTACATCCAATCCTCCTCCTCTAAAAAGAGAAGACTTTAAAGCTGTTGAGTTCTGTATAATAGAATCTAAATAACTCTTCACAACACTAGCTGGGATTTGATGTTTTAAGTGATTATACTTCTTTCTATTGTAGTACCAAACCCACACAAAAACTGAAAGTATGATAATAAGAAAACCGATTTGAAATTCGAAAATTAAATCTGAATATTTATCTAAATAATTTACTATAGAGTCCACTCATCCCCTCCATGGAACGCATTGGTTTTAAACCATTCCTTATAATTATAGGGATTTATAGTAATTTTTGCAAACGATACTAATAAGGAGAGCTTTTTTCTGCATTTTTTTACTTTTGTTAAGTTTCTTTAAGAACTAACCAGTGATTTTACCTAAAATTTTACTATGAAGAGGCATAGCTGCGGCTAAAAAGGATTTATCGAACGGGGTGTATCTCTTACCGTCAAAGTCGGTTAATTCAATTTTAGCTTCAATACAAATAAGTCCAGCTGCAGCAACATCCCAAGGTTTTAAATTTTTTTCCCAATAACCATCAAAATTACCATTGGCCACATAACATAACTCCAAAGCTGCTGAGCCTAGTCTTCTAACAGCTCGGCAACCAAGAATATTTTTTTTGAATACTGATAGTTGTTGATCAAAGCTTTTATCTTCAGCATAACTTGGAGCTGGAGAAAAAATACAATCTCTCATTTCTTTTTCGTTGCTATCAATAATTAATGAGTATTTTTTAAAAGGGTTGATTCTAAAGTCAATCAGGTGTGCCCCCTGTCCCTTTGAGGCAAAAAAACACTCTCCACTTGTTGGATTATAAACGACTCCTACAATTGGCTTTCCTTTATTTAAAAGAGCAATTGAGACAGCATAAATTGGAATTCCATTTACAAAATTATTCGTCCCATCAAGAGGGTCAACAACCCAGCAAAACTCACTAGCTTCAGCTTTTTTGTAAGTTGTTTTTCTATTCTTTGAAAAATCTTCTTCTGATAAAATTGTATGTTCTGGATACTGATTTTTAATTGTATTTAAAATATAATCTTCTGAAGCCTCATCTGCTTCTGAAGCAATACCTTCCGTTCCCTTAGAACTAACAATTAGCTCATGCCTTTTCTTTTGATATTTTAATAAAATTTCACCCGCTTCATAAGAAACATCTTGAGCAAAGTCTTGCAATTCTTTTAAAAGTTTTTTAGTTATCTTCATCGATTAAAAATCCATTTTCATCAAGTTGGCCTAATACTGCAGGCTCTTCAATATAAACTGTATTATTTTTTCCGGCAACAGTATATGACTCATCAAACCAGTGACCAAGATCAACCATTTTACACTTCTCTTGGCAAAAAGGTCTAAACTCAGAGCTATAATAATTAAACTCAGATTCACAATGTGGGCATTTAACTTTAAGTTCTTTTGTCATCTGTTACCTTATTTTATTTCAACAACACTTATTTTTTCATAAAGACTATTACACAAAAATATATCATCATATGTATTTAGATCCGAAACCAATATGGAAGTTTCAGTTGCATTCCTTTGCTCTAAAATTTTCTTCCTTGTTAGTCCCTTATAAACCCCAGACTTTGGTGTAAATAAGTTATCACCTTTTCTAAAAAAAATATTTGCAGTACTTGTTTCAAATACTTTATCTTCACCATAAAAAAGAACATCATCAAAACCATCTTTCATGGCAAGTCTTTTAGCAAATAATTCTTTTCCATATGAGCCAACCTTAAACTGACACATAATTTCATCTTGAACTCTTTTTACTAATTTTAATTTTACAGATTTTTGAACTGATAAGTCTAGTTCTCTAAAATGAGTCGAAACAGTTAACTCATTGTCATCAAACTTCCCCAAAAGAGAGTCCCTACTAGGTGCAGATATTGTTAGCCTAAGAGCGCCAGAAGAAACAAAAGAAAGATCTAATTCATTTATTTTTTGATAAATGGCTTCTGTGGAAAGCAAGTTATAGTAACCCTTTGCATCACAAATAAGTTTATCAATGTGAACTTTTTTGTCTATAAGGGTGCCATTTTCTACTCTCATAGTAGTAAAAATAGACTCTCCATATAAGAATGCTGGGTTTTGATATTCGTCTTTCATAATTTTTCTTACATTCACCTTTATTAAGCTTATAATACATTGATTCACGGAATATGTCATGGTACTAACGCTATGAATTCAATCACAATTAAGAAGAAGTTATGACTAAAGAATTAGCAATTATTGGCTTTGGTAATCAGGCGAAAGCATGGGCACTAAACCTTAGAGATTCGGGATGGAAAATAAGTGTTGGCCTAAGACCCAACTCATCCTCCATTGAGCTCTGTGAGCAAATGAACTTTCAACATTTTGACTACACAAGCGATCATAGCTATGACTCATACGCAATTCTTACACCAGATGATACTCACAGTGATATTGTAAAAAATATTTCTAAAATAAACTCCAAAGCTAGTTTTATCTACGCTCATGGTTTCGCATTAGTTTACGATAACGTTTTAGTCGAACTAGAAAATCATAATCATATACTTCTAGCTCCTAAGGCCATCGCAAGTGAACTTCGTTACCAATTTGAAATAAAAGGTAAAAATGGTGGCGTATATAGCTTCGAAGGATTAAAAGAAATTCAAAAGAAAAATTTTTATTTATCACTTGGTAGTGATCTAGGATTATCATCTCTTCATGAAGCTACTATTGAAGATGAAACTAAAGCGGATCTGTTCTCAGAGCAAAGCTTATTATGCTCCTCACTTCCCTACGCAGCTCTCTATAGCTACAATCAACTCAGACAAAGTGGGATCTCAAAAGAAGTTGCTTACTTTGAATGTTGGTATGAAGTAAAACTTATTGCTGATACATTAATTAAAATTGGGCCAGAAAAGTTCTTTGATCTCATTAGTCCAAATGCTTTGATTGGATCAGAAATTGGTAAGTCAGTTTTATTTGATGATAATTATAAAAAGAAATTAAATGATATATACAACCATATCAACTCTGGTGAATTTAACAGACAACTCTCAAACGTCGATATAAATTTAACAAGATCAAATATTTTAAAGTTTTGGCAAAATGAAGAACTAACTCAAGTTCACAATCAATTAAAAGATGACTTATTCTAGGAACGAAAATGAAAAAACTAAATACAAGAAAGATTAGAAGTTTTAAAAAACAGCAAGAAAACAAAATTTTAAATATGCTTACTTGTTATGACTATCAAACAGCAAAACTTTTGGATGAGACAAACTTAGACTTAATTCTTGTTGGAGATAGCTTAGGAAATGTTATTCTTGGTTATGAAACGACGGTTTCAGTTTCAATTGAGGAGATGATTATCTTCACAAGTGCTGTTAAACGTGGAGCTAAAAATAAATTTGTTATTGGTGATCTACCATTTGGATCTTACAATACTGTTGAGCAAGGTTTAGAGAGTGCAACAAAGTTATTCCAAACTTCAGGCTGTGAGGCCATTAAGCTAGAAGGAGCATTCCCTCACCAACTAGAGCTTATTGAAAGGCTAACACATATTGGTATTCCAGTTATGGGACATATTGGGCTAACTCCCCAGTCAGTGCATCAACAAGGTGGTTACTATACACATGGGAAAAATGATGAGTCTGCAAAAACACTAATGGATACAGCAAAAAAATTAGAACAAGCAGGTTGCTTTAGTGTTGTTCTAGAATGTATTGATAAGTCTGTCTCAGCTGATATAACAAATGAACTTACTATTCCGACAATAGGAATTGGAGCTGGCGATCAAGTAGATGGCCAAGTTCTAGTAATTAACGATTTATTAAAGTTAGGCTCTGACTATCCTCCAAGTTTTTGTGAGCCAATTGCAGATTTATATACCTTAAAGAAAGATCTCATTAATCAATATTTGAATCGTTAAATTATGACTCCACAATTTGATTTTATTCTTACTATTGATCAAGGTAACACGTTAACTAAATGTGCACTTTTTTCAGTTGATAAAAAACTCATTACAAGCTTTCCGTTTGATAAGTTCAAATCAATATTGAAGAACTATAATCTATCCACACTGAATACAAAGTTTATTAAGGTTTCAGTCACTGACAGGAAAGAAGAATTTCCACTAACTACTCTGGATGTAAAAAGTTATTTTAAGAATGCCCATTTTCTAAATATGCCAGTTAATTATAATGAAACTATTGGACTGGATAGACTTGTGGCCAGTTATTATTGTTATGGACATGAGAATAAATCATACCTTGTTATTGATACTGGTACTTTCACCACAATTGATAGCGTAGATATTAAAGGCTTTAATGGAGGTTATATTCTCCCAGGCCTAAACACTATTGAGAAGAGCTATTCTCAGGGAAGTCATTTAGCTATTCCTGATACTATAAATACTAAGCTTAGTTTTAATTTTCCAAATACGACACAGCTTGCCATACATCAGGGTGCTATAATTTCTTACTTAGCCCCAATAAAAGAAATTATAATTCAAACAAGGCCTTCAAATCTCTTAATAACAGGTGGAAATGGCGAAATTCTCTATAAATACTTATATTCAGAAAAAAAATCACTATTTAGACCAGATGCGTCCATACAATTGGAACAAAGTTTGGTACATAACGCACTGGCAGAAATCGCATACAATTCATTTAAATGAGGAATGTTAATTTGAATATTCTATTGGCCGTAACTGGTTCTATTTCGGCATACCGTGCCCTTGATATTTGTAGATCACTAACAAAGGCTGGTCATTACGTACGTGTACTTGTAAGTCGTGGTGCCTGTGAGTTCATAAACCCTAATGCATTCAAATATCTTGGGGCTCAATTTATCTATTTATCCAGTGACGACTTCAACACAGAAGTCTACTCAAAAGATAACAAAGTACTGCATATAGACTTAGTTAAGTGGTGCGATAAATTAGTTATTGCTCCAGCGACTGCAAACACAATTGCTAAATTTAGCGCTGGCCTGTGTGACGATTTAATTTCAAGTGTATTTTTAGCCTTAGGAAAAAAGCCTTGTATTATTTTTCCTGCTATGAACTCGCAAATGCTTTCTCATCCAGCTACTCAAAGAAATCTAAAGTACTTATCTGAACTAGAAAATGTATTTATACACCCTGCAGAATCAGGCGAACTTGCTTGTGGTGATCAAGGCCTTGGTAAACTTCCTAAGCCAGAGATGATTGCTGAGATAATTCCAGCAATTAGTTTTACTAAGCCAACGAGAAAGGTTCTTATCACAACAGGCGCTACTATGAGCCCTCTTGACCCTGTAAGATATATAACAAATCCTTCAAGTGGACTTACTGGATATGAACTGGCAAAAGCCTATTTAGCATCTGGAGACCAGGTTGTTCTTGTATGTGGTTATAGCGTTACTGATAAAATCAACTACTTAACTCACTTACCAAATATCGTAATACTAAAAGCAAATACTACTAGAGAGATGGAAAAGGTTGTTTCAGAACATTTTGATAATTGTGATGTTTATATTTCAACAGCAGCAATGAGTGATATAGAATTCCAAATGAAAGATGGAAAGCTAAAAAAAGATGGACTAGTAGATCATCTTAAAATTACTACAGCTCCAGATATTCTAGCATCAGTTATGGCCAAAAAGAAAAACCAAAAGATTATTGGTTTCGCAGCAGAAACAGACACTGATGAATCTGTATTTAAGAAGAAGTGGCTAAGAAAGCCAGTTGACCTTTTAATCGGCAATAAAGTTAACAGTGGAATTACTTCTAAAATGCAAGGTTTTGGACAAAATGAAAACGAGTATTTCTTTATTAAAGATGGTGAAATAAAAGATCAAAAAATATTATCTAAAAAAGAATTAGCTGACTATATTCAAGGTGAAACAAAATAGATGTCGAATATAATTACTAATGCTGAAGCATTTATAGATTTTCATAAAAACCATAACGCCAAGATAGGGTTTGTTCCAACAATGGGACATTTACACTCTGGTCATTTATCACTTATTGAACAATCACTAAAAGAGAATGAAATCTCCATATTATCTATTTTTGTAAATCCGACTCAATTCTCTGCTGATGAGGACCTTTCTTCCTATCCTCGAACAATTGAACAAGATATTAATAAAGCAAACTCTTTGCTAAAAATATATCCAGGAAAGAAGCTATTCTTTTTTATTCCTGAAAATGAAAAAGTTATTTATCCTGATGGATTTAATGATTACATTTCCATAAAAGAGTTAAATCAAGTTTCTGAAGGATCACTTAGGCCGACACACTTTGACGGAGTCGCAACTGTAGTCAAAAGACTTTTTAAACTAGTAAAACCAGCAAAAGCATATTTTGGAAAAAAAGATTATCAACAATACCTTTTAATAAAGAAGATGGTTAAACAAGAAAAGCTTGATGTTGAGATAATTGGAATGCCAATTATCAGAGAAAAGTCTGGGCTTGCAATGAGCAGTAGAAACTCCTATCTAACAGACGATCAAATAAATGAAGCTGTCATACTAAACAAGTCCTTAGAGGATGTTGCAAATACTTTAAAAGAAAAAAATCTCCAAGAAGCAATCATGGAGATGAGACTAAAACTTAATGATAAAAGGTTTAATTATCTAGAAATTAGAAACAACGAATCATTCCAAGAAGCAAAAGAGACTGATCATAACTTTGTTATATTAGGAAACTTTCAATTAGGAACAACTCGAATTCTAGATAATATAGAGGTTAATAAATGAACTTTGACGAATATAAAGTAGAACTTGGGAAGAAAGCTTCTCTTGTTAGTATAGTATGTGAAAAATTTGAGGGTTATGAAACTCCACATAAAACGAATGCTTCACTTCGAGAACTTAGAGAGTTATTAAGAACTCTTGGTGTTGAAGCTGGAGAAGACTATATTCAAAATAAAAATTCTCTTGAAGCTGCAACAATGCTTGGAACTGGAAAGCTAGAAGAAATATCAAATGAAGCAAAAGCTGAAGGATCAAAAATTTTAGTGTTTGACTTTGAACTTACAGCCAGTCAAATAAGAAATATTAAAAATATTACAGGCCTTGAAGTCATTGATAGATCAATGGTTATTCTAGAGATCTTCGCTCACCATGCAAGAACATCTGAAGCGAGACTACAAGTCGAAATCTCAAGACTTCAATACATGCTTCCTCGTTTACAATCACTTTGGACTCACTTTACCAAACAAAAAGGTGGTATTGGGTTAAAAGGTGAAGGTGAGCAACAGTTAGAGCTAGATAGACGTATAATTCGTGAAAAGATTGAATTCATGAAAAAACAACTAGTCGATGTTGCAAAAAGTCGAGAGCAACAAAGAAAGAAAAGACAAAACAAAGCAGTTACAGCAGCACTTATTGGATATACTAACGCTGGTAAATCAAGCCTTATGAATAAGTTATGTAAAGTGAATGTATTGGCCGAAGATAAGCTCTTTGCAACTTTAGATTCAACGTTTAGAACACTAAATCCAGATTCAAAACCTCCAATGATTCTAATTGATACAGTTGGCTTTATTCAAAACTTACCTAACACTCTAGTTGCTGGTTTCAAAACAACACTAGAATCTGCACTTGAAGCTGAACTTTTAATTATTGTATGTGATCTTAGTGATCCTAATTATAAAAAACACTTGGAAGTGACACAGGAAGTTTTAGAAGACTTAGATATCAAAGACAAAGATCAAATGGTTGTCTTTACAAAAAAAGATAAAATAATTGATGCGTTTTTACCTAAGATTGCAATGCGAAACCTTAAAGCTAGCTTTTTAGTAAGCACACTTAACGATGAAGATATGCTTGATCTAAGAGAATATATCATCAATTACTTTTTAGAAAAGCAAGCTCATCATGATTTGTTTATTCCATATCAAGCTGGAGAAGCTCATTCAAAAGTTATAGCCAACGCAAATGTTTTAAACACCGAGCACCATGAAAACGGAACTTTCTATAGAATAAGAATTCCAGATTTTATTTTTAATCAGCTTGGACTCAAAGATTTTATTCTTGCGCCCCATGACGATCCAAGTAAAATGTAGTTGAGTTGAGTCAGTTTTTTTAATGATTTCCAACCTAACATCAAATAGTTATTGTCATTTGTTATAGCAATTCGTATAATCACCACCCCAACGAATTAGGAACTTAATGAAAAACAATAACCAAAAAGTAAAATACTATCAGAGCTTACAAAAAAGTATCAATAGTAAATTAAAAGAAATTTTAAAAGACTCATACGATAATCCTGTTATAAAAGCACGTAATACATGGCAAGTTACTAGTGAGATGATTCATATTATTCTAGGCGAAGAGATTCATGGCCAATGGTTTAAAAAAATTAAACCAATTGTAATGAAAGATAAAAATTTAATTGTTCAAACTGAAAGTCTTTTTGCCGCACAGTGGATTAATACACATTATCAAGAATTAATAGATGGACTTATGAAAGCTCAGGATAAAAATTTGTCTTGTTTTTTTATAGGACCAAAAAATTGGTCAAATAAACCAATTGGAAAAAATAAAGATCAACGAAAAACGCCACTTCTAAAATAAACAGTTACCGCAAACATCGCTATTGTTAAACAGATACCAAAAATGACAATAAGTTTATCTTTATCCATATTATTACCTTAGTCGTTTTTTAGATTCCCAGCAAGCTTACTCTTAAGTTCTGTTGTAAATGTTTGCATATCTAGTGGAAGATCCATAATAAGGTCAAACTTCTGCTCTATGTCTTCACCCATAATTATAGAAACTGGCTTTATTTCAGACTCTTCAAATTGAGACCAAAAACTATCTCTACTCAAATTATACGTTTCATCCTCAATAACTACTGCTTGTGGCCTTAGATCATTAATCAAATAGGCGAAATCATTACAGTCTTCTAGTGTATAACATTCAATTGAAGCTGTTTTACAGATTTTTTCAACTGTATCACAAACAAATTTTGTTTTATTAATATAAAGAATTTGCTTTATTTCCATTTTTCTTTCCTATAAGATTCAAATACCAATACGTTTAAAGGACACTACAATCATGGCCAAAAAAGTTCAAGTCATCTCAATAGATTCTAATGAAATTTTATTCTCATGTGAAGTCATTGAAGAAGAAAAGGCCTATGCTTATGCATCACAAATGGAACAAATTGGTGTTGAGGTAAAAGTCGTTTCTCCAAATGTTACAGATACTTTGTCAGATGCCCTTGGTCTTGATGTCGAAAACCAAGAGAAATTCCAAGAAAGCATATTTGAAGAAATTCATCACCATGAAGGCCATGAGCCAGAAGACTCTGACTCATGTTGTGTTAAATATGTTTCTTCAGAAATTGATAAATCGAAACTTCATTAATTTAATATTTCATTGATAAATCAAAGTATCCTGTAAAACCATAAGTGCTATAACCTACAGATTCAACATAGTCTCTATCAAATAGATTCTTAACTCCTACTTTGATTCCCCATTCACTTAAAGACTTAGTATAACTTATATTAGTTATATCATATGCTGCCATATGCTTTTCACCAAAGTCAAATCGACTAGAGATCCAAGACCAATCTATATTAAGTGAAGACGTATCAGAAATTTTGTACCCTGCTTTAATATTTACTTTCTGCGCTGGTCTCTTAAGAGCTCTTTTATTATCTGATAAGTCGAACTTATATAAACTTAAAGAGTTTTCAAAAGTAAAATAGTTCATATTATGACCTACTACGGTTTCAATACCATATACTCTTTCACTGCCAGAGTTTATATTTTTGTAATCATTATTTGAATCACCACTAATTTTATCATCTGTATGCGTATCAAATATTGTTGCTTCATAATAAACTTGTCTTCCCATTTTTCTAAAAGTTAAATCAATACTTCTAGAGGTCTCTGGGTGTAGATTTTCATTACCTGGTTTATAAAATCCATCTTGCTCTACGTATAATTGATAAAGAGTTGGAGCTTTAAAACCTGTAGCGTAATGAAGCTTAATTTGCTTTCTCCCTTCAAAATTTTTCCCTAGTCCAAAACTATAAGTGAGATGATTCCCAAACTCTTCATGTGTATCATTTCTAAGACCTATTGAAGCAAATTTATCATTCATCGGAATATAAAATAAAGAATATGCACTTGCCATTGAGGCCTTCTTCTCTGAGATAGAAGTTTTTTCAAATGTTTCTATTTCACTTGCAAGTCCAAAAGTTGATTTAATTTTCTTCCCTTCTAATTTATAAATAAACTCATTTGTAATCATTTGACCTGAGTAATTATCAATTTTATAACCTGAGTAATCATATTTATTATATCTATCATTCTTATTTAAAGAGAGATTATATATTAGCGAATCATCACCAAAAGATTTAGAAATTTGCTGAGAGTAAATTTGTTGAACAGACTTATTATAAGCACCTAAATCATCTTTTCCAAAACCATCTGTTTCAGCAAAACTATCTAGTACTTTCAACTTCCAGTTCATCTCAAAGCTACTAAAAACTTTAGAGTAATTCAGCGTAGCACCTTTATTCAAACTTAGATCTTTTTCACTTCCTACTTCTTGAGCTGATACTTCTTGCTCTTCATTATAAAAAGCATCTAGATATAAAACACTTGAGTCCTTATAAACTGAGATAGAGTTAGAGATACCCTTTTGAGCCCCTAAATTCAGCTTTACTTTACCACCATGCTTAGTTGATTTCTTAGTAATAATACTAATCACTCCACCTTGAGCATTAGACCCAAATTGTACAGATTGAGCACCTTTTAAAACTTCGATCCTCTCAATATCTAATGAACTAAGTGAAGGCATATTAAACTTTCTTGAACTCTCAGAAGAATCATTAACTTTAATTCCATCAATTAGAACAAGTACCTGACTTGATTCACTCCCCCTAACACTAATACTAACCTGAGACCCAGCTCCACCAGTTTGAGCAACATAAATACCTGGTATTGTTTTAAGTAACTCTAAAACATCATTTGAATGAAACTGTTCTATTTGTTTTTGATTTAAAACATAATGTGAACTAGCTAGCATACTTGAGCTTGATTCATTCTTCACAGAATAAATAACAGGATCAAGTTTTGAAGCTAATAATGGCGTTGAAATTAATGATAAGACACTTATCGTACTAAAGATTTTCATTGTTCCTCCTCGGGTCCATAAGTGTATAAATGTATCTGGCTTATCGCTTATTGCTAGCGAACTACAGTTGCGGGACAGCTTAGGAGTTTAACCTAATTCCACTTATACGGATTTTCTTTATTTATACAGCAAGATACTCTAAATGAAAATTATTAAACATTATACTTGGTCTTAATATAGTTTAAATAATGTTCAATATTAAGTTCTTCACCAGTGGCCTTAATAGCAATTTCTTTTGGAGAATATATTTTACCCAAGTCATAAACATTCTCCTTTAACCACTCACCTACAAAACCAAAGTTTCCTGAGCGGATTTTCTCGTCATGATCATCAGTACTTCCTTTGATACTATTACTCCACTGAGCTGCATAGAAACTACCAAGTGAATATGTAGGGAAATAACCAAATGCTCCATCAGACCAGTGAACATCTTGCAATACTCCCAAAGTATTATTTGGAACATCAATTCCTAAATATTTTTTATAAAGAGAATTCCACAGCTCAGGTAACTCCTTTACTGTAACTTGATCAGTCAGTATCATTTTTTCAATTTCATAACGTATTAATACATGGAAATGATAAGTCACCTCATCAGCTCCAGTTCTTATTAAACTTGGTTTTACATGATTAATAGCACTGAAAAATTCATCAAATGAAATATTCGCAAACTGCTCAGGGAATAGATCAATTAGTTTCGGATAATTTAGCTCCCAGTAAGGACGAGACATTGCTATATTTTTTTCCCAGAACCGACTTTGAGATTCGTGTAAAGCATAACTATTTGAGCTCCCTTGAGGTAGACCATAATGATCTTTGGATAAACCTTGTTCATATAAAGCATGCCCACCTTCATGAACACTAGAGCTTATCATCTCAAAAAAATTATCCTTAATAACTCTAGTTGTTATTCTGCAATCTTCTGGACCAAAGTTAGTAGAAAATGGATGTGAAGATTTATCCAGTCTTCCATTTTCAAATTTATATCCCATCTGCTCTAAAAGTATTAGCCCAAATTCCCACTGTTTATCTACATCATAATCAGCATATATAAAACTATGCTCCTGTTTTTGACTAGAAATGACTTTATCCATCAAAGGTTTTAAATCCTTCTTAACTCCCTCAAAAGCTTTATCTATATCAACAACAGTGGTCTCCGGTTCAAATTTATCAATAAATGCATTATAGATATGACCTTCGTATCCAAGAATATCTGCTTCTTCTTTTCTTAAATTAATTATATTTTCAAGATCTTTAGCATACGAATCAAAATCATTATTCTCTTTAGCATGCTTCCACGAGTTCACACCTTTATTCTCTAATATAGATTGCCTGTGAACAAACTCAGTTGAATACTTCTTTGATCTTTCAAAACTTTTTATAGACTCAGTTACATTTCTTAGTTGATGATCATCTAACGAAGAATCATTTCTTAAACTATTAAGAATTTTTTCGTATTCACTAGAGGTAAGCTTTTCATGGAGAATAGAAGATAAAGTAGCAAGTTGACGGCCACGCGCACTCGCTCCTCCACTTGGCATTTTAGTTTCCATATCCCAGTGTAAAACTGAGATTGCAGATTGAAGATCTTTAACTGAATTTAAGTAATTGACGTAATTGGTATACATAATTCCTCGATTTTTTAAATATTCGAGGAATAGTATATTATAATTGTTGCGAGTAAGCGATTGCCCAAAAGCTGACTAATGTTATCAATGAAATTATTTTTACAGAAAATTTTAGACTCATATTCCCTCCTGGATTGCTAATACGATAATAATTATATACAAATTTTATTTTCTTTCAAGTTCTGATAACTAAAGCCTTCCTAAATAATAAAGTTTATTTTAACGATTCCGAAAAGTTACGTGTAACAAAGGATTTTTTATTTATGAAAACAATAGTTATTTTAATAACAGTCCTAGTAAGTAGTATCTCATTTGCTAGAAACGATAGTGCTTCTAATGGAGCGAACTGTAATGTTAAATCTCTAACAAGTACTAACTCTGGGTTGTCGGATATCTTAAAGATGGGAACTGCGATTAGTGATGAGAAGATAAAGGAAGTAACTAAGCAACTTTGCTATGATATTTTGAGTGCTCAGTCTAATGGATTAGAAGTTCCAAAATGGAAAGACACAATGAAGGAGTATTTAGGTTACTCTGGAAGTGATAAAGACTTCCCTAAATACTTTAATTCATTCCTAAACAAATACAAAAATCAACTAAAATGTCCTCAGTTAAAAATAACAACAAGGATTTATCCATCACAACATATTTTTAAAAGACTACTTGCCTTGAGTTTAAATGAAACATATGAGGAATACTTTTTTAATTTTGAAGATGGAGATGTTGACTTTAACGCCTATGATATTGTTGATGGTAAGAAAGAAACTATCGTTGACTGGGTCGACTCGTGGATAAAACAAGGTAAAGGTGATAAAGATGAACTACTTGATGTTGCTGCAATTTTAGAGGATGAATTTGGTGCAAAAAGAGGTAGCCAATTATAGTAAAAACTCTAATTTCACTATTCATACTTTCTTCTCATGCAATTGCTGATTGTAAAAAACAAGCTTTAGTACCTGAGATTAAAACTGCTGATGACTTCAGTATCAAGCAATGCCTAAAATCCAAACTGGATAAGTCTTGTGACTGCAATAAAGTTAATGACAAATACCAAGATGTCTTTAAATCTAACAAAAATGAGAATATTGAATCAATAAATACAGAAGTTGCCGAAGAGGCTTTTAAACAGCTAAAAAAGAATCTAACTTCCATTGCAATGGATATACTTTCACTATCATCAACAGGATACTCCTCACCTATAAAGGCTTGTAATATTTCAAGCCTGACAAAACAATTCAAGAGCACGTGTAAGAACAACTCTTTGTATAGCTTGATAAAAAATGATTCGAGTTTTAATATTGAAAAATTACATAGTAGTTTCAATAAATCAATCAGTGGTATGTATAAAGAACATAAAACTAATAAAAAAAGTCTCTTTTATAATCCAGATTTTAAGCCAACTTGTGGACTACAAGATAGCATTGCTCTTGCAATTACTAACTCCGTAAATGGAATAAGACTAGCAAAACACTTAACAAATATCAATTTCCTTAATAACTCAACTGAAACATTAAAAACTAAACTCGAGAAGATGCAAGAGCACGAGGATGTAAGTATCTTGTTATCAAGTCCTTATTACAGAGAGTTATTAAACAAGAATTCTTTCTCACAATCAGAACTGAGTAATCTTCCAAATAGTTTAATAAACAGTACAAAGTCAAAAGAGGAGTTAGCTAATAAACTATCCCGCAAATGTAATGAGACTTATGAAAAGGCAGTAGCGTCACTATGTATTGCAGAAAAGGATAATTCTGTACTTTCATACAAGAAATCAAAGAAAATTTTAAGGGCACATGAGGACGAAACAAACGTGTCTCAATCTCAATACATAAGTTATCTATGTGAAAAAAAAGACAACCGAAATATCTCTGAACATTTAGATAAAATGAATGACTCACTACCAAAATCTCAACAAAGGTTAAATCATACAGAAATTGCACAAAAAAGTTATCACTCAAGCTTCCAATCGGTTAGAGAAAGGATATGTGCATTCATCCCTAAACAAGTTTCTTCTATCGAAGATGGTCTAGAAAAGATGGGATGTAATTCAGATACGTACTCAGAAGATTGTCTTTACTTAGAATCATACAAAAAAATAATAGAACAAGAAAAAGAAGTTCTAGCTAAAAATAGTAATAATAATTCAACTGACAACCATGCTAGTAACACTAACACAAGAAGAGAAACTCTTCTTTCAAACTCAAGACCTCCAGCAATAATTTCTCAGTTTATTGCCTCAGAAGAAGAGATAGAAACACAACAAGTAAAAGAACAAGTTGCTACTACTGAACAAATAGATAAAAAGCAAGTCAATAACAAGCCTATAGCAAAGGTTACGACAAAAAAGAATAATAGCGACAAGAGGATTCGTAAGTCGATGGGAAAAACGAATACTAATAGAAGTCCGGCTTCTATTAGTCAAGGTTCCACAAATTACAACCCAGTTAGTAACACGATAGACTACAATTCTTATTCAGCAAGTGCCTATACAGAAGATGAAAATAGAAAATCACAACAGATGAATACTTTCTATAAAGAACTAGCAAAAAAGATAAAAAGAGCGAAGAAGAACAATAATAATTATGCTTCTGATTCTAACGCTTCTTCATCTTTACAAAAAGCCAAAGAGTTATTAAACAAATCACAGCAGAATTTAGATAAAGTAAAAAATATTCTAAAGGACAATTCAAGTACAGATCAAGATTATGATCAGAATGGATATGATCTTAGTTCTAACTCAGACATTGATGAAATGATCGCAGATGAGATGTATTCGGACTCAAATTTTGGAACTGGCCAAGGCTATGAAAACACAAGAACTCCAGAAAGTAGTGAAAAAAATGCATCAGCTCCTAGCTATAGCAAAGGTTATGCTTATAAGAATATTCGTGGTGATACAGTAAACCTACAAGGTATTGAAATAAACTCTATTCCAAATAGAAATTTTGAAGGTGTTATTGGTGAAGAAATACCAGAAGTTGTTCTTTACGGTGAACTAGAAACAGATTTAAGTGCATTGGATCTAAATAAAGTTGTGACCTATGATAGATCTAAAGGTGGAGTTAAAGATCTACTTAACTTAATCAAAGAGGGTAAACCATTTGTTATCAGAAAGGCTGGTTCAGTAGACCAAAGAATACTTGTTAAAAGAGTTGGTAACTCATTTGAATTGATAAAAAAAGGTGACGATATTTATAACCCAGACTTCGATTCATTCTATTCAAGTGTTCAAGATGCTTTAGAAAAAAAGATTCTTGCTAAGATACAATCAAAGAATTCGGTGGTGTCAGCAAGTGGGTACTAAGACCACAAACAAGTGCCCCTTCAAGATGCTGAGGCGAATCGTCAATAAATAGTGTCTTTTTAGGATCAAGTCCATTTTCATTAATGACTATTTCAAAAGATTCTTTATTTGGTTTACGATGTCCAATTATATGAGAAAAATAGACTTTTTCAAAAAGGGAATAAAAATCTTTTATGTCCTCTCTTTTTTTTAAATATTCATCTGCAAATACTTCATGAATTTCATTAATATTTGAAAGCATAAATATTCTTTTTTCTTTTCTAAGCTCTCGTAGGAGCTCAACTCTTTCAACTCTGATATCCCCTAGCATTGCACACCAAGCATGGAGCAATTCATCCTCAGTTGCATTTGGAGCGAGTGTTATAATTTTGAGTTCATTTAGAAAGTCTGCCTTTGAGATCTTGCCAGTTTCTAGCAAATCGAAAATTGGAATTTGCTTAGCTTTTGAATATATCTGTCGTGTTTCTTCCTTTCCAGATAGCTTAACAAAAGCTTCAACTGTCCTATTATAATCAATATCTATAAATATTCCTCCGTAGTCGAAGATAATATTATCGTATGGGGCTATAAGTTCTTTAAATTCTTGAATATTCATAGGTTAAAACCATAACATTTTGGTGGAGAATTGCCAAAAATCTGATATAAGCATCATATGCCAAAGTATAAAAAGAAAAGCCGCACAAATTACGATATGGGTGAAAACATCCAAGAGACGACTACAACGAATCATATAAACTGGTTTCCAGGACATATGAATAAAGCGATCCGCCAAATCAAAGAGCGAATTAAGAAAGTTGATATCATTCTTGAAATTAGAGATGCTAGAAGTCCCCTAGTAACTGGTAATAAAGAAGTTCATAAAGCAATTGGTCCAGATAAATGCCGCTTAATAGTTATTAATAAGTTAAACTTAGCAAATCCAAATATTGTAAAGCAGTGGGAAGCTTGGTTTGAAACTCAAGGAGTTCCTTTTATTTTTATTAATGGTCTAAATAAAAATACGATCAACAAAGTAATTGAAGTTGCAAGACAAACAGTTTTTGAAAAGAAAATACAATCGAATCCAGACTTCTCAGAAGAAAAAGCCAAGAAGATTAGAATGATGGTTATAGGCTTACCTAACACAGGAAAGTCTACAATCATAAATAAAATGGCCAATAGGAATGCTTCGAAGGCCGCAGATACTCCAGGACAAACAAGACAGCAGTTATGGATTAGAGTTGATAAGGATATCGAGCTACTTGATACTCCAGGTGTTATGCCACCAAAGATTGAAAAGCATGAACATGGATTATGGCTAGCAGCCCTTCATGCCATTCCATCAACTGTTGTTCAACCAGAAATGACTGCGTGTTTTATTGTTGAATATATGCTTGAAACTAAGAATAACTTTTTTGCTGAAAGATACAAGTTTCCAAGTTTAGATACAGATTTAGTTTCAGCTCTAGATCATATAGCAAAGCTTAGAGGATGTATTCGTCACAAAGGTGAGTCTGACTATGATAGAGTTTACCAAGTACTACTATCAGACTTTAGAGATGGAACATTAGGCCCAATTAGCTTTGGCGTTCCACCTCTAGCAAAAGGTATTAAGCAGAAATCTTAACTTCAGATGTCGAGGCAGAGATTTCATCTAGCATTAGATTATATGACTCAAAGGTCCTTTGAATATTCTCAAAGATAACATCTTTAATTTCACTTTTTTCAATATACTCTAGTGCTTTAACAACATGAGTGGGATCTTCTTCAACATGAATCTTAACAAAATTTGCTGTTTTTTTATCCTGATTCTCAATTAATTTTTCAAAATAAGGTACAGCTTTAACCGCCAAGGCTTCAAGGAAATAAATATAGCCTAATAAGGCTTCTCCGCCGTACTTATCAATAAGCTTGTACTGTTCGTCATAAAGGTTTTTAGTTGAATGAAGTTCATTAAAATCTTCTACATCATAGCCCATTTTTTTTAAATCATTTTTAGCCACTAAATGGTGATTATGTTCTTCATTTTTATGCTCAAGAGACCTTTGTTTAAAATCCAGGTTGTCCGAGTTTTCTATGGCATAGTCTAATAAAGGTTCAGAGTGACAAACATAATAATAAGTTTGGGCTAAAAGTTCTTTATATTTTTCACTTTCATGAAAGTTTTGCTCTAGAAGTTTTTGAATTGTTACATCAATTTGATTATTAATTTTTTTCAACATACGTTCCCCCTATCTTTAACTAAGATACTTTTAATAGTTCATATTTATAAGTTATTTCACTTAATTGCTTTAAATGATAATTTTCATGATTCTCCCATAATCTTTTAGCGATTAACCTAGAGGCTGAATCATTTTCAAGGTTTGTTTTTAAGTTTTCAAAACCAAAAATCAAACATGGAACGCTATAGATATTTGTTTGACCATAGACATTCCCTCCATAATCAATAACCTTTTGGGCTATCCCTTTGCCCTCCCTTACCGTTGCAATATAGCCATCAAGGCCATAGGAATCAGACAAGCGACAAGATATATACATAGCCAGCGGCATTAATTGAAAGTCTTGATTATTTTTTAAAAAATAATAATCACCGATTAAATTTTCGATAGAAAAAACTTTTGATAACCCATCATTAGTGATTTGTTGAATAACCTCTCTAGAGTAACGTTGTAGATAACTTGTACTCAATGCCATTGGGCACTCAAGATTATAGAAAGCAGCTGTATGAATACCTACAATCTTAGATTTGTAATAAAAAACACCAATTAAGTCTGAACCGTATAAATCGCTAATATCAAATTTTTTATTATTTTTGATACCATCTTCATTTTCGAAAAAAAACTTCCAATGTTTGGCTACAAAGTCGATTACATTATTGAACTCATCTTCAATATCATTATTCAGTCTTCTTATTGGAAATATTTTATAAGCATACATATAGAGCCTTCCTTTAAGTCTGTAGAGAGATAATGATAAAGCCTCGCAAATTAAGAAAAATTAACCCAGACCAAAAACATGAGTAATTTCAATCTATTAAGTGGTATTTCATTTTTTATATGATGAATTAGTATTTAATTAATCTATAAATAGTGCAAAGAAATGTAGACACTTCTAGAGGATATGCTAAATAAATAACGTTAAAACAATAGCTTAGATTTTATAGAGGTTAATCTTAATGAGCGAAACTACAGCAATTATACTACCATACCTTTTTACAGTGCTTATCAGCTATATGATAATCAATTTACTTATGAATGGTCTTTTATATACAGCGATGAAAAAGAGTCTGTATCTAAAACAGGCTAACTTTTGGCTAATAAATGTCATTGCTATAATCACAGCAGGTTTATTTAAAGATAACAATATCCAAATGTGTATATCACAGATGATTTATATTTTTGTCACTTATATGATTTATAAAATTGTGAGTATTGAATTTAAAGACACGGCATCCTCTTTTAAGAATCTATTTTATCTTCACTTCTCTATGACAGCTCTATCGTTTGTTCTAGAAAGTATTTATGGGAATTTTTTAATAACTTCTCTTCCAATAGAATTTTCACTATCACTCTCTTTTATCTTTATAGCGTATTCAGTTCTTATTAAACATAAAAAGAGTACTTCAATCTACACTAAATCAATTGGGATACTAAGTCTCTTTATGCCTATTCATTGTTTAAACTTCTCTCTTTTTAGATTAGACCCTGCAAATCAAATTTGGGGCTGGTCGGTAAATATGGGCTACGCAACAGTAATGTCTTTTTTATTTTCAGCATTATCATCTTATCTTGCGGCTAAAAGAGAAAAAGAACTTTTAGAACAAAAAGTTGAAGAAAGAACAATTGAACTTAATGAACAAAACTTAATACTAGAGGATTATGCAGCAGACAAGTCAGCTCTATTCAGAGTAGTTGTTCATGACGTTAGCAACCCTTTAGTCGTGGCAATCGGAACAATGAAAAGACTAATAAAGGAGCCGACAAAGCTATTAGAGTTTAGCAAAACAATAATGAATAGCCTCAATTTAATAGTTGAAATAATTGAACAGACGCGAAAACTAGAGCAAGCAGAGTCAGGCAAACTGTATATTGAAAAAGAGTCTATTCTAGTAACTGATATAGTAAATAGTATAAAGCCTCAAAGTATTCATAAATGCAAAGAGAAAGATATTATTTTTGAAGTTTTCGACTTAACAAAACCTGGAACAACAGTCTTAATAGAGAAAATTATTTTTTGTAATACAATTATTGCAAACCTTGTTTCAAATGCATATAAGTTCAGTCATAAAAATAGCCTAATAACTTTAACTATTGACCAAGAAGATCATAATATTAGCTTTGAAATATCTGACCAAGGAGTTGGAATAGAGCCAGAACGAATAGACAATTTATTTAGAATTGATGTTCCAACCTCAACTCGCGGAACACATAAAGAACCAGGAACTGGTTTTGGCCTTCCTCTAGTTAAGAAATATATCGAACTAATGGCAGGCTCAATCAATGTTACTTCTGATGAGATGGGAACTAGTTTTAAAGTATTAATTCCAATTGGACAAAGTTCTTATCATAATAATATTATATTAAGTGAAGAAAACAGCGAATTAAAAGCTACTATTGAAAAAGGTATATTATGAGTAACAACCCTATTATTAAAATTTTAAATGAATTAAATATTGATCAAGAAAAGATTCAAGAACTTTTTAAAACTCTTACAGAAAATCCACTTATGGCCATGGGTTATATACAAAAACTAGGAATTCCGCCAGAAAAGCTTCAACAGATCATGGGAATGATCATGGCAAGTCCAGGAATAATAAAAGAAGCTGTTGATGAACTCAGTTTAGACTTCAGCGCAGTTGAAAAAGCGAAAGAAGCATTAAAAGATAAAATACAAAAGTAATAAAAAAGGCCACCCTTAAAAGGTGGCCTCGATATATTCTAATTCTGTATTAGGTTATAATTCAGATAAATCACCCATTAATTTAGATAATCCAGATTCAGAAATTCCAATATTTTGTGAAGCAGCTTTAAGACCTTCATTTGAAGATAACTCTTCCATTGAACTTACACCAAGAATATTTTCCATTTGAGAAGCAGTTACTTCAGAGATTTCTTCTTGAGAAACACCTTCACCGATCATGTTCTGAACTTTTTGACCAAGGATCGTAATTTTTGCAGCAGCTTCAAGGTTCATTTCATATACACCGGCCATTTTTAGAGCCTTTTGTGCTAATACTTTACCTTCTTGTTCAGCGTCAGTTAGACCTGTGTCTCTTGTTGATCTACCAAAATCGTACTCATAAGCTCCATCAGATTCAGATCTATATCTGTTTGTAAAAAATCCACTAAGACCATCAATATCTAATTCCTCAGCATCATGTCTATTTAAAGAATTGTTTGAAACCATTCCTGCGAATGATCTTGCAACAGCTGAGTTAACTCCTAATGAAGAAGAGTAAACTTCGATATTTCTAATAAAGCTAAGACTTACTGCTTGGTAATCTCCAAGGAATCCTAATGTTGGGTTATAGATAACAAAGTAACCTACTCTATGAGTGTCACCAACGTCTTTCATTAACTCATATCCACCTTCATCAACGGAGTAACCACTTACAGCATTTAACGCGTATACAAATTCATCTGGAGACATTGTTGATGCAGTTCTATATGATTCACAACTTACCATTGTCATTGATAAAGTTGATAACATTAATAATCCAATAATACGGTTTTTCATAGAGGTGCTCCTTCAAGCATTTAGTTAGGGGTGTGTGTTTTTTTGTTATAGATACTTTTATCATATTGAAAAAAAATATCGATAATATAGTAAATGCTCAATAAGTTGTTGTGTAAGTATGCAAATCAATTCATACGGCCTCATGTCATTAAAATAATTGGGCCATCCATCACTTTTATGCCAAAATACTTTCATGGCATTAGATGATCTCAAAAAACTCACAACAGGT
>CAKZUQ010000002.1 GCA_937923325.1 uncultured Bacteriovoracaceae bacterium
CTCACTATATTGAAGAAGCTAGTGATGGTTGGACACTTTTTCATGACAATTATTATTCAGTACAAAAAGAACACACGGTTATGATTAGAAGTGGTAAACCTTATATTTTTACAAAGCCGACTATGAGCTTTGCTTCATAAAAAAGATCAGCTCTCCAAAGTAATTACTTGTTAGTGGTTCTTCTCAACAGTAAGGCACAGAAGACATTTAGATTATTTATATGCTTTTTTACCCCCTAACTTGTTGAAAAGACTTGCTTATGAAAAAGAATAAAAAAAAAATGAACTATTTTGTGCGCCTTGTTGTCTAATTATAAAATACTAGTTTAGGTATTTAATCAAACCAACGGGGGAAGTTATGAAGTTTTTATTCTTAGTTGCAACATTGATCATTACAACAAGTTCATTTGCTAGAGGTGGTGGACAACGAGGTGGAGATAGAGTTCCACCATCAAGTGCTATATCAGCTTGTGAAGGTAAAGCTGAAAAAACGGCTTGTACGGTTGAAGGAAGAAACGGAAAAGAGAGAGCTGGTACATGCGAAAACACTCCAGATGGTAAGTATTTCGCTTGTAAGCCAGAACGTGGTGGAAAAAGAGGATAAGACTGTAATCAAGTTTTTTAATAGGGTGGAGGAGATACTCCACCCTATGTAGCAAATTAAAACATATATATATAAAGTAGAGATAGTCTGTTTATTCCTAGATTCTTTTTATAAATCTCATTCTTGTATAAGAAATATAAACTTAAGAAAGCTATAGTTTATACTTACCTGACCGATAAGCTTATTATGACCAATAACTTATTTTACGACCAAATGAATAGCTTTCAATCCTTTAATGATATTACGAAAGCATCACACTTTGAGAAGGTCCCTAGTGACTGGAAGATCTTTATTACAGATATCAAAGGCTCAACGAAGGCAATTGAAGAAGGTCGATATAAGGATATCAATACAATTGGTGCAGCTGCAATTGTCTGTGTTCAAAAAGCAATGAAAGGAATTGAAGTTCCATTTGTTTTTGGAGGGGACGGCGCTACTGTAATAATACCTCCTAGCCATGACAAAATTGTTTTGGAAAAACTTCTTGAGTTAAAGAAGCTCTCTAAAGAGCAGTTTCGAGTCGATTTACGAATTGGTATTGTTGAAGTTGGAGAAATTCAAAGTGATTCAATCTTCCTTGAAGTTGCTAAGTTTGAGCTTGCCGCAAAAAAATGTATCGCTATCTTTAAAGGTGGTGGACTAAACGCAGCTGAAAGCTTGGTTAAAAGCCAAGAGGATAAGTACTGTGTTGAGTACAAAGAAGATGTAAAAGATTGTGACCTTACGGGGTTGTCTTGTCGGTGGAAGCCTCTACCAAATAAAAATGGAAGTATTGCTTCAATTCTTGTTGAATCTAGAAAAGGTAGTGAGGTGTATGATGGAGTCTTGGAAAAAATCAATAAAGTTTTTTTAGGAAGTCTAGAAAAGGCCAATCCTGTAAATTTAGAGTCTGCAAAATATAAAACTTTGAAAGAGACTTTAAATGATGAAAAAAAAATACATGCAAATTTTGCTAAAAGTGTTGTTTCAAAATTAATTAATATTTTTCTTTCTATAATCATTTTTAAATATGACTTTTATAAAGCTTCTGGGATGCTAAAGTCCTACAGAAATTCTATGCGTAGTCACTCTGACTATCGTAAGTTTGATGATCTGCTAAGAATGGTAATTGATTGTTCAAGTGACCAGGTTCTAGAAATAGAAAAATATTTAAAAACTGAATTCGAAAAAGGGAACTTGTACTATGGTCTTTTTGAGTCGGATCACAGCTTAATGACATGCTATGTAGATGATCTTTCTGATGGTAACCATATACACTTTATCGATGGTGGAAACGGTGGATATGCGATGGCCGCTAAAAAAATGAAATCACAAATAAAAGAATCTTTCGTAATCAAATAGTTTTATAGAGGTCTTTATTTGTACAGCTAATTAAGTGTTCAAGGGCCTCTTTCAGATACTTCTCATCGATTTGATCGAATGAATTAAAGTTAATTGAATCTATATCTAGAACAGCTATAACCTCATCATTTAAAACTAGAGGTAAAACAATCTCTGAGTTTGTTTGACTACTACAAGCAATATGTCCTTTAAACTTATGAACATCATCAACAATTAAAACCTTATTTTGTTTCCAGGCACTTCCACAAACTCCCATTCCGTACTTTATTTTGGTACATGCAATAGGTCCTTGGAAAGGTCCTAAGTATAGTTCTTTATTTTCTTCTGAGACAAGATAAAAACCAACCCAATGGAAATTAAAGTGTTCATGAATGAGAGATGTAATATTTGAAAGGTTGGAAATAAAGTGATCACTTGACGTCACTAATGACTTTATTTGTTTATTTATTGAAATATATTTTTCTTCTTTAGATTGTTCCATATCCAGTATTCCTTTTTAGAATCTATAGCAATTATTCGATTATTATACCAGGTATATGCAGTGAATTTATTTAAAAATAGCTTATACAAGTTAGAACTTTCAGTTTTGAGAATCGACTATTTTTCTCTATCGTCCACTGTCTAAATTATTTACAGCTAGGCTAAATATTACACAGAGTCGTACTTTAGTGGTAGTTTTTGAGATAATAGCTAAATGTCGATTATATTTAAATTTTGTATTTCCTTATCTCTTATGACCCAGCTGGCTTATTCTCAAGATATTCTGGATAATGTAGATAGGGAAAATCCTCTTTACTTTGCTCTCGCATATCAGCAGTCTGAGCTCATGCTCGTAGATCCAGTGGGAGATATGCAAATACTTTATTTAAAGAGCAAAGGTGCTAATAAAAAGCTAATGGCGATGTTGTTTGGAAATATGTCTAAAGTCATAGCTGATGCTAATAAGAATGAGAAAATTGCAAGGGCTCTTTACCCTGAGATGAATTCATTACTTGATGATTCTTTGGAGTATGGGGAACCTGAAAATCGTGGTCCTGTTATTGAGGGAAGAAAGAATCCAATTAAATCCGATGAAATGATTAAGATGTTTATGCAAGTTATTTCAATAGAGAACTCTAAGGGGATAGAAGCAAAAATAGGTGAGTTTCATAAGTGGAGTCCTGAGTATAAAAAACAAAATAGAAAGACAATCTCTATATGGCAAGGGTCAAAACTTTTTTTAACTCTAGCTGCCGGTACAACTTCACGTTTTTTAGTTACTGGGGGCGAAGACGACTTAATTAATTGGATTCTAAGACAAGAGAATAACTCTATTGAGATTCATGAAATTTTTAGAAAAAGTTATCAAGTCCATAATGGAAATATTTATTTATCTTTATTAGGAATTGAAAATGTTTTATCACGTTATTGGAAAGTTAAAAATAGAGGTAATTTACTCCTGACTAAAAAACTTACTTCAATTACAAATCATTTTGAAGGAAGAGGTGATAAGTTTGGAGCTTGGTATCACTTTTTTGGGATGATGACCTTTGGTTATGCTACTAAGTCTGCTTTTAAATCTTCAGTCGTTGGAAGAATTGAAACTTTTGGAAGCTTTATTACGAGCAAGTTTAGAAGAGAGTTTCAAGAGAAGTGGATAAATAAAAAAGCTGGACCTATTGGAGCAAAGCTTAGAAAAGCTGTAGAAAGTGGAAAGGCGATGAATTTTGTAGAAAAAACGAATTTCTTGGATTCTTCTAAGTATTTAGATTTAACTGAAACGTACTAAAAAAGACCACCAGTTAAGATGGTCTTGTGATAGATTTATTTTAATTCTGCATAACGAAGGTAAGACTTAGCTTCCTCAACATTGTTAAATTGTTTTTTAGCATCTAGTGTTACTTTATCTAGATCAATAGCAGTATTTAAAATTTTGTTCATTATATTTATTTTAGGGCCATATTTATCTCTTTTAATTATGGGTTAGTTTTTTCTCTATTCTTTACAAAAAGAGTTCATAAAGAAATCTATAGATTGTTGAGTAATACTCTTTAGATTTAACTCTTGTTTCTTTTTCATCCCTAGAAGTATTGGCCAGTATGCTTGCCCTTTAATTATAGAGTGAAACTGGTTTGCTATAGTAATATTATCTAATGGGCTAATGATCTTACCGTCATCTTTTGCATCAATTATCCATTTGTGAAATTGTGTTTCTGATGAAGTCATTCTTTCTAAGTCTTTTGAAGTTGGGGCACGACCTTTTAACATTTCTCCAAAAATAATTTTAGAAATATTTAAAAAAGAGTCATTGAGTAAAAGTTCAAGCTTATTAGTAGCTATGATAGAAATTTGTTTTTCTATAGATTGATTAGATTCATACTGTGGATTGCACATTGATTGAATTTGATTAAGGACTTGATTGATAAGTTCATTATAAATATCTTCTTTAGAGGAAAAGTATTTATAGAGAGTTCTTTTAGAAATATTGGCTTTCATTGAAATATTTTGCATCGACGCAGAGTCAAGGCCTTTAACTAGTAACTCGTTTGTGGCCGCCTCTAAAATACTACTTGTTATAGTGTCTTTTCTGTTCATGTAAATCCTTAATATTACAGATAAAAATCAAAATAAGTATACTCTTGTGTTTACTTGTTGTTGATATAAATTAAAAAAAGCTTTAAAGTAAACACATGCGTATACTTTATTATTATATATGTTTTTAATCAAGGAGTAATTATGGTGAAACTAGATACAGATACATCAAGACCTGTTTTGGTTACTGGAGCAACTGGTTATGTGGCCGGTCAATTAATTAAAACATTATTAACTGAAGGTTTTACTGTACATGCAGCGGTTAGAGATCCTAGCAATAATGAAAAAGTTAAATACTTAAAAAATTTAGAAGAAAGTAATGAGAGTAATTTAAAGTTTTTTAAAGCTGATTTACTTATTGAAGGTTCTTATGCAGAGAGTATGAAGAATTGTCAGGTTGTCTTTCATACTGCATCTCCATTCTTTCTAGACTTTAAAGATGCACAGAAAGAACTAATTGACCCTGCACTCAAAGGAACTAGAAATGTTTTAGAAGAAGCTAAAAAGCATGACTCTATAAAAAGAGTTGTTCTGACAAGTAGTGTGGCTGCAATGTATGGAGATAATATTGACCTAAATTCAACTGAAAGAAATACTTTCGATGAGAATGCTTGGAACTCTAGTTCTTCAGTAGAGCATCAACCTTATTCCTATTCTAAATTATTAGCAGAAAAGGAAGCTTGGAAAATATCTAAAGAACAGGACAAATGGGATTTAGTTGTTATTAATCCTTCCTTAGTTATTGGACCTGGAATTAACCCTTATGGAACAAGTGAAAGTTTCAACATATTGAAACAATTCGGTGACGGAACAATGAAAACTGGCGTTCCTCATTTGGAAATTGGAGCTGTTGATGTTCGTGACATAGCTCAAGCTCATTTCAAAGCTGCATTTAATCCTAAAGCTAATGGTAGGTATGTCGCTTCTGCACATAACACAAGTTTCTTTGAGATGGCTCAGGCACTGAATGAAAAATTTGGAAATGAGTTTCCTCTTCCAAAAAAAGTCTTACCAAAGTGGTTAATCTGGCTTGTGGGTCCTATTTTGAATAAGGGGATGACTAGAAGAATGGTTTCTTTAAATATGGGGCTTCCATTTCGAGCTGATAATTCAAAAATACAAAAAGATCTTGGTATAAATTTTAGGCCTTTAGATGTAACAATGAATGAATTCTTTTCTCAGTTAGTAGAAGCTAATTATTTTAAAAGGAAATAAAATGAAAATCTTAGTTGGTTCAATCTTATTAATAATTTTACTGGGTGGTATTACAATGAGTTGTTCGAGTTTTGGAACGAGACCAAATAAAGAATATAAAAAAAGCTACATAGATTCTAAACACTTTAATAAAGAAAAAGGTATTTTTGAAAATAGAAGGCCTGATCTGATTGCCCAGATGAAAAAAAATAATATGAATTTTGCTATGATTAAAGAGTGGTTTAAAGGAGGTCCTGATAGAGTTCCTAATCAGCTTTTGCCTGAGAAGAAACCTGACCTAGTCGAATTTCTTAAGCCAAGTAGTGAGTTAAAAGTCATCTGGTTTGGGCACTCAACTTTTTTATTAAATATGGATGGAGCTATCGTTCTTGTTGACCCTGTCTTTGGAAAATCTGCCGCTCCATTTAGTTTTATGGTTAAAAGGTTTCAAAAACCGGTTTTAGAGTTGAGTGAGTTACCAAAAATTGATTATATTATTATCTCTCATGACCATTATGATCACTTAGATATGACTTCAGTAAAGTTTTTTACTGATAAAGAAACATTGTTTATTACACCACTTGGAGTTGGCTCTCACTTAATTGGATGGGGAATAAAAAAAGAACGAATCACTGAAAGAGATTGGTGGCAAAGTGCTAAATTTGAAGGTGTAGAGTTTATAGCAACACCAGCACAGCATTTTTCAGGTAGAGACGCAATTCATGATAATGAAACTTTATGGGCATCTTGGGTCTTTAAAAGCAAAAATCATAATATATATTTTAGTGGAGATTCTGGATATGATACACACTTTAAAGATATTGGTGACAAGTACGGACCTTTTGATATTGCATTCCTAGAGAATGGTCAATACAACGAAAAGTGGAAAGAAGTTCATATGCTTCCAAATGAATCAGTCCAAGCTTATAAAGATTTAAAAGCAAAGAAATATTTCCCTGTGCACTGGGGAATGTTTGAGTTAGCTTTACATGCCTGGTATGATCCCATGGATCAATTGATAAAAAATTCTAAAGATGAAGAGGTTAATATTATTGCTCCTATCATCGGAGAAGTTGTAAACCTTAATAAAAAGCATGACCTTAAGTATTGGTGGAAGTTATAAAAAATAAGGAATAAATTGAAAAAATCAGAAACAGGGTTTGTAATCCTTATGGCATTTTTAATGTCGCTTACAGCTCTTTCTATAGATGCAATGTTGCCTGCTCTTGGAAGTATTCAAGAGAGTTTAAAAATTGAAAACAATAATCATGTGCAATTAGTTATATCAATGATTTTCTTTGGAATGTCTTTTGGGCTTATCATTTATGGCCCATTGTCAGATGCCTATGGTAGAAAAAAACCATTATATGCAGGATTAATCATTTTTGTTTTTGGAAGTTTTTTATCTTATGTTTCAACTTCATTAGAAATAATGCTTATAGGGAGATTCTTACAAGGTTTTGGGTCTTCATCTTCTAGAATTATAACTATTGCTATGATTAGAGATAGGTTTAGCGGTGTCGAGATGGCAAAAATTATGTCTCTTATTATGGTTATATTTATTATTGTTCCAGCACTTGCACCATCTCTTGGCCAATTAATCATCTATTTCTTATCTTGGAAAGCCATCTTTGGAGTTCTTATTTGTATGGGACTTATTGGGATATTTTCTCTTCGGTTTAAACTTGAAGAAACTCATAAGTTTGAACATAGAGCCCCTTTATCATTTTTAAAGGTATACTCTGGGATAAAAGAGACAGTTTTGAACCCTGTGTCTAGGGGCTACACACTTGCTTCTGGATTAGTATTTGGAGCATTCGTTGCATACTTGAGTTTGGTTCAACCAATCTTGCAAGTAAAATACAAACTCGGAGATAGCTTTTCTTTTTACTTTGGTGCTTTAGCTTTATTTATTGGTTTCTCGTCATTTTTGAACTCAAGACTTGTTGGCAAATTTGGAATGAAGTCGCTAACTAATTTATCTTTGATAGCTGTTTCAGTTATTTCAGCTATATTTCTCCTAATCCTATATTTATCTGGTGGAGAAGTTTCTTTTTATATTTTCCTTAGTTATCTAGGAATTTTATTTTTGTTTATTGGAATTTTATTTGGAAATCTAGGAACTTTGGCCATTGAGCCTTTAGGTCATATTGCAGGAACAGCAAACTCTGTTATTAGTTCTATTCAAACTTTTATCTCAGTCCTAATTGCAATCATTGTAGGACAATTTTATTCAGGTTCATTATATCCTTTAATAATAGCCTTTTGCTTATTAGGAGCTTTATCTTATTTTGTTATTTTAATTTCTGTACCAAATGATAAATAGTTGAAAACATGAGGTTTTTACTTCATCTAAAATAAGATTAATAAAATAACGTATTTTGGAGCTTTAATTCGAATAAAAAATATATGAAGCTATTCACTTTTTAAATAAATAGATTAGAATGCCTCCATGGATATCAAGACACTTATTGAAAATAATAAAAAATGGGCTAAGAGGAAATTAGCTGAAGATAAAGATTACTTTAAGAAGCTCTCAATGGGACAAACCCCTAAAGTGCTCTATATTGGGTGTTCTGACTCTAGAGTTGCCGCTGAAGAAATCATGGGCCTTGCTCCTGGAGAGGCCTTTGTTCATAGAAATATTGCAAATATGGTTATTAGTATTGATCTTAACTCAATGAGTGTCATTAACTACGCAGTTGATCACTTAAAGGTTGAACATATTATTATATGTGGTCACTATGGTTGTGGTGGAATTAAGGCTGCAATGGAAAGTGAAGATTTAGGAATTTTAAACCCATGGCTTAGAAATATTAGAGATGTCTTTAGAATTCATAAGGACGAATTAAACAATATTGACGATGAACACGAAAAATATAAACGATTGGTCGAATTAAACGTTCAAGAACAATGTGTTAATGTCATTAAAACAGCTGCTTTTCAAAAAGCTTATAGAGAACGTGGATTGAAGGTTTATGGACATGTATTTGATATGAGTACAGGTCAAATTAAAGACTTAGATGTCGATTTTGATTCAATCTTAAAAGAGATTATGGAAATCTATCATCTGGATTAACAAGTTGATAAATATAAGCAGAAGTTATAGTTAAAAACTCTAGGTTAAAAATGTCACAAGAAAATCAATTTATATATTTTGTATGTGTTAATGGAAATAAACAATTATTAAAAAAAGAAATAGAACTTTTTCATAAAGATCTGTCTCCTAGTTTTTCTATGGGCGATTTTTTAACATATAAGAACAAAGGTGAATCTTTATCACTAAATCAATTAGAGTCTATGACTTTCTCGTTTGCCCTTGATTGGGGAATAAATGAGATAGAGCTAAAAAAAGAGATTATTGAAGACTTTGTTAATAAAAGGCAAGTGATGATTGATCTTCCTAGTGCTGCACCGTCTAGGGCCTATTTAAAAATTGCTGAAGCTTGTAAAAAATACGATGTTGATAGTAATAATAATTTAAACTGGATTGAGTTTGGATCAGGTCCAGGTGGGGCTAGTTTTTACTTACTTAATAATTTTAATAAAGTTGTTGGAATAGATCCTGGAGATATGGATCCTATTTGCTTAGATAATAACAACTTTACTCATATAAAGAAACCTATTCAATCAACTCTTTGGGAAGATATGCCAAAGATGGAAGTTGATTGGATTGCAAGCGATATGAATATAAATCCAAAACAGGCAATTAAAGAAGTATTAAGACATGCGAAAGGGTGTCATAAGAATCTCAAGGGGGTTTTTATGACAATTAAAATGGTTAAAACTGACCATGTAAAATTAATTCCCGATTTTGAGCAAATGTTTATTGATTTTGGTTTTAGCACCGTTGTTAAGTCTCAGCTGCCTTCGCATAAGAAAGAGTTTTTGATTTTTGCAAGTAACAAGTAAGTAGACTCTGCACAACTTTTATTTTATTTTTTTTGGGTGAAACTAGACTTAAGTTAGATGAAGAAATGTGTCTTTTTTAGGGCTATAAAGAATTAAAATTTCCAGTTCTTTTCCTAGTAAGTATCTAAAAATAGGAGAAGTAAGTGACTTTTAGCTAAGCTAAATATTTTTGAGTTAAAATATCTTATGCGTAAGTTACTAAAGGATGCTACATTCATATTTCTCGTGATGAGTTGTATTGCCTGCAATGAAACTGCTGTTTCGAGTAGAGATTTATCTTCATCCAGCTATCAATTTGAAGGAGTTTCTACTTATTTAGAGAGCTTTGATAGCTATTACTTTCATTACTTAGGTGAAAACCTTCCTATCAGCGATATGCAAGTTGTAATGGTGGACTCTTTTTCTGTGGCGAATGTTATCGGCTCTTGCAATACAGGGACAAAGAAAATTTCATTCCTTAAAAGTTATTGGGAATCTGCAAATGAAGCCCAAAAAAAATTAGTTGTTTATCATGAGCTTGCTCACTGTTACTTAAATAGAGATCACGACTCCAACACTCTAAATGGTCTAGCACTAAGTATTATGTATCCTAGTGCTATTAGTGCCTCTTCATTTTTGACTTTTGAAAGCCAATACATTGAAGAACTTTTCACAGGAGATAGTTCTGATCTAGAAAGGTCAATCTCCAACTACGGAAGCTCTGTAGTTAGAGTTATGCAATCAGAAAGTGATACAATTCAATTTATCTGTAACCATGAACATTAAATCAATATTAAGCATGCAATAATTACAATTGCTATGTTCTTATAATTTTAACTTCTTTATATAGACCTCAAACTTATAAACAACTTAGAGGTCATAATGAATATGTTCTTATCTTTTGCACTTGCTTCTTATTTCACACTTCCAGTTATTGCAAGTGCTGCAAGTTGTGATTCTGTTCCAAGCCTTAAAGGTTTTGCTACGAATACTAAAGCTTTTATGGATGCTGATATCGTTAAATTTGATAGAGATTGTAAACCAGTAAATTCGACATTATTCAGTGAGAATGAAATTAAGAGTAAAGCTTATATCGATATTAAAGACAAAAAAAGGTCTGGTTTTTGTCATACTACAAAGGATAAAACAAAAACAATATGCTTAAAGGATATTGCTCCTGGTCAGAATGTTGATGCGGGGAAAGCTCCAATTGGAAGTTTAGATAGAGCTGAAAATTTAATAAGTGGACAAGAGTTAATTGATAGTCTTACAGAGTTAGAAAAGTTAGGTCTTAAGTCTTTTGAGTTAGAAAATAAGCCATGGTCAGATTGGTATTGGCCAATCGCTGTAGGACAGCTTAGTTACAGGTATGCTGATAAGGAGATGTCTAATGCTTACTATGCTGCAGGTCTAGAAGAGTCTGAAATTTGGCCTTGGATGAATGAATACCATACAAATAATCCAGTTGAGCTATCTACTCCTTCTGATGTGAATAAACTATCACCTAGTGAGAAATATGATCTTCTTATGGGAGACTCAAATTATACATTAACTAAAAACCAATTATCAGCAGGTAAGTCTTACTATGAAAATTACCGTAAGGTAGAAGCTTGGATGGGACTTTGTCATGGATGGGCACCTGCAAGTTATATGCTTCCAAGGCCAGCAAATTCTATAACTGTCAAGGCTGCTATCTCTGAACAGGAAATTACTTTTAAACCCTCTGATCTAAAAGCCCTTGGAACATTATTATGGGCCACAGGTCAGCAACAAAATAAGTTTGTTGGAGGTCGCTGTAATAAAAAAAATCCAGCTAAAGATCCTTTAACTGGTAGAATATTAGATTTAGAGTGTTTTGATAATAATCCTGGTTCTTGGCATATAGCGATCACAACGCAGTTGGGGTTGAATAAAAAACCTTTTGTAATGGATGCTACTTATGATTACGAGGTATGGAACCATCCAGTTGTGGGTTATGCTATTGAATATTTTAATCCAAACAAATTAACTAATGAGTCAGACCTGAGTAATGCTGTCGTTGCTATTGAAGAAATGGAAAATGATAAATTTTCTAAATATAGATCTATAAATGCAAAATACCTCGTTGGTATTACAATGAAAGTTGAGTATGCAGTTGAAACGATGCCTTCTACAAGAGATAATGACAAAGCCTATTATGATGCAACTGTATTTGCTCACTATAGGTACGACTTAGAACTTGATGAAAGTGGTAAAATCATCGGTGGAGAATGGTATACGAATAAACACCCTGACTTTTTATGGACGCCATATGATGGATCACATGCTAGGAGTATTTTGGATCAATACCTTCCTGCTGAATTGTCACTTGACCAAATTACTCATCCTCAAATTACTCCTTATGCGCCTCAAGTTTCAAGTAATGGGCAACCAATAGGAAAGGTTGTTGAAGCATTATTTAAAGAGTCTGCTAGAAGTCAACAAGTGAAGAAATAAGAGTGCAACACCAGTTAATAAATTTCTTTTTATATATAACAATTGCCCTTTGTGTTTACTCACAAGGGGCGTTTGCCTATGGAGATAAATGGAAATTTGTTATTTATATGCAAGCAGATAATGACTTATTTGAATATGCTAAAATAGACCTTTTAGAAATTAGTGACTCAATCAAAAATGAGCAAAAAACCGAAGCAATAGTTCTACTGGATACACCTGGTGATAAAGGGAAAAGGATTTATCATTTTTCTAACAATGGTAAAGAACTTATTAAAACACTTCCCGAATCAACAACACAAGAAAGTGATCTAAAGTCTCTTTTGTCTATCGCGGCTAAAATTGAAGGGAAAACTATATTTACGATATGGGGGCATGGAGAAGGCTGGAGTTCTAATGAGCTTGCTCAATTTGGTGGGGTTGCTCTTGATGATTTTCCACAGTCAAAGTTAACTATCTCTCAAATTGCAAAAGTCTTAAATGAATATGGAAGGCCAAATATCTTAGCTATTGATGCGTGTTTGATGCAAACAATTGAAGTGGCCTATGAGTTAAGAGAAACTAGCCAATTTATAAGTGGCTCATCTCAAATTCAAAATTATGAAGGATTTACTTATGATAAATTAATAAATTATATGAATACTGATTTAGAAAGAGAAGCAAAAATGTATTCGGCCTCAGAAGAGTTTATCCTTTCGAAGAAGATGATTGATATAAATAACTTATACGCTTTAGATTCTAAGAGTACTCTAAGTGTTATAAGTTCGAGTGAGTTAGAAAATATTTTGCTTCCAAGGTTTAATCGCAGTTTTGGAAAATTGGCAGATAAGTTCGAAAAAGATTTTAGTTATAAGTTAATCTTTGATATTTCCTCCCTTCCTAGTTTTCTTGGAGAGTCGAAAGATTTAAATGCTTCTGTAGAATATATAATAAAATTTTTGGTTGATTATGACCTTGATAAAGAACTTCTAAAAGAATTTAAAGAACTTTCATACAGTATAAAAAGAACTGTGCTTAACTATAAATATGGCGAAAGTTATGTTTTAGATAATCGATATTTCTTAGGAAGCTTTAGGGCCTTTGGGATTTGGTTTCCAACTTCTAAGATAAACTATGCAACTAGAATAAAAGATTTTAAAAAATCTAGCTTCTTCAAAATGAATCCTAATTGGCCAAGGTTCTTAGCTTCATTATACAGCCAAAAGCTTATTTTACTTTGAGTAATTTCAGTAGTTTAAGTTCATCTTTCGTGTAAAAAATTCAACCATTCAATTATTTTTAACATAAGAATGACTCTTTGTGTTAGGTTTCATCTGTTTAAAACATAACACAAGGGAAAACCAATGAATAAGTTGTTAGTATTTGCTATGACATCTGTAGTTGCTTCTAGTGCAATTGCATTTACAGGGAGTAACGATCCTAAGTTTTTTGATACTGCTAAAGTTTATAACCATAAGCTTAGCACGCTACCTTCATCTGGATCATTAGATAATGATATGACTCCATGGGCATCTTCTTTTTGGCCGCATATTTACGGAGGTATTGCTTTTAGATGGAATGACTATTATCAGGATTCTCCAGTTGTAAGACAGCTTCAATCTCAAGTTGGTGCTTTAAAGGATGAAATTATAGATTTGAAAAAGGAACTTTTTTCTAAAGCAAATCCAAGCGAAGCTCAAATAGCCAGAATAGGAAGTAAAATTCAACAAGCCCAAAATGAAATTCAAACTTTGTTAAAACTAAAAGGTGCTGCACATAAAAAAGAATTTTTTGATATAAAAAGACCTACATCATTAAAAGATGTGAAAAAAATGTCTCAAGCACAAATTAACAAGCTTTCAGCAGCTGAAAAATTCGATATTTTTAAAGCTTTAAAAACTGGTAAATCAAATAATTTCAGACTGACTAAAGAAGTTTTAGGTGTGACTGGTCCATACAAAGCTTACTGGGAAGGAATTTGTAATGGTTGGTCTTCTGCCGCAATTGAATACCATGAACCACAAGTTCAAACTTATTCAAAGAATGGAATTTCTGTAACTTTCGGTTCAAGTGATATGAAAGCACTATTAAGTTACTATCACTTTGCGATTACAAAGAATAAGATAACTGCAAAAAAGAACAGAACAAATAGAATTGGTGAAAGATGTAAAACTGAATTTCCAGAAGAAGCTTGGTTTATGAAAGACGGAAAAGAGTTCTATAAAACGGTTGAGAAAAATAAAGTTGTTGTTAAGCCTGTTCCAGATGAGTGTGTAGACACAAATCCTGGTGCATTTCATATTGCACTAGCTAATAAAATCGCTATTGAGAAAGAAGGTTTTATTGGAGAAATCGTTAGAGATAGAGAAGTTTGGAATCAACCAATTTATGGATATGAGACTGAAATTGTTTCTTCTTCAACAAGTAACTTTGTTAACCCTACGAAAAAGACGAGAAAGCAAGTAAGGGTTAAAACTAGAATTGACTATGCAAATGATGGTGGAAGAATGTTCTGGGAACAAGATGATCCTGAAGAAGAGTTATATGCTTGGTGGGAGCCAACAAATGGAACTCCAAATTATAGAGCTGGACATAAAAATTTCGAATATATTTTAGATATTGATAAAAAAGGTAATATTATTGGCGGACATTGGTTAAGCTATGAAAGACCAGACTTTATTTGGGTTAAGAGATCTAAAGGTTTTGTTGGTACAGGTTTTCTTTTTGGAATCGTTGGATATATGGATGATCTTAAGGATCTTGCAACTGTAAGATAATGAAACAAAATTATTGATTAAAATATGAAAGAGGGCTTTAAGGCCCTCTTTTTTTTTGATAAAATTTAACAATGGAACATGATTATGATTATGATTATGATTATATCATTATAGGCTCCGGATTTGGAGGTTCAGTTAGTGCTTTGCGATTAAGTGAAAAAGGCTATCGTGTACTAGTGATCGAAAAAGGTAAAGAGTTTAAAGACTCGGATTTTCCAGAATCGAACTGGAATATTCGAAAATTTCTTTGGCTTCCTTTGCTGAAATGTTTCGGTATCCAAAAACTGACTTTTTTAAGAAGAGTATTCATACTAAGTGGTGTTGGAGTTGGTGGTGGTAGCCTAGTATATGGAAATACTTTGATGACTCCCCCGGATGCATTCTTTGAAAATAAAGTCTGGGCTCATCTTAAAGACTGGAAAAAAGAATTAACGCCATTTTACGATAAGGCCAAGCATATGCTAGGTGTCACTAAAAATCCTTTGTTTAACAAAGAAGATAAAATCCTAAGGGAAATTGCTGATGAAATGGGGAGAGGGCATGAGTTCTCTAACGTAGATGTAGGTGTCTATTTTGGTGATACGGATAAAGAAGTGGATCCATACTTTAATGGAGAAGGCCCTCTACGTTCAGGTTGTACCGGCTGTGCTGGATGCATGATAGGCTGTCGCTTTAATGCAAAAAATACTCTTGTTAAAAATTACTTATATTTTGCTAGAAAAAATGGCGTCACAATATTACCTGAAACTCTTGCAACAAAAATTGAAAATATAGATGGGAGCTACATCGTTCATACTGAATCGAGCACAAAAGTATTTTTAAAAAAATCAAAAACTTTTAAGTCAAAAGGAATTGTTTTTTCTGGCGGTGTTCTTGGTACTATGAAAATACTTTTAGAACAAAAGTTTAAATACAAAACTTTAACTAAGCTATCTAAAACTCTTGGTCAAAATATAAGAACGAACTCTGAAATGCTATGTGGGGTCACAACTGATGAAAAATTAAACAACGGAGTTGCGATTAGTTCTGTCATGAATCCTGATGATGAGACCCATGTAGAGATTGTGAAATATCCATCGGGATCAAATATGATGAAATTACTAGCAGCACCTGCAGTAGGGCCAGGAATTGCGCCTTTAAGAATTTTATTTATTCTTCTAAATTTATTAAAAAAACCACTTAAGAGTTTTCGTGTATTAACAAGCTCAAAGTGGGCAGAGAACTCAGTCATTTTTCTTGTTATGCAAACTCTTGATAGTTCTATGAAAATGGTTTATAAAACATTTCCATTTTCTAGGATTTCATTAGATACAAAGGGTGAAAAAGTACCTGCATATATTGCTTCTGGAGCGGAAGTTATGAATAGATTTGCAGATAAAACAAATGGATTTGCTCAAAGTATTATTCCCGAAGTTGCTTTGAATATACCTGCAACAGCACATATTTTAGGTGGAGTTCCAGTAGGGATTAACTCAGAAGACTCAGTAGTTAATGAAAAATTTCAAGTTCATAATTACCAGAATATGTATATCTGTGACGGCTCGATGATTCCTTGTAATATTGGAGTTAACCCAAGTCTAAGTATCACGGCCTTATCAGAGTATGCAATGAGTTCAATTGAAGATAAGATGGACCTAGTATAAACTAGATCCCTTCTTTTTGTAGTTCTTTATAAATAGTTTCACTGAAATAGGCGTCCGCTAAAAAGCTATGTGTCCAATAGCTATAAGGTGCGTTGGTAATTGCTTTATTTCTTTTGTGAAAATCATCTCTATACTTATACATGAGAGGCTTGAAAATATTATTTCTGAGCTTATTTCTTGCTTCTATTAACTTATTATAGTTCACAATTTTTGATTGAATTTTCCAGTCTTGAATTTTCTTCGTTAATTTATAAAGTCTGTTATAGAGTAAGTAACTTGCTGCTGAGAAGTACATTAATTCTGTTGCACAACTTGTCAGTCTTCTATCAGCATTCTTTGCTTTATGAGGAATACTTGTCGTTTGCATTACAGGGTCATAGTTGCCCATTAATCTTAGAAGTCTATTGTATAAACTAATCTTTGATTCATCAGAGGCCATAACAATTTTATCAGCTAAGTTCATTGTTTTTGTTTCTTTGATGAATTTAGATTTACTTCTAATTTTTAGAAGAGGATTGATTAAGTCATTCGTTTTTTTGATATAGTTGATCATTTCTCGTTTATCAATTTTTACTATTCCTATAGCAGCTGTTAATGCTACATGAAGTTCTTGTTCTTTTTTATCAACAACGATTGCATTTTTTACAAATTCATCACCACCAGTTAATTTCACTTCAAATGCTGCCCCTGCAACTCTTGGGTTAAGCATTACCATAATTTCTTTGTTAGTCGTAAACACACGTGCCATCTCTTCAATGCTGTGACCATAGAGTTTTCTATCATCCTTCTCTTTCCACTGACCTTGAAAGTATTTATTAACGATAGTTAAAATTAAACTTCTGAACTTTGACCCAATTGGTGAATCAAGGTTAAAATTGGTCAGTTTACTTAATGCTTTATTTACTAGAGTTGGTTTACCAAATTTAATTCTGGCCTTATTTATTGTTAATGCAATTACTTGATCACTAAAATAAATGGGAACCTTATGTGATTTTAATTGATTTTTTACGGATTCCAAATTTTTTGAGGAAAGAGTAATTTGAGCCGTTATTCCGTAAGATCTTTTATCTACTTTCCACTTTCTTGTTAACCAATGCTTACTTTTACTGACTTCAGATGCTTTTAAGTCTAAATTGATTTTTGATTTATCGAGGATATCAATTTTCAAATTTTCTAAAATATAGTGAGATTGTTCCACATCTTTTTTTAGCTCTCGCTCATAAGTTCCATTATTAATTTTGACCATATTCTGAAATAAAGAGTTTATATAACTTTCTAAGTAATCAAAATGAACAGAAACTAGCATATCGGCAGTAGATCTTTTATTATCTTGATAGATCCCTACAAAATTAGCATTATCTAAGTTGTTTGCCCTATCATTTATTTTCTCAACATAGTTTCTAGTTCTTCTTCCATTACCAACAGTAATCTCTAGAAATGTGTTATTAAATTCTCTAGAGTATAAAGGGGCCACTGACCAAATTTGTAAGTCATTTTGAACTCCCATAATATTGTCCATAGCAATTCTTGGGTCCATTTTTATTTTAAAAAGTTTATCTTCTTCATCAAAGAAGAAAACATCACCAAAAAGAATTTTTTGTTGGTTTTTAATATATTCTTCACCTGCTGAAGCAAATGGGTTTTTTTTGATATCAGTATCCATTAGTTTAACAATATTATTAAAGATTCCTCTATCATTTGTATTTGAATACTGACTCTTTAAGGAGTTTAAGTAGGCCAGTAGTTCTTTGAGTTTTCTTTGTTTTTTTACTTCTTCATCTTCAATTGAATCTCCTCCTAGATCAAATTCAATTGAAGCCATTGTCTTCACTAAATACAATTTTATGAAATCCAAAAAGAATTTTTGAGTTTTTTCATTTCTTGTGAATACAACTTTTTTACTTCCATTCATGATTGATATCGACTTTGCATCAAGGCCTAGCCAACTATCATCTCCAGTTTTCACTTCTAAAACTAATTCGAAGGGGATTCCTTCTTTTGTTTCTAATATTTGAGAATCTATTTTTGCATCGATTAAACCTTTATCCATATAACCTAGAATATAGTTCATATCGATATTTACTTTACCTTTCATAATTAGCCCTGGTATTTGAGGAGCTAATCCAACATAAGCTTCTTTGATGAAGTTCTGTTTTTCGTATTCGTAATCTCGTAAAAAGTTCATTGATGCATTAATAACATCAAGTCCAAGGCGCTTTGTTAAAAGTGGTTTCTTATTACCTGAAACTCCACCCATCATTATTCTTTGATCAATAGTTAATCTTCTGTCTAAATCTGTGACAAAGTTTTTAATTCTTTCTTTTTGAAGTCCAATGAAGTGCATATACTCATTTTCTGGGTCAGCTTCAAAATTTTCGTTACTCATTGATAAGTATGTTCTAGCTCGAGACAAAAATGTGTCTTCAAAACTTTGAATACCATTCTTATATAGTCTAGATAATTGATTTTTTCTAATTCTTTCTTGATCCAATAAATTTTTAAAATATTGTTTCAAAGTACTATCTGCTAATTGTACATTAGAGAACTCTTTGTACTGGGCATTTCTTACTTGAAGAATTGTCGTTTTATCTTGAGCAACTCTTTTATCGTATTGGTCCAGCCAAACTTTTGATGGCTTTCCTAATCCAGCTTCAAAGTGAAAAAAGACATCATCAGTTCCTTGCAATAAGAAAGGAGAGAATTGCCAAATTCTTAAATCCTTATATTCCTTATAGCGAGTAAAGTCCGCAAGATTATCTATGTAGTTCAAATTGAGTTTAAAAGCCATGGACTTCATAGCTCCATTAATACGAATTCCGTTGTTCTCAAGTACTTCTTGCATTAAGTTTCTATAATATTCACCATCATTCCCTTTAGGGAGTGATGACTTTGTCATGTCATATACATAATTAAGTAAATCAGAGTTTACTATAAATGTTTTGACTACATTTGCTACGGTAGGAAAGAAAGATAAGTAGTCACTGCCATTGATATCAAATCTATGAAACTTTAAATTGAGATATCTAGTATTTGCCATCATTTTAGCTTTTGGAAAACTTACGGCCATTACAATATCTTGGGTGTCAGTATAATACTTTGGAGGCTCTACACCCCAGCCAGTTAGTAGTGTTTCAAGTGGATACTTTACAGTTAAATCAATAGTCAGAACTCTCGTTAAAGGATCCATACTTAAATAATTAACTTTTTTAATCATGGGAGAGCTATCTGCTATGGCCTGAATTTCTCTTTTTACTAAAGTGAGAGGAACCTTAACTTTTACAACTGATTCATCTGTATACTTATAGGTTTGTGCAGGTCTTCTTCCCATTGGAGAAGTAAAATTACATGCCACAAAAAATATAACGAGTAAAAAACTAATAATAAGCTTGTTCATCCATTATCTCCCAAAGATTTAAGGTATTCAGTCTATTATCGGTATTTTAGCTAAGAAATTGATTTTATTTATTTTTGTGATGTTATTACAGGTGCTTACAAATAAAAAAAGCCCAGTCAAAGACTGAGCCTAATATACTTTATTTAATACTTGATTAAATTATAATTTAGAAACTTGAGAAGCTAATCTAGAAGTCTTTCTAGCTGCTGTATCTTTTCTAATTGCAGAACCTTTAGCTAGCTTAGCAAATAATGCTTGAACTACTGGGAATTGCTTAAGAGCTTCTTCTTTGTTCGCTTCAGTGATGAAGTTTTTTAACTTTTTAACTTCTGTTCTTAATCTAGAAACTTTCCACTTGTTGTTTACTCTTCTAGTTTCTGTTTGTCTGATTCTTTTTTTAGCTGACTTATGATTTGCCACGTTTATCTCCTGAAAAACTGTATTTTTTATTTATTATATAAATGCGTAGCGCATTTTTTAAAACAATATGCCTGTTATGGCAAGAACTTTTTTAGAAAAGATCAAGTTTTTGATCAAAATTCTGTCTAAGTACCTGATGCCATGCGATTGACCTATCGTTCTATTATATAGCATATTAAGGACACTTTTAATATTACATATATAGGTAAAATATCAATTTGTATGCACAAAGGACGAGATTAATGAGTGATATCAATAAAATAGGAGTTGTAGGGGCTGGACAAATGGGACGAGGAATCGCTCAAGTTGCAGCTTTTGCTGGTTTTGAAGTTTGTTTATTTGACGTTAACCAGGAAGCTCTAGATTTTGGATTAGAGTTTATTAAGAAACAATTAGACCGTGGTGTCCAAAAAGAGAAATGGGACCAAAAAACAGCTGATGAAACCCTTGGAAGAATCACTGGAGTTACAAATATTACTGATATGTCAGATGTTGATCTTGCAATTGAAGCAGCAACTGAAAATAAAGAAATCAAATTCAAGATCTTTAAAGATTTAGATGAGAATATTCAAAAGAACGCTATTTTAGCAACAAATACATCTTCTATTTCAATCACGGAAATAGCCGCTGTGACTAGCAGACCTGAGAAAGTTGCAGGGATGCATTTTATGAACCCAGTTCCTGTTATGAAGCTAGTTGAAGGTATCCGTGGTTTAGAGACTACAGATGAAACATTTGATGCCGTAGCAGCAGCATCTGAGAAGATGGGGAAGGTTTTTGTTAAGGCCAAGGATATGCCTGGATTTGCTGTTAATAGAATCTTGATGCCAATGATAAATGAAGCAGTTTATACTCTTCATGAAGGAATTGCTTCTGTAGAAGATATTGATACGGCAATGAAGCTTGGAACTAATCAGCCAATGGGACCGCTAACTCTTGCTGATTTTATTGGCCTTGATACTTGTTTAGCAATTATGGAAGTCCTTCATGATGGTTTAGGTGATACTAAATACAGACCATGTCCACTACTTAAACAGTATGTTCAAGCTGGAAGACTTGGTAAAAAAGTTGGAAGAGGGTTTTACAGCTATGATAAATAAACTTGAGTATTTACTATATGATGAAGAAGATAGGATTGGGATCCTAACTCTTAATAGAGAAAAAGCTCTGAATGCATTGAATGAAGATGTCTTTTTAGAAATGAGAGCTTTGTTAGAGATTATCTGTAAATCAAATCTTAAGGGTTTGATCTTTACTGGTGCCGGTGAAAAAGCTTTTATCGCCGGAGCTGATATAAAGGCCATGCAGAATCTTAGTGAAAAAGAAGCACAAGAGTTCTCCTATCTTGGTCAGCAAATCACATTTATGCTTGAAGAAATTCGTTTTCCAGTAATTGCAGCTGTAAATGGCTTTGCTCTTGGTGGGGGCTGTGAAATGGCACTGGCCTGTGACTTCATTCTTTGTACGAAATCAGCAGTGTTTGGTCTACCTGAAACAAGTTTAGGCTTAATCCCTGGTTTTGGTGGAACTCAACGCTTAGCCAAAATCGTTGGTCGTAATAGAGCTAAAGAACTTGTTTACACAGGAAGAATGGTTAAAGCAGATGAAGCAAAAAGCTTAGGCTTAGCTCTAGAAATCTATGATGATAAACAAAGTTTAATAGAAGCTTCAAAAGCTATGATTAACAAAATGGCTAAGAACTCACCAAACGCTATTGGTGTTGCAAAGTTTGTAATCAATAGAGGTGTTGATGTTAACCTTGATGAGGGGTTAAAGATTGAGAGAACTCACTTTGGAGAAGTTTTTAACTCTAAAGATATGAAAGAGGGAACTTCAGCTTTTATTGAAAAAAGAAAACCAATATTTACTGGAGAGTAAGAACTCTTAAAACTAAATAGTTAAAATTAAATAAAGGATATACAAAATGTTAATGGATGAAAGTTATATTGAAATTCAAGATATGATCGCAAAGTTTTCTGATAAAGAAGTTGCTCCTCTTGCTCACGATATTGATAAAAATGGAAAAATTCCTGAAGACCTTGTTAGAAAACTTGGTGAAAATGGATTTCTAGGTTCATACGTACCAGAAGAGTACGGTGGAGCAGGAATGGATTATATGTCATATGCTTTAATCGTTGAAGAAATCTCTAGAACTTGTGGATCTACAGGAGTTTTAATTTCAGCCCATACTTCATTATGTATTTGGCCAATTTTAAGTTTTGGTACAGAAGAACAAAAGAAGAAATTTTTACCAGCATTAGCTTCTGGTGAGAAAATTGGATGTTTTTGTTTATCAGAACCTAATGCTGGCTCAGATCCTGGAACTTTAGCAACTGTTGCTGTTGACAAAGGTGACCACTGGGAACTAAGTGGAACTAAAAACTTTATCACAAATGGTAAAGAAGCAGGTGTTGCAGTAGTTTTTGCAAAAACTTCAAAGTCTACAAATCATAAAGGGATTACTGCTTTTATTGTTGATACATCGACAGAAGGCTTTAATGTTCAAAAACTTGAAGATAAACTTGGAATCAAAGGTTCTTCTACAGCTCAGATTCATTTTGATAAAGTTAAAGTTCCTAAAGAAAATGTTCTTGGAACATTTGAAAAAGGATTTAATGTAGCTCTAGCAACTTTAGACGGTGGAAGAATTGGTATTGCAGCACAAGCTTTAGGAATTGCTCGTGGTGCATTTGAATACGCTAGAAAGTACGCAACAGAGAGAGTTCAATTTGGTGGACCGATCTCTAATCTTCAAGCCATTCAATTCAAAATCGCAAATATGAGTACACAAATTGAAGCATCAAAATTATTAATATATAACGCAAGTAGTTTGAAAGATAAGGGAATGCCTTACTCAAAACAAGCTGCTCAAGCAAAACTATTCGCTTCTGAGTCAGCAATGGAAATCACTACTCAAGCCATTCAAGTACTTGGTGGAAATGGCTATACAAAAGAATATCCTGTGGAGCGTTACTTTAGAGATGCAAAAATTACTGAAATCTATGAAGGAACTTCTGAGATTCAAAGAATTGTTATTGCTGCCAGCGAGTTTAAAGAAGTTCAGTAGAAGTTAGTTGGCAAACAGCGCGTAAAAATGTTAGTTTTACAAGTTGTATAGGAAATAAGTATGGGAATTCTCAAGGGGATACTAGATATGGCAAAGGCCAAGAAAAAAGTTGCTAAGAAAGCAGCAAAAAAAGTAGCTAAGAAAACAGCTAAGAAAGTAACTAAAAAAGCACCTGCTAAAAAAGTAGCGAAAAAAGTAGCTAAGAAAAAAGTAGCAAAAAAAGTAGCTAAGAAAAAAGTAACTAAAAAAGTAGCGAAAAAAACTGCAAAAAAAGTAACTAAGAAAGCAGCAAAAAAAGTTGCTAAAAAAGTTGCAAAAAAAGTTGCTAAAAAAGTAACTAAAAAAGTAGCTAAAAAAGTTGCTAAAAAAGTTGCAAAAAAAGTTGCTAAAAAAGTAACTAAAAAAGTAGCTAAAAAAGTAGCTAAAAAAGTAGCTAAAAAAGTAGCTAAGAAAGTAGCTAAGAAAGTAGCAAAAAAGGCTCCTGTGAAAAAAGTTGTAGCTAAAAAAGAGCCAGCTAAAAAAGTAGTAGTTAAAAAAGAGCCAGCTAAAAAAGTAGAAGCTAAAAAAACTCCAGCTAAAAAAGAAGTAAAAGAGACAAAAGCTAAAAAGGTTGAAGATAAACAAGAAGAAAAACCTTTACTAGAAGAAAAGAAAGTTACGAAAAAGGCTTCTAAAAAAGATATTGAAGAAGTAGAAATCAAAGTGCAGGATGAAATTATAAATCTAGGTGAAAACTTTTCATGGCAAGATATTGCTGGAGCAATTGCAACTTTAGACTTTTTTGTAGATCATAGATCTGATGAGTGTGCTGAAAAAGGATGTGAAAACATTAGAGCAACTCAACAATACTGTAGGCTTCACTATATTGCTAATTGGTACGATATTAAAAGAAAAAGAGAAATCTTAAAAGAGGGAAGACTTCAGGAATTTATTGAAGAGTTAATTTCTAAATATCCTACAAATTATATCGAAGCTATTGTTGACGATCTTTCAGATGAAAAAGATTTTTATAAAGCTTTAGGTGAATTAAATATCTCAAGTGATTCAGAAATTGAAGAAGAAGACTTTGACTCAAATTCTGATGACGATGAAGATGATGACATCAATGTTGAAGCTAGAAACTATGTATCTCAGCCTAGGTTTGATGACGATAACTAAGAGTAAAAACTTCTTCGAAAGACAATGCTAATTATGCTTCACCTTTCAAAGAAGAAGAATCCGAGTAAGCCGAGGATTTAAAAACAAAAGACTTTTTAAACACAAATTATAGAGCCCCTTTTTATTAAGGGGCTTTTTTATTTGAATAAAAATCGATTGCCTTGTATCTTTTATATATGAAGGAAATAAATATCGATAAAGAGCTTAAATTAATCCCACTACAACTTGGTTATGCACAAGAGCTATTTGATCTTATAGATAAGAATAGGTCATATCTAAGAAAGTTTATGGGCTGGCTAGATTTAACCCAGGGATCAAAAGACACAGAATTCTTTATAAATGACGATATTAAAAAACGTGAATCAGGAACTGTCGCTTATGGAATTTTTTATAAATCTACACTAGTTGGAGTAATTAGTTATAACAACTTTAATAAGTCTAATAAAAGAACTGAAATAGGTTATTGGGTTTCAAAAGATCTTCAAGGTAGAGGTATTATTACTAGGTCAGTAAGTGCTTTAGTTGAACATGGGTTTAACAATCTTGACTTAAATCGAATACAAATATGCTGCGCGACTGCAAATATTCCATCTCAAAAAATTCCTGAACGTCTTGGATTTTTAAGAGAAGGAATTTGTAGAAAAGCAGAAGTTCTCTATGGTGATACTGTTGATCATTTTATTTATTCTTTAATTAGAGAAGAGTATGAAAAAATGGAGAGCTTGGTTTAAATCAGCTCACCTTTTTTTAAGATCTCTTCTGCTTGAAGAGTAAGGCCTATATTTTCTCTTGTGATTTTATAATGAAAGTCTGAGCCATCCATTGTGTTTTCAGTCCAATTTGGAACAAATTCATTCCAGTCTTCTACTGAAAAAATATCATCATAGATATGACCTACTAAAGTCACAACTTGATCTAGAGCATTTTTCATCTTCTTGCTATCACTGATAATATCGTGTGAGATAAATACTGAAATAGGAGACATATAGTGGTCGTCGTGATGAATATATGAAACAACAACAACAAATTCTTTATCGTATATTTGACCATAAACATCAAAGAACCTGTGATCCTTTTCAGTTTGTTTAAAGTAAGTTTCAGTTAAAAGGCCTACAAATGACTCTACCCACTCTTCTGGTAACGCGTTGCCCGTAGAAATTAAACTCTCTTCATAGCGTCCTAGTATCATTTTATCTCCTTACTGAATTATTATACTCGTCTTTATAGATTAAGATGGGCAAATTATCAGAGTTGTCGAGGTAAAACAAGTCCTTAAGAAGCATTAAGACGTGAAAAATCGTGTCTTTCCCTGTAGATATATGTGAAGAAAAACTCTAAAATTTAAATGTTTATAGAAATTAAAAGGAAGAATTATGTCAGTTTACATCTTAGGTGGATCAAGAACTCCACAAGGCTCATTTTTAGGAAGTTTATCATCAGTAGTTGCCCCGAAACTAGGAGCAGTTGCAATTGAAGGAGCTATTGAAAAAGCTGGAATTAAAAAAGATCAAGTTGATGAAGTATTCATGGGAAATGTTGTTCAAGCTGGTGTAGGTCAAGCTCCTGCTAGGCAAGCAACTATTTTTGCTGGACTTGGTCATAATGTTCCGGCCACGACAATTAATAAAGTATGTGGTTCAGGGCTTCAAACAATAATCTTAGGAGCTAGAACTATTGAAACTGGTGAGAATAAAGTTGTTATTGCTGGTGGAATGGAGAATATGTCTTTAGCGCCACATTTACTTCCAAATTCAAGAAGTGGATATAAGTTTGGAGATTCAAAAATGACAGACTCTATGGCCTATGACGGTTTACGTGATGTTTATACTGATCGTCCAATGGGCAATTGTGCTGAAGAGTGTACAAGAAAATTTGAAATGTCACGAGAAGAGCAAGATGCCTTTTCAATTGAATCATTTAAAAGAGCACAAAAAGCTCAAGCAGAGGGAGTTTTTGCTTCTGAGATTTCAGCTGTGACGATTAAAGGTAGAAGAGGAGATACTGTTGTTGACTCGGATGAAGGGCCTGGAAAAGTTAAGTTTGAAAAAGTACCAACTCTAAGACCAGCTTTTGAAAAAGATGGAACAATTACTGCGGCCAATGCTTCAACTATTAATGATGGTGCAGCTGCAGTTGTTCTAGTTGGTGCTGATTACAAAGATCAAGCAAAATTTAAAATTCACTCTTGGGC
>CAKZUQ010000003.1 GCA_937923325.1 uncultured Bacteriovoracaceae bacterium
TGGATTTAAATGTAATTTTTTATTTCCATTAAAGTCAAAGTCTCTTATGAATAAAACTTCTTTACCATCTGTAGAGATAAGTCCAATAACTTCTTTTTTGTAGTTTGTTATAACAGGGTAGAAGTCAGTGTTTTTAATAAAACCCAAGGGAATGTCATTAACTTTAATTAATCTAGCGTACTCATTATTTATAAGAACTTCGTTTTCATTAATGTATTTAAAACTTTGCCCTTTAGTATTTATGCCAGCAACAAGACCTTTTGTTGGATGATTTAAAAAGCTATATTCATCCAGTCCCTTAGTCATTCCACATAAATACTCTTCACACTTAATTAGCACATCGGCCAATGCTTTCTTATCAAATTGATTAGATATAACAAAGTTATTATAGCTATATTTTTTATTCATATTTGGAAAATCTTTTCCTTGAAAAGTATAATTTCCAATCAATTGATTAAGTTCGTTGTATTTATACTTTTGAGTTATTAAACTTTTATCATTTTTGTACTCTAAACTTTTAAATAAATTAGTCTGAGCTAAATAACTAATTTTTAACTTTAAACCATTAGAGTACTCAATCAAAGAGATGTTGTTATTTGTATCATAATGAATTTTATAAATGTGCGGTTTAATTTCTGAAAGTTTTCCATTTGCATAGCTGTACTTTAAACTATCAACAAATCTATTCGTCTCGATTGATTCTTCAACGGGCTGATCATATTTATCATATGTTATCGCTTTAGAATAGTTACCATTATTAACTGTACTTAAGAGGCCATTTACATAATTGTAAGTTTGAATATAGCTATATTGTTCATTTTCTATTTTTTCCAATTTAAGATTTCCGTTATTATAATTGAACTCAAATTCTGCTAGTCCGATATTTCCAGATTTTAATCGCTTAAATCGATCAAATTTTAGCTCTTTGTCTTTAAAACTAATGGTATTTTCTTTATAATTAACTTTTCGACTTAAAATTTCATCTTTAAAAGAAAATTCAAAAATTTCATCATAAGCATCATAAAACCAACTTACTTCATCATTCACAGCTTTAAGATTATTAGGCCCACTCCATTTTATAATATTTTCTTCTGAATTATTTTTTGAAAAGACTACATTGGAAGGACTTTTACATTCTTTTGAAAGGAAAATATCATTTCTAAAAACATTCACACATCCTTTTGAATAAATATTACTTATTGTATTAGTTTCACCTGAATCAACATATGTTGTCTTTGTTACTCTTCCAAAACCATCATAAGTACTCATAGAGAAGTCACTTTTATCTATATTGTTGTGAGATGAGTATTTCTTAATGACCTTAGTATCAACAATATTACTTTGAAAAACTGTAAAAGGTCTTCCATCTCTAGTTGTTTCTAGTTTTATAGGATGACCAAACCCATTAAGCTCCACCTTATATTCTTGTCCCAAAGACTCAATATTATAAGACACTTTTCCCTCATAAAAATTGAAGTTACTTTTTCTAAACTGTGTCGAACCATTTTTTATAATTCTTACAATTTGATTTTCAGCATCTCTCAAATACTCTGTAACAGCACCGTTTTCTTCGGATTTCAAGACAAGCTCTAGTAGCTTAGATCTACTGTATTTCACATGCCTACCATTTGAGAAAACTTCTATAGGGGAGATAACATTATTCAAATATAGAAGATTAGTAAGTACTCCAAATTGATTTTCAACACTTACTATTCTCCCATACTCATCATACTGATAAAGTGTTTTATTACCTTTTGACTCTTCTTCCAGTAGGTTACCTACATGATCATAAACAAAGCTCTTGGTAATACTTTTATTCGAAGTTTCTTTAGTTGTTTTAACTTTTTGAACATAAGAACCTTCAATTTCTTTATAATCACGTTTAACTTTATATGACTCTTCATTAGTTATTTCATTATCAATTTTACTACTTGTTTTGAATGTAACAATCTCTTCGACAGGTATATCATCTTGAAGTTTATAATCAGAAGTCTTACTTCTTCTTAAGTATATTTCACCATCAAATTTACTTATTAGTTTTTCAGAAGTGTATAGAAAAATTCTATTTTCACTTAGGCTTAAAGCATCTTTTTTAGATATTAATTCGTAGCCTTTATTCTCTGAGCTTACTTTACTATAAATAAGTTCTCCTTGAAGTCTGGCCCTAGAATTAAATAAGAATACATTTAAGTTGTTATCTTTTAGAAATCTTCTTTCAATTAATTTAGCAGCAGATGTTGAAGCACTTCTTATTTCTTCCTTCGTATTCGAAAAGCCAATAAAAACACCAATAATATCATCGTACATGATGCCGTCATAGACATAACTCGTTTCTCTATGCACAAAGTTATTTTCATCTATCTTTTTAATATTCTTAACAATCTGTGTGTTGAATGAAGACTTATAGTCTATTTCGTATCGACCATTAAAATGTGAATAGTAGCTAGTTAGTAACTTTACTTTTGAAGCTGAAGAGTTCAAGGTACTAGCTTTTTTTGAGACTTCAACAGTACCAAAGGGAAGTGTGAACATCTCTTTTAAGTTGATAAACTCATAGTATCCATTTTTACTTGTTATTTTTAAATCTTCAGAATCTGAGAATTCATTCATATTAACAATCAAACTATTACTAATACTCTTAAGAGGTTTTCTTAAAACACTCGAATTAGAAAAATAAACAACTTCATTACCTGTTATTAATTCTGGCTTTCCATCGTTATTTATATCTAGTTGAACAGCACTTCCGTTACATGAGGGACCTTTTTCAATTCTCCACTTTCTAACTCCACTTAAAACATTTGTTTGAAGTTTATCGTTTATATTAAATTTTGATAGTTTTGATCTATCAATGTCGATTTTAAGAATTTGAGATTCAAAGTTCTTAATATAAGCTTCATTCTTTAATGCTTTTAGAAAATCTGTATATCTACTTTTATCTTTTCTTTCTTTTGGAATATTTCGACACCATAAGATATCATTATGCTCACCTCTTACAGATAATACATATGGAGTTCTAACACTAATTAAGGGTTTATAATAGTGGACTTCACCACATGCTGTTGTTGATTTCTTTGCTTTAACTAATTTAAAATCTAAAATATTTTGCCTTATATTACTTAAACTTTCATCCTCTTCATAAGTAAACCTGTCTCCATCTACTTTTGCCCAGTGAATACTATATTTCACACTCTTAAAGGCCTTTCTTCTCATTTTTCTTTCTATGTCGTATCTTTTGTCTATTGGCCTAGCTTTACATGAACTTGAAGAGTCTCCACTTACTTCATACTTAATATCCTCTTGGATTTTTTTCAGTTTTGCATTAACGCCAGAAAGATCGACAACAATTTTATCTGGTCTAAAATCATTATTTAAATCTATTAGAAGCTCTATTTGGCTATCATATTTAGTATTCTTAATTTGCTCTGCTTTAAGAGTATTTCTTTTAAAAATATGAGAGTAATCTTTTTTATAGCTATAATCACTTTTTTCTTCATTGCCTTTAACTTTTTCGTACGCACCTTTAAAGAGGTGTTTTTGTGAATTTTTATTTTTTACAGTTATTAAATATTCACTATCATATTCAAACTCAATAAGTTTCGATTCTTCTCTATTTTTAATTTCAATGTTCTTTACCCCTTTAAAAGGATTATAAAAATAATGATTGTTACTTGTTATCTGTCCTTTTTCTCTATAAGAAATATTTAATGTCCAATCATTAAAGGAATTTGTAATTTGAGATAAAGAATAATTTTTCCAATTATATTTAAGATAGTTCTTATGCTCATCAAATTTCAATATTAGTTTACCGGCTTTATTAAAAATTTGATGTTTTCCAGTATTATTTAATTGAACAAAATAATTATTAAATCTCAATATTTCTTTTGGAAAGCCAGAAATCATAGGCTTATAACAACTCACAATCTCTGATTCTTTAATCTGCTTTATAGCAAACTCTTTTGCATCTACATATCTATTACTACATTCAGAAACGATATAGCTTCCATCTGCGGATAAAGTAATTTTTTCAAGTTCTTCTTTGCTAAATTGTAGTTCAGGCAAGGCTATATTCCACCCTATACCATATCCTAAATTAAACTGTTGCCTATGATTATAATTAAAGCTTAATACTTTATTATTTAGTAGGTTTGGAGGTAGCTCAATTGAAAAGTTTGACTTCAGTGATCCTCTATTTGTATTAACTTCTAAGTTTGGTCTAAAAATATCTTTTTGTAGTAACTGTGAATCTGAGTCTAAATGAGATAGGTTACCCATCTTTGGTGATTCAAGAAAATCACTTCCATTAAAACTCGGTGTATCCCAACTGTCTTCACGGTCCATATTTTCTAATGCTTCTGAATTTTGAGCAAATGTCCCAAAAGAAATTAAAGATATCAATATAAGTAATTTATTCATTAAAACTACCATCGATACCATCCATTCCTCTATATTCTAATTCATCTCCAAGGCCACATTCTCCCGCTTCTCCACCTTCTCCACCTTTTCCTGGCATAGAGATTAAGTTTTTAAATAGATGACTATATTCTTCACTATTAGGACCGACTAAACTAAAGCTACTCGCATTTCCTCCATTTCCGGCGTCTCCGCCCTTACCTCTATAGAAGTCATATACTTTTCTGCTTATATCTTTTGAAGTTTTAAATTTCTTATCTCCTGACATTTTTTCTTTTTTTCTTTTATGAACTAAAGATCCTGTCACCAGAGAAATACTTTCAATACATGTACTTTCCTCAAGGCCTACAACCATTGTTTTAGTATACTTACGATAATTTTTATCAAATCCAATAGACTTTATATCTAGATACTCAGTATATTCTTTTAATCTCGTAGATTGTCCTTCAGCTCCATCTGAGCCATCTCCACCAGAAGTATTAATAAGTGGTATTATATTTATTTTAAATCCATATCCACTATGTATTTCGACCTTGCCTGCATCTTTACCGTCTGTAGACCTTGGCTGTGGCCTAAGCTGAGTCCCTTCTGTATGCAGTACTGTCCACTGCCTCCATTTTCTTCTATCTTGATTCTTTATAATTCTCTCTTTTGAAAGGGATTTATATTCTGGTAGAGTATAACCTAACTGTGTTTCATCCAAAGTCTTCATGTCTCCATTCATTCCTCTTGAATCTATCCATAGTCCGTCAATACTTTTTAAATCAAATAAAATATCTGTTCCTCTAGTTAAAAATATTGCCAACGGAGACATATCTAGACCTGCTCCAAAAATTTGAATTTTACTAAATTTTTTAATCCCCTTTGGTGCAGAATGTACTCCTGGGTATAATTTTTTAGTTGGACACTTATCTACAGCTCCCATACATAATGATACTTTATATATCCCGGTACCTATTTCTTCGTATTCATCACTTATAGATTGATATAAGTCTTTAGATTCCACAATTGGGTTATAAAAGTTTCTTAAAGGAAATTTTTTATCATAGAAATATTCTAATGCTGAATGTAAGGAGCTTATTAACTTTTTGTATATACTAGATGCAAGTTCATCATAATTTTTCACCTCTCCATTTTTCATTGTATATAGCTCTAAAGAATGCTTTAGTACTATTACATTATAGTAATCTTTCATAAATTTTTGAGATGCGCTCTTGTAACTTTTTATCCCACTAAACATTTCTCTTTCTTTGTGAAAAGCTTCACTTACTTCAGGATTTTCCTCGCTCTCAAAATCAAAGATAGGCTGACTCTTTTTCAAAATGTTTATTCTATTTATTAAAATCTTTATATAAGGATGAATTTTTAATCTTTTAATATAACTAAATTGATTCGTGAGTAATATTTTGTTTAAGTTTGATTTTATTGATTTCGTCACTTCGAAGTGAATATCATTTATATCGTTTCTAAAAACATTTCTCTTTGTAACGATTTGTTCTAAATCAAAAAGAGACAGATAGTTTGATATGATATCTAGATAATCTGCTGGGTTCAGTTTCTTTTCTTTTACAAGCTTATTGGCCCACCTTATATTTTGTTTTGCAGAGTAAACAACATTTTTGTGTTTATTTGTATCTAGCTTATTTTCATTTAATATAAATTCTTTTAAAAGAGTATTATATGCTTGATGCTCAGCAAGTGTAGACCAACTACTTATTCTTAATTCAGGAAAAACATTTTTAAAAATTTTGTAACTAGATCCTGGTAATATTCTTGTTAAAACTGCATACTTTTTAAATGCCTTTGATATCGTATCTGTTTCTTCTGCTTTAATTAATCTATCTCTAAAAAATTTAACTGTTTCAGAGATATCTTGTGCATCCTTAAATTTTGATTCGTATTTTATTAATGTAGAGCTTAAATACTCAATCAAAACCTGTTCTAATGATTCAGTAATTTCCTCTCCAGATCCAGAGATATCAAAAAATATTTCATTTAAAGCAAATAGAGAGTTTTTATTAATACTATCTTTTTGTATTCCTAATACTGCATATATTTTTGTTTCACTATCACCTGAGTAGCTTGCTAAAAGTTCAGCTATTTTTTTTGCCTCTCCGTCTTTTAGTAACTGCTTTGGATCTTTAAGCTTCTCTTTTAAGCTTTCAATAGCTTTATTAAAAGACTCTTCATCTTGAGACATATAAGCTATAAGTTCTTTTACACTTAGATCTGAAATTTGTTCATCTGTAAGATTTAGCTCTTCCTTTTTACTCTCTATAATAACTGGTACTTCTTTTATAACTATTTTTTCTTTAGGCTCTTCATTTGATGAACAAGCTGTAAGAGTCATTAATAGTAAAAGACTTAAGATTCTTTGGTTCACTGTATTTTCCTTTGAAATAAACTGTTCAAATACATGTAACAATCTATAACTTACGCTGGTGAATCAAGTTCTAAACAAGAAACACTTAGTTGCATGTATCTATATATAAATTATTAAGCAACTAAGGTGCCAACTTATGAAAATATAAGTGTATGATTTTACTTTATGGTTGCCTAAGTTTTATTCGGAAAACAAATATTTTGTACCTTTTCCGAACAAAAAAATGATATTTAGAATAATATTTAATCACTTATTAGGTATTCAGCTCATATGTTAAAGTTAATGATATGGCTGTTATTAAAAAAAATTTATAGATCTCTAATCCAATACGATAATGACTTATTATCTTCTTTGACCTTATCTATATCTTTCCAACTTAAGACGCATTTAACACCATCAAGCTTTTTATAATTTAACTTATTAAGGATCAGTGAAATGTCACTATAATTATCTGGTTTCAAGTAATGATTCCCTCTCTCCACAGTACAAACTAGAATATGTGTGAGACTAGGTATGATTTTTTTCTCATGAGTTACACAAATTTCTTCAAACTTTCTAGAAAGTCCACTTTCTTGATATGACTTTAAAACTAAAGCTTCTCCGCCATACAGAATATTCTTTATCTCAAATCTCTTTTGTTCTATGGGTGCATAGATTTCTTCTAGTTCATCTTCTAAAGGTAAACATGTACAAACTCCAACGATATCATTTTCAGAGTAGGCTAGAACAATACAGCTTCTTTGAGAATTTATATAACGCTTAAGATATTCTTTTTCATATTCTATATTTCCATCATATAGATAAGGATACTCTCGAAACATATCTATTCTAAACCTAGCAACAATATCTAAGACATCTTTTACTTCAGCCCTATATAGGTTTGAAATTTTATTCTCTTCAATACTTAATCCTTCTTAAACTTAGCTCTTTTTCCAATAATCTTTTTTATCCAATTTGGCTTTTTAAACTCAGAAGGAGCATAGCCTGTTGTTAAATAAATATTTTCAAATCCAGCATCATATATTTTTTTGGATTCAACTTCACCCTTCACACCATCAGATAAATTAGAGTCGATATTAACGATAGAGTTCTTTGAATATATATCTGAATTAGCTAAAAATTCATCAACGGTGAAATAACAATCCAACTCAATATCTGATGCCTTCGCTTCCATCTTCCATGACATATGGATAAGTTGATCATCATCAATTAGTACATGTTTACTTTTTTTTGAATTATTGATGAGATTAATAGGTATAAAACCAATCATACCTTTATCTATCAAGCCGATGGATTCCTTTTGACATTTTTCTTTAATATGGGCTTCTTCATATCTAGATGTTACTAGATATTTTTTATCAGCAGCCACAGTGTCCATTAATGTTAATCCATTTAAATCATGTCCTAAAAATTCATAATCAAATAGGTAAGTGGTATCTTCACTTTTATTATCTTTATACCAAGATAGAAACTTTTCTGGATCAGAGAACATACTAATATTATCAATAGAAAAATTTAAAGACTCTAGTCTACCTTTCCATACTTGATGAATACTAAAGTCATCATCAACAATAACAACATCTAAACTAGGGTCTAGGTTTATTTCTTTTACGAAGTCCTTAGATTCTAGAGCCTTTGGTAAACTTATTATAAAGGAAGTACCAGCACCAAGCTCACTTTTACATGTAATACTTCCATCCCAAGATTCGATTACTGACTTCGCGTGATGAAGGCCTAAACCAGTACCTTCTGCTTTATCAATAGATACACCTTCATCAAATATCTTTTCAATATTTTCTTTAGTTATTCCTTTTCCATTATCAGTTATTATTATTTGATTTATACTTTCAGTATTTTGAAGTCTAACTTCTACATGACCTTCATCTTTGTTATTGGCCTCTATGGAATTATTAATTAGGTTTGAAATAATTCGTTTTAATTCAAAAGAGCTTATATTTGAAAACAATCCATATTCACGAATACTAAAAGGAAAGTCGATTATAATGTTATTTAAGTTTCTGTACTCAGTCCTTTTTTCTGAAATGATTTGAGAAAGTACTGAAGATAGTAGGCTAGACTCTACAGCATTATTATTTTCTAGTGTTTCACTCTTACCAGCTAAGTTATTAGCAATATCATGGATACGATTAATGGCAGATCGAATCAATTGCTTCTGAGAAGGCTCAACAGCATCCAAAGATTTAACGGACATATCTAATGCAGACAAAGGTGAACGTATATCATGAGCTAGCTGCCTATTAACATTAAATTCAATTTCTTTGATTCTAGACTTTAGCTTTTCATTCTCCATCAGTTCTATTTGTTTTCGATATTTTATAGTTTTTTGAAAAATGATATTGTACTCGACAATATCAGTTTCTATTTCATTTTGTTTTTCAATATTTGAAATCAGTAAATTTAGCTCTTTTGACATTGGTTTTTTTACAAAGAAATTAATTCCCAAGATTGTTATTATAAAGTTTAAAAACAGTACAAGAACAATAAGATAAATGATTTCTAAGTTTCGATTCCCAGAATAACTAGTTTTATAGTATATATATCCAACTTTCCTTTCTTTAAAGAACAAGGGTTGATATATTTTGATTTCTTCCTCATTTCTACATTCTATTATTTTTTCTATACTTTCACATTCAGGTAATAAGCTAATTTTCTCTTTAAATGAAACGCTATTCAAATTCTTATTTTCGGCATGCTGATACAAATACATATCTCTAGAAATTATATTATTGGATATTTGGCTTACAATAATTGACTCTAATATATTCTTTTTATTAATTACAATATTCTTATGAAATTGTTTCTCATAAAAATTAAAGCTATACAAAAATGTAACAAATAAAACTATCGAAAAAAATATAAATATTTTCAACAAGTAGAAATTAAAAATATTAGAAATTGTTCTCATATACTTAAATACTTTTCATTTGAGATTTTTATTACAAAATTTCGAGTAAACTTAATCTTAAGTTTTTTATAAATTTCAACTCCAGTAATACCCTTAAATGATGTATTCAGAAGTTTCATATAGTTTGTAGTCCCAACCTCATTTTGAGATTTCAGAATATAGTTAACGAGATCAAAAGAACTAGCACTGATGACCATCGGAGAAACTTTAAATCTCTTTTTATATCTTACTTTGAATAACCTAAACTCTCTATTGCTATCACACAAGCAACCATGACGACTAAAGTAGGCGTCTACGTTCTTATCTTCTAAATATTTCAAATATGCTGGTAATGCTGATGAACCGAAGTACTTTGTACCAAGTATTAATATTTTTTTATTTTTCTTTTTCACTATTGATGTAACTTTGGCTGCTAATGACGATCTTGTTAATAAAATTAATGTATCGACACTTTCAGATAACAAATATTTATTTAGTATTTCAAATTGTGGTTCGCCCTCAAGAATATCTATATTCTTAAATTTTATCCCTTTAGTTTTTAAATTTCTGACATATTCATTTCGATATAATGTCATTGAACCTCTGTCAACAGCGGTCACAATCAAGACATTACGAATTCTTTTATGTTCTTTTTTTAACTTGAAAAACAAAGGTTTAAGTAAATAGTCTGGTTTAGGCTGAAGAGTATGGATATATGGATTACTATTTATAATTTCAGACTGATCCCCGTAAATACTAAATATTGGAATTTTACCCTTCTTAGCTTCTTCAGAAATTGTTATTAAATCATTTCCAGTGCTAAACCCAAGAATATAATCACATTTCTCTTTTCTCATATTTCTATAGCTTTCTAAGGCTGCTAATGGAGTTTTATCATAATAGAATTTTTTGATTTCAAAATCAACAGATTCATCTTCAGACAAAGCCATCTCTGCTCCATTTACAAATGCTTCACCGTACTTAGGGAACATTTTCACAGTTGTTCCAGTTAAACAAATTGATTTCGCAGATAAATCCTGATGAAAAAAAATGAATCCACAAATAAATAAAATAATCTTTGTTGATCTATACATATTCACCTCAAATTAAGAAATTAAGAACATGGAGTCCAACCACCGTCAATTGCGATAGATTGACCATTTATATAAGATGCTGAATACGACGATAAAAATTTCGCCAACGCCCCTAACTCAGAGGGCTTTCCAAATCGATCTGCAGGTATTTCCGAAATTAGTTTAGCCTCAACTTCCTTAGTGGTGACACCTTTCATGCTTGCGACAGAATCAATAACGTTACCAAGCCTTTGTGTTTTGGTGTAACCCGGTAATATATTATTAACGGTTATCCCCTTACCTCCGAGTTCTTTTGAAATCGTTTTTGACCAATTTAGCATTGCTCCTCGAATCGTATTAGAAACAATCATACCAGGAAGAGGTATCACAGCAGTGACCGAAACAATATTTATTATCCTTCCAAACTTTTGTTCAACCATATTTTTAGTTACAGCTTGTGTGACCAAATGAGATGTAATTAAGTGTGACTGCAGTTCACTCATAAACTCAGTTGCAGAGACATCAGAAAATCCTTTTGAAGCCGGACCACCAGAGTTATTTATTAAAATATCAATTTTCTTTTTAGTAATTGACGCTACTAAAGCCTCCACATCTTTAATTACTTTAAAATCTGTAGAAATAAAACTGACTCGCTTCTTTAATTCAGATGATATACTTCTTGATGCAACAATAACATTATAGCTGTCATCTTTTAAGAACTCATCAACACATGCCTTTCCGAGACCTTTAGACCCGCCCAAAATCAAAACATTCATTAAACATACCTCTTCAAACTAAACAGTTCTTCATTTTTATTATTTATTCTATTATAAAACTCTCTGATATTTTCTTTTAACATTAATCTATTTTTAACTTTGCATTCAGATAGAAAAGATTTTTTTTCAATTTCCTGTATTGTTTCAGACAAATCTTCAAGTGATGCCTTGATACTCTCAATCACATTATTTCTCTTCAAAAAAGAAAACAATATAATTGATGAAATTGAATCAAATGAATCACTTTCTCTAGTAAGTGGATAGCAATACATTCTTTCAGCTAAAATATATAAGAATGTAATATGATTTTCTTCACAATGATTATTCTCAAGACAATATAACATTGACAAGACATCTACCCGCAACTCTTCTAATGCAGCAGAAAATGAAGTAGATTTTTCATATAAATATTCAGGGATTGGATAGCAACCTTTACGATGAAAATGTTCATGTAAAGTCACCCAATTAGCAACTATCCCACTCTTGCACCCTTCATATTCAACAAGATCTCTAAAGATTTCACTATGATAACAATGAGGTAATACCTTTTTAGTAAATTTATTATGTCGTTCAATGAATCTGTTTAAAAAATAAAATACAGAATCATCTCCGGATACCTTGTTACCTTTAAATGACTCTGGAAACAATGCAACAATTGACTTGTCATCAAACCCTCTTGAGTGAGAGCCAAGAAGAACTGTTTTAATATTTTTTTGTTTAGGAATACTTGTAATCGTTGGTTCAATACTTTCGTACTTAAAAACATCCGCCCCCAATGTTTTACTGTAAGGAACATCAAAAAAACCCAAGACAATACCAGATTTATCATCATTGATTTGTTTAAAGATATCAGAGTAATTACTTTCATAAAAAGCATTCAAGAATTTCAATTTTTGTGTCGGATTAATCTCTTCAATTAAAGATTTACGTACATCAAAAAAAATATTTTCAAAACTAGCAAGAGTATGATTCATATAAATTAAGAATGCAACTATTGCGCCAAGATCTACTCAACGGCTAATAAGTTTCGACCTTGATTTTGTCTATTTTTTCAACAAAGCACTAATAAACAGACAGAAGCGTAAGCATCGATTAACTGATTATGTCAGTAACATAACTCACAAATTCCTCAACTTCCTCAATATGTGGATAATGAGCTGAACCATAAAACAACTTAGACCGAGTACCTGCTGATGCAGCTCCACCCATAAGTTCATCAAAGAGTCCTATCGCATGATAAATATCTTCTTTAAGTAATATGTATCTATTTTTTTCAGGGTTTGAATGAATACTCTCTCTAACCCTAAAGAAGGTATCTTGATTGTTAGGGTAGTTCTTCATATGTTCATTATATGTGGCCATAGCTTTTAAGTTGCACCAATACCTATTGTACTTAGTTTTATAGTTACTATTCTCCGATCTTATTTTTTCTGTCAGTTCCCATGAAGCTTCTCCATACTGCTTAATTTTGTTTAAATAGTATTCATAACGCTTTTCATCCTTTAAAGACTGAAGTTCAAAAATCAAATTATTCATAGTAGGTACTGTTAAATTCAAGGAAATTCCACAAAGAAGTATTTTTTTGGAGTATGAATAATTCTCTTTATAATCGTATACTAAAATAGCTCCATAGCTATGCCCAATTATAAGATCAAACTTATTGGCCTGAACAATCTCATTTAGATCCTCTAAATTCTGTTTATGATTTTTGGGACCAGTTTTAGTTTTCCCACAACCATTTTGATTATAAAAAAACATATTAAATGGCAGATCTATTTTTTTATAAAATTCATAAGTTCCATGATAACTTCCACCAGGTCCTCCATGAATAAAAAGGATATTTTTTGTTTTCCCTAACTCAATTTTCTGTAATTCAATCAATTCAAACCTCAAGTGCCATGCTAGTTAATTAATACTCAATTACCTGAGTACTAAAATCTAACATTATATTCTAACTTTTATCATTATCGGAATGAACACCAATAACTTAATGATTTAAGAAATTCTAAATAAAACCGATATAGATATTAAGTATAGGATTATAGGAAATCATATGAAATTTTGGATTTTATTTACATTAATATGTACTGCAAATATATCTATAGCAGCTACTTGTAGTGCTACTGAGAACTCTAGTACAAATTCACTTAGCAACCTTATTGCTTTTGCAAATGATAGTTTAGCTGCTACAGATGAATTAGACACTACTTTCAAATTATCTGACATAGATATCAAAAGGATTTGCTTTAAAACAGACCTAGCTAAAAACGCTGAAAAAAACCCTTACGAAGTCTTTAAAGTAGAACTAGAAAAAGCACTAAAAAAGAGACAAGTAACATTTAACAATATTGAAGTCTATATATCTAAAAATCTAAGCAAGATACAATGCTCTACGAGAGATACTATAAAAGTTCGTAACTCAAGTTCAATATTTAAACATGCAATCAATTCAAAAAATTATGCTTTAGTTGAAGAAGCTATTCTTATAAGAGTTAATGGCAAGACTGTATGTAATCCAAATATTGATTTCATGCAATCTGAGTTGATTGATGGAAAAAAAGAAACCTTAATAAATTTTATAGATAATGTTCTAAGTGATAATGAACTAAATGGAATATATCACTTTGAATCGATAGAGAATATTCGTTCAATGATTTATAGTTGTAACAATTGAAGTTAATTTCACTTATCCTATTTACAAGTACACTCTACGCTGAATGCTACAATCCAGTTTTAAAGAAATATTTTTCTAATTCTATAGTTTCAGAACTAGCTCAGTGTAATGTTTCAACAATAAAAGATTCAAATTTATCGTCATTTTGTGACTGTCAAAAAAAAATAAAATCACCTAAAAGCTCTACTAAAGAAATCATTTCTTCACATAATAAAATTCTAGCAAATGCATTTGAGTCTAGATTTAACATAGCAATTGCTTCTATTGCAAATGACTTAGATACAATTGAAGCCTTCAATATAAATTCCTCTGAAAAGAAAGCTTTAGCTGAAAGTTGTAATATCGAAAAACAACTTCAAAAAAGTGGTCCCAACGGAGAAATGTTAGAGAAGTGTTACAAGAATGAGAATACTTTTTCTTCCTTATTTGGTGGAGTTGAATCATTCTCAGGGAAGACGATAGCTCGCTTCGATAATATTTTCAAAATTAGGTCTCAAAAACATCGTAACGTTACAGGGTCTCAAGAAAGTTGCACACCTTTTTCTAGCCCCAAGCCTTTTGTCGATCGATGTGAATCGAAATATGAAGCTAGTTGTGAAATCCCAGACAAACTTACTAATGAGGTTCACAATAGAAAGCTACTCAAAGACTTAAAAAGCTTGATTAAATTTGCCAGAAAAACAGGAACAACAGTGTTTGACAAGAGCATGACACTTGCCGATCAGCTAACTGACACAATATTTTCACATGAAAAAAACCTAGATGCGAGAATATCTAAACTTGAGGAGCTTAACAAAGACCCTATTTTTGGAAAGATTCTTAATTCCAAAGACACAATACCTCTACTAAACTCAACATCCGAAAAAGATGATGAATTATCATTGTTTCATTTTCAATCCTCACTAAAAAATAGCAATATCGAAAATATTAAAAAAAAGTGTAACACTTCATTTAAGGAAGCTATTGCATTTCTTTGTAAAGAGGTTCCCTCTTCAAAGACATCTAATTTAAACTTACCCATACCAGAACTTCGACATGAACTTTCTAATATAAAGAATAGTAGTTACTCTTTTTTAGCATCAAAGTATTATTGTAAAAGACAAGATAAAAACGATCAGAATGTTAATCCTTTTAAAAGTCTAGAGGACGTTTTACACCCACAAGATCGCGTATCGAGGTCACCTGAAGAGCTTGCTGGTAACACATACTCAAATCAAACGAAAAAATCTAGAGATTACCTTTGTTCTAATTTTTATGGACGAGTTAATAAAAAAGCGAAGAAACTTGGACTAAAGCAAGAGAACCTTACTGATCCAGATGATCAATTTAAACTTTATAGCTTCCAGTTAAAAGAATATAGTAAAATTTTAGAGGAACAATGCCCTAATGGTAAGTTTTCTGAGAAGTGTTCTTATCTTGTTGAATTAGTGAGTATAACAGAGAAAAATCGTGAAATAGCTATAAATAACCAAAAAACAAAGGCTAAAGATATTCAAGAAGCAAAAGATAAAGGTATCAAATATGTAAACAAAGGTTATCTTGTAGAAAATACAAGTTTAGCAGAATCTATTTTAACTAGAAAATTGACTACTCCAACTAAAAAGAAAAGTAGCGAGAAGAAATCTGAAGAAACTAAGTCTAATGAAAAAGACGAAGATCAAACTTCTAAAGAAGTAAAACAAAGCCCTAAGGTAACTTTCAGTTCTAGCTCAAGTAGCTCTATTAATAACTCTATAGAACCAATTCAAAATACAACTTTAGCATTTAGTAGTTCTCCTACAAACCAAGTTGAGACTTCCTCAAGTAATTTAATTCTTAATTCATCAAATAGTCCAAGTCAAAAATACTGGGAAGAGAGATCTAAAAGAATAGATGAAGACATTAAAAAAGCTCAAGAATATTTAAATAATTTAACTGAACCTGAAAAGAAGGCAAGAGAAGAACGTATCAAAGAAGCTAAGTTTGATCAGGCTACTAGAACTTTAACTAAGGCGTTAAAACCGACTGACTATATTCAGGAACAAAGACACATCAATCAACATACCCTTCAAGATGAGGGTCGAATTCCTACGTCTACAAAAATTAAAAACCCTACAACTCATGACTTAAGAAAGCTAGAAAACAAAATTTTGAATGAGACTATTAATAGTGGGGTTATCAATACAAATGATAGAGTTGAACTCAGTAAATTTGAACCGACTCAGTCTGGACTTATTAACAAACACAAACTTGTAGATAAAGACGGAAATGTATTATCAATAACAGAAGTAAAAATAAAAGGATCAATTGAAGAAGACTTTACTAAAGTTTTAGAAAAAGATGATGAGAAAAATCTTACAAAAGATAGAAAGATGATTTTAGCTAACCCTTCTCAAGATTCTCATTTTAAGAACTTGGCTAAGGCTCTATCTAAAAAAGAAACTTTCCTAATATCTAGATATGACAATGAAGATATTAAATTAATTGTAAAATATAATCACAAACAAAAGAAATATTCAGTTGAACCATATGCAGACAGAGAAAGACTAAAAATCTATGAACAAGATTACTTAGAGTTTCAAAAGAATATATCAAACGCTATATCTGACAAAACTTTTAATACTCTTATGAAGAAATACAAAACGAAAGAGCTTGAATAAACTCTATTTTTTGCGTCCAACGATGTTTTCTATATTTCTTGCGATTAGATTTACTTTATTTAGCTCATCACCCTTACGTATTTGAAACTTTCTATGTTTTCCACATTTCAAATCTTCAACATATAAGTGAAGACCATGCAGTGGCCCAAATACTTTTGATGATAAATATAGACCAAATGGAAAGCTGATTAGTATCAAAATAACACTTATCAATATATATAAGGTTAAAAAAGTTGTAGTGATACCCTTTGAATTTAATATCACAGGCGAGATATAAGTTATCAAAAATGTATAAGATAAAGTGCCTAGTATTAGTGAACTACCAAAAACAAAAAATGATACTTTTCTTGCGTACTTAATCTGCGCTTTTGGCTCAATTAAATTAAACTTCCTCATATCTTGTTTTGAAAATATTACTTGTTTTCCAAAGAACACAACAAAATTTATACCGATGACACCCACAAATATATAAATATCAGCTGTATTAAATGAGCTTGAAAAAGCAGGAATAAAATCTATTGTAAATCCCTTTACAATTTTATCAATTGTATTTGAACAAATACCAGCAATAAAAAAACTTAAAAATGTCTTTAAGTATTTTGCTTCTTTTGATAAAGAAGTTATCAAGGCAACAAAGATTAAAAATAAAAACGAACTATAAGTACCTAAAAAAATGATCTTTATATGTGAAGGCATGCTCTCAAACATATTCAAGAACATTCCTTTATTTATAATGTACTGTCCTTTTTGAACAAACACTTTTTTTAAGACCTGATCAAAAGTTATCAGGCCGATTAAAAGTGAAAAGAAGGCAGCAAAAGTTTTCATTAGTTCATAAATACCGGATCAGCTGGCAATGACTCGTCTTCATATACTTTGTTGTTATGAAGAATTCTATATTTCTTTGAGTTAGATATGCTCTCTCTATAAGGTAAAGATCTTTCTAGAAAGTGAAATGGCCTTGCTTTAAAGTATATATCAACTAAAATTCTAAAATTAGCTTTTTTATCATCTTCAGTTTTTCCAAAGATTAACTGATGTAAAATTTCTTCTTCTGTGTATTCTTTTTGACTTTCATTATATAAAAATGCACTTCTTAAAGTTGTATTATTACCATATTGGTCATATTCAGTTATCAAGCTATTTGAAGTAATACATGTATTAATAGCAAGTACTCCCTGATCCTTTAGACTTGATAATTCTCCATCCTCAATTGTCCCGTTTATGTTTTTATCTATCCATATCTTAAGTGTTTTATATTCTGCACTCCATGGACCAATATATCTATCCTTCACTTCCTGCCTAATAATCTCTAATTGCTCTTCTGATGGAGTTCCTTCATAGTACAACTGTTGAACTGGTGTTTTACATGCTAGTTCTTTACCCACAAAGTCTTGAAGGGCGGTAAACCCATTATCATACTTTTTCTCAGGCGCATTAGGGTTCTTAAACTCAGAACCAAATAAATGAACGCTAGTAACTTCACCTTCACTTGGTGGCAAGATTAAGAATCCATCATCTGCTACTCTTTGCCACATATAATCTTTTGGAGATATTATTCCAGTCGTTGAAGTATCTGCTAATTCTATTGATTGAACTTTTTGAATTCTTCCTCCAAGCCAAGCACTTCTGTGTGAGTAACTATTTTCTGAACTTGTATTTACTAATGACTCATCATTTTCTGTTATTGATGCGTTAGCTAGATTAAAAAACACCCCCCAAAATTCACTTGTTGTTCTTAGGTATGGCCTTCCCAAATCTAATACTATCGGTGTATATCTTGCTGAGATAACTCTAGAGTTTCCAACGTCACAATTCATTCTTTGTAAAACTTGAGGTATTCCTTCATAGGCCTTATAAGTTGCTGTATAGCTTTTATTTTTTACTGTACGTTCACTGGATAAATATCCCGATATTTTTTGTCTTTTCCTGAAAATACTTTTTAAGTTGAAGATATCTTTTAATCTTCTTTCAACATCTTTATTTCTTCCAACGCTTGCAACATCTGAATACATAATTTCAATGTCATTATTTGTCGATAGAATTTCTGTTCTTAAGTCGGCCAAATAAATTTTTCCAATCGGAAATTCCTCACTTGGATTTGCTGTTGCATATTCTGCAATATCAGATACCGCTCTAAGACCAGAGCCAGTCTTATGCATATTGTATGCATTCCATGCAGAAAATGGATTACCACTAGCAAAAGACGTATAGTTTCTATAATTTGATTTAACTTTAGTATCTACAGTTACAATAGAGAAATACTGCATTTTACCTTCTAAAAATTCTGACTTTGCAGTCACTGTATCAACCTTATATGTCTTATTTGATGTTTCAAGATAACCTTTACCTGAATGATCCTCTCTTAAGATTGATCTTACATAGGCCATATAAGAGATTTTATCGTGCTTATCTCCAGTTGAAAGAGAATATTCCACAGGAACAATTAGTGGTAAATTTTCACCTTCGTTAATCTTTTTAAGCCTTTCAACTGCTAATCTTTGAACGTATTTCTTTTCAATTTCATAGGCTGAGTGCATATCACTATATTCTGTGGCGTCATCATCTTGAATAATACTTGTAAGTGCTTTTGCTCTTATATCAAGATCAACTCCTTCTTCAAATTGATTACACCTAGAAACCCACTGAAAGTTTTCGGAGTCTTCTTTATAAACATTAATAGGTAAGTAAGAGTCACCTAAATCAAAGTTTGAATCAGATCCATTCCAAAGCATTTCATATAAATCATCATTATCTTCAACCAAATCTGTTAAATTATCTAATTTTTGTGTTGAAAATGCTGTCGCTTCCAATGCTTCTTGTTCTGATTGAGAAGCTCTGTATAGATGCGCATTTTGCCCACACTGTGTATATATAAGAGTAGTTGAACCAAGTGTTGAGGCCAATAAAAAGATTCTAAGTGCATTTTTCATGAATTTTCCTATATTTTATTAATTTAAGAACTATATTTTATTAATTTAAGAACTATATTTTCAATACCTCTATTTATTAAAAATATTATAATATTTACTGATTTTTACATCAATAGATACCAAACTTTCCCAATCTATTTTTCAAATAAATTATATTGTTTTTCTTTAACTTTTTTAAACAAAAAAAAAAACCTATTCAATTGAATAGGCCTTTTTTTTAGAATGTTCTTTTTTATTAGTTTCTAGTTATGTTTTCTGCTCTATTAGATTCTTTGTTTAAGAATGAAGGAGTATCAAATTCATCTTCATCAAAGTTCATAAAGCCTAACTTTTCAGCAATTGTCTTTGCTCTACCAGCTTCTTTTTTTACAGGAGCTTCGTCTCTAATAATAGTTGGCTCATCTGTGTACTCAGAACTAGTGTTTTGCATATTCTGATATTGACTAGCAGCACTTTGGATACTTTGAGCTAAATTTAGCTTTGGTGCTATAGTTGTTCTTTCTTCAATTTTTTCCTGTGCAACTGCTAACTCTTGCTCTGTTACTTCATTTTTAGAATCTTGATTTAAGAAAGTATCTAATCTTGAAGTGTCAGAGTTTACACTTGCACCTAAATCACTTGAAACTTGAGTTTGAACAGGTACTGCTGCTTGTGCTTGAACAGGTGCTACGTTTACAGTTGTTTCAATATTGTTTGATTTCATAGTGTTTGAACTAACAAATTCAGTAGCTCCACCAAGCCCAGTAGCAATGACTGTTACTTTTATCTCATTATCGTCAAAGTTTTCATCGATAACTGTACCAAAAATAATTTCAGCATCTTCATCAGCAGCTTCCATTATTAATGTCATTGCTTCATTTGCCTCATGCATAGATAGAGAGTTATTCCCAGTGATGTTAACGATAATTCCAGTAGCTCCATCAATTGTTATATCTTCTAATAGAGGAGAACTAATAGCTTCTGTTGCAGCTTTTACTGATCTATTTTCACCAGTTGCAATTCCAGTTCCCATTAAAGCTAGACCTTTATTGGCCATTACAGTACTAACGTCTGCAAAATCGGCATTTATAAATCCAGTGTTATTAATTAAATCCGAAATACCTTGAACAGCATGTAATAAAACTTCATCTGCTTTTCTAAAAGTATCGATTAAAGAAAGAGTTTCACCTGCTAATTGAAGTAACTTTTGATTTGGAATAGTTATTAATGAATCTACCGATTCTTCTAAAGCCTCAATACCAAAGTCAGCTTGCTTTCTTCTTTTTTTACCCTCAAACATAAATGGCTTTGTTACGACACCAACAGTTAATGCTCCAAGCTCTTTAGAGAGTTTTGCAATAACTGGAGCAGCTCCGGTTCCTGTTCCACCACCCATTCCGGCAGTTACAAAAACCATATCAGCACCATCAATAATTTCACTTAATCTTTCATAGTCATCTAAAGCAGCTTTTCTTCCAACTTCTGGATTAGCCCCTGCTCCAAGACCTTTAGTAAGGTCGTTTCCTAATTGTATTTTTGTAGGAGCTAAGTTTGCAGCTAAAGCTTGTGAGTCAGTATTTGCTACAATAAACTCAACACCAGCAAGACCAGATCTTATCATTGTATTAACAGCGTTACATCCGCCACCACCAACACCGATGACTTTTATTTTTGCTCCTAAAACTTCTTCACTATTATTTGCAACTTCAAACATAAATTCCTCCGAATTAAAAAATCTCTTTAAATACACTCTTTAAAGAGTTGCTAAATCTTCCAAACGCATCGTTCTCAGATTTACTTTTATCTTTATTTCTTTTTATCTTACTCATATCAACATCTTTAGTACTCTCAAGCATTAAACCTAATACTGTTGAAAACTTCGGATTTTGCATTACATTAGTCATTCCACCAAATGGGGCAGGGTAACCAATTTTGCATGGTTTTTCTAAAACGTATTCACCTAAAGTTTGTAGTCCTTTAATTAAAGATCCACCACCAGTAACTACATAACCTCCAGAAATAATATCACCCAAATTCTTCTCTGTAATTATTGAAGAAACAATATTAAATAGTTCTTCACTTCTTGCTCCTAGAACTTCTGCAACTCGACCTAATCTAACTTCTCTAGGTTTTGTTCCAGAGAGTCCCTGGACTGAAATATGAGCTGATTGGTTTATTTCTTCTGGTAATACTGAACCGTGATTTATTTTTATTCTTTCTGCTTCACTATGTGGAATTTTTAAAGCAACTGCTAAATCATTTGTAAAATGATTTCCTCCAACTGGTATTATTTGAGAGTGAATCAAAGAGTTGTCTTTCCAAACAGCAATATCAGTAGTTCCACCACCGATGTCAACTAAAACAACGCCTAACTCTTTTTCTTCATTTGTTAGAACAGATCTCGATGAAGCAATTGGTTGTAATATTATATTTTCTGGATGAATACCTGCAGCTTCTACACACTTCATTAAATTTTGAATTAGAGGTGTTTTTCCCGTTACAATATGAACATGTGCTTCTAATCTAGATCCACACATCCCAACAGGATTTTTTATTCCCGAAGTGTTATCAACTCTAAATTCCTGAGGGATAACATGTAAAACTTCTCTATCAGAAGGAATTAAGACAGCTTTAGCAGCCTCTATAACTCTATCTAAATCTGACTTTGATATTTCTTTACCTTTAACAGCAACTACTCCAGAGCTGTTAAAACAATATATATGATTTCCTGCAATTCCAATCGTAGCATTACCGATATCATTTACACCGGCCATTTGCTTAGCATCTTCAATAGAGCAACTTATAGATCTAACAGTTTTATCAATATTTACGACTGAACCTTTTTTAAGGCCATAACTTGGATGTGAGCCTACACCAATGATTTCAAGACCATCTGACGTTTTCTCACCAATGATTGTACAAACCTTTGTGGTTCCTACATCAAGAGCTACTACTAATTGTTTTTCATTCATTTTGAGATTCCTTTCTCACCATACTTTTTCTTAATACAGTCACAGATTCTTTCTGTTTCTTTAAGGCAAAATTTACCGCACCTTATTATAATGCTAAGGGGCAATTCAGAACTTGACAACAACTTTCTTCGTATTTGTCAGATTTATTACAGTCGGTATTCTCTTTTTCTTCTTCATAAAAGTTATGATTTCTTTAAGTTTTCCGACTTTTTCACTCCAGTAATTCTTTCCCAAAAAGGCACTACTGGGTCTATTTTGCACCGATAGAATAATAGTTAACTCATTGTTTTCATTAATAATCACCTCAGATATTTTTTTTCTAAAGGCATAATCCATATCAGATATCAGCCTTGTTATATCTTCGTGCAATTTACTGTCCAACCCTTTGACTGGTATCGCCAAATGTGGAATTTTTCCCTTTAAAATCTTTTCAGACCTAAGCAAAACTTCATATGTTGGATCTAATAATTTTCCATTATCTGCTAATACCGCAGTATAAAACTCATCACCGTTTTCTTTATAAATTTGAACCTTCATTAATGGTGCAGGACAGTTATAATTGAACTTTATACTATCTCTAAGAGGGTCAAAAGATATCTTATATTCCGACAAAAAGTACTTTTCATCTAATTTGTTTTTAACAATTAGTTCTTTCACTGATTTTAGTGATTTTGATTTCTCAAACTCTTTAACTAGTTCAAGAGTTAGTTTTCCAGCAGCATTAGAAGGACATTCACCAAAATAAGTCCTGTAGTCGACCTTCTTTGAAAGTCTTTTTGATGCCAATGAAGTGATGCTAAAAAGTACTAAAATCGTAATAAATTTATTCATAGAATAATGTTAGTCAATTTTTACTTCTAATTCAAATTTTTGCCCGTAAAAGGTTTCTAACTGGTAGTTTATATATTCGATGAGTTCTTTGAAGTCCTCATAACTGGCATTAGTGTTTTCTATAAAGTTTGCATGGACTGAGCTTATTTTTAACCCTTTGTAACAAAATCCCTTTAAACCAAGTAAATCTATTGCTTGGCCAGCACTGATTCTATTCGAATTTTTAAAGACACATCCACAATTTGCTGTTCCCCAAGGTTGATCAACTTTTCTTTTATTTAGATATTCTAAGATTTCTTCTTTTACGTTTTCTCTTTGTCCTTTATGGATCAAAGTTGCTGCTATAACAATGTCTCCTTTTTTTAGGAAGTTATTGTTTCTGTAACTAAACATTCCTTCAAAGTTAACAATTGATTCAATAGATAACTCTTTTCTTAAAACCGTTACTGACTTAACAATATCTTTTATTTCACCAATTCTTGTTCCTGCGTTCATGGCAATTGCGCCGCCTAAAGTAGCAGGTATTCCTGTTAATACTTGCCAGCCATCTAAATTGAATTTCCTAGCAGCTGAAGATAATTGATTTAAACTAATAGAAGCACTTAATGTGTACTCTTCTTTATACTCATTTAAATTATCAATATTTGGTAGTTTGAGTTTAATGTACACACTACCTTCACTCAAAATTTGATTTGCACCTAGGCCTAATAATGTGTATTTAACCTTTTTTGCTTTAAATTCCTTTATAAGAAACTTCAACGACTCGATTGACTTAACAATATAAAGATCAGCTTTTACTTTAATTTTTATAGTAGAGTAGTTTGTTAAATCTGTATTTATTTTATAGTCAATATCTTTATACTGAGTATTAAGGCTAGACACCTTCTACTCCAAGATAATTTCTAAAACTTGCACTTATAGGTCCAGCACCTAAACATAATAAAACTTCTTTTGATTTGTTAATAGATTCAACAATTGGCTTGATCTCAACTAGACTAGAAATGTATTTTTTATTTTCAACTTTAATTTCTTTAAATAGTTTTTTAGAATTTATATCTTTAATAGGAAGTTCACTTGCAGCATAAATTGGAAATAAGTTTAATTCATCACTTGCACCAAAGCAGTCACAAAATTCATTCCAAAAATTTCTTGTTCTTGTATATCTATGAGGCTCAAAGAAAACTCTTAGCTGATATCCAGGATAGTCTGACTTTACAGCATTTATTAGTTTATCAATTTCAGTAGGGTGATGAGCATAATCATCTATAATTATTCTAGACTCATCTTTATAAAGTAAATCATATCTTCTTTTTATTCCATCAATTGAATCTATAATCTTTTCAATTCTTATAAGGTTTATATCCTTTTCTATTAAGTACACAATTCCAGCAACAAGGTTACTTATATTGTAGTCACCAGTAATGTTTGTCTTTAAAGTATGATTCTCATTTTTAAACGTTAAAGAGAATTCAGTTTGTCCAAATTGCATTTTAATTATCTTAAATTTATAATCACAATCTTTTGATTGCCCAAATGAAATATATTCACTTGTCTCTTTTATCAACTCTTTTACATTTTGGTCGTCGAAGTTTAATATTAAAATTTTTGAATTTTCTGTTGCATACTTTTTAAACGCATTCTTTAATTTTTCAAAGCTCCCATAAAAATCAACATGATCATCATCTATATTTGTAATTATAGAATACTCTGAGTTTAAATAATGAAATGATGAATCCGATTCATCAGCTTCAATTACGAAATGATTCTTACCATAATTAGAATTACTCTTAGTATTTTTTAGTACCCCTCCAACTATAAAACTTGGATTTTCATTTAATTTAATAAGCATTTCAGATAGGTAACAAGATGTTGTTGTTTTACCATGAGATCCAGCAACAGAGACAGAATTTTTATCATTAGATATTAAGGCTAGCATTTGTGCTCTTTTGAGAATCGGTACACCCAGTGCTTTAGCCTTTTTAAGTTCCGGATTATCTTCTTTGACAGCTGAGGTTATTACAACACAATCAATAGATTCACTTATATTTTTTTCATCATGCCCAATATTGATATTTACATCAAAAGACTTTAATCTTTTTGTGTTTTCGTTCTCATTCAAATCAGATCCACTTATATTTTTTTCCATTTTGGCCAATACAAATGCGATAGCACTCATGCCTATGCCACCAATTCCAACAAAGTGAATATGATTATATTTATTTAAGATATTCATAAATTGATTCTTTTATTTTATTTGCTGCTGACATCTCTTCTATTTTTTCAGAAATTTCAAACCTTTTATCTGCAACAATTACTTCTACTGATTTAATTATATCCCTAGCTACTTCTTCATTATTTTTTGTTGAGTCTATTATTTCAACATGAAACAATTTTTCTGATTTAATTGATTTTGCATTTAAAAGTTGATGATTATCTGTAGCGTATTTAAATGGAACTAAGACAGAAGGTCTTTTAACAATTTCCAATTCAGAAATTGTTGATGCTCCACTTCTTGCAATAATTATATTCGACCAATTATATAACTTTTGCATATTTTCGATATATTCAATTTGTTCATAATTTTCATTAATAAATTTTGATTTATTACCAAGTCCAACTTGATGTTTAATTTCATATTTTTTATTTTCAGATAAAAGATGTGCTGCTTTTTCAAGTTGCTTCGCACCTAAACTTCCACCAAACACAAGAATATTTATTTTTTCTTTTAGTATATTTTTTGAAAACTTTATATTTGATCTAATTGGGTTCTTTGAAAATATAACTTTTTTTGAATTTGTTATCCCAATTGTATTTTTAAAGCTTATAAACACTAGGTTCGAAATTTTAGACAATATTCTGTTTGTAAGACCAGCAGCTGCATTTTGTTCGACTATAAAAACAGGAATAAATATTATTTTTGCAACTAATAAAGAAGGCCCACAAATATATCCTCCAGTTCCTATTACAAACTCTGGTCTTTCTTTTAAATATGAAACAAATATTTTAAAGAACACTACTAAATTTATTAATACATTCTTTAATAATACTATGGGATTTTTCGACCTTAAGGGCTTTCCGTTTAAATGACTTACTTTTTGATTTTTAAATAGTTTGTAGTCTAATTTTCTAGTTCCTGATATAAACTCTACTTTATAATCATCGTTAAATGTATCGGCCAAACTTAATGCTGCATTTATATGACCACCAGTTCCACCAGCACATATCACTATTTTTTTCATTAATCTCTACTTATAATTTGTGATTTATCTGTAAGCGCACAAAACATCAATCCCATTGCAATTAAATTGGCCATCAAAGATGATCCTCCATAGGATATAAACGGAAGGTTTAATCCTTTCGTCGGCAATAATCCTAAAACTACCGCCATGTTCAAGAATGCTTGAAAACCAATCGCAAAAACAATTGATGCTACAATAATTTTATTTATTTTTCCTCTATTTGCTAAAGCTAATTTAAACCCTAAATATAAAAAGGCTGCAAATAGTAAAATGACACCAATAACTCCAACTAATCCTATTTCTTCACCTAAAACACTGAAGATAAAATCATTATATGCCTCAGGAAGATAAAAAAGTTTTTCGTTACTATTTCCAATTCCTTGACCAAAGATATGACCATTCGCAAATGCTAAGTAAGACTGAATTATTTGAAATCCACTATTTTGTGGATCGGCCCATGGATCTAAGAATGTTAATAGTCTTTTTACTCTATATGGAGCTGCAATTAAAATTGCAAATAATGAACTTGCTCCCACAACAACTGCTGAATAAAAATATTTTCTTGGAAAATCACTTAAAAAGCAAACAAATGCAATAAGTATTGCACTGATACTAAATGTACCAAAGTCTGGCTGTACTATTAATAAGCCTAATGGAAGTACTAAATGAAGAGAGTATAGAATTTTGTCATTTTTTGTGTAGTTCTTTAAATTTGTAAAATAATAAACAGCACTAAGTAGAACAGTGTATTTTACAAATTCTCCAGGTTGTAAACCAAATCCTCCGATATTCAACCAACGATTCGATCCCTTTATACTTACTCCCAAAGGCGTCAAAGTCAAAAAGAGTAATGTATTAGCTAGAATATTTAATTGATAGGCCTTTTCATACCAAAAGCTAAATTTTGTTTTAGATAGAACAAATGCAAATCCACCTCCTATAAATAAGAAAAGGAGTTGCTTAAATAAGAAGTGAGTAGAGCTTCCAATCACTTCTTTTGCGTAAATATAACTTGATGAATAAACCATGATGATCCCAACAAAGATAATCATGGATAGATCTATTAATAGATACTGTTTTAATTTACTAGTCATAAGTAAATTCTAACAGAACGAGGTACATAACAGCAAATCTTAATTATAGTTGAAAGATCAACTTCTTGTAATAACTACCTTTTTCGTCATAATCTCTAAAGATATCAGTCGAATCATTTCCAGGACAAAGAATTATAGTATCTCCTGTTCTTGATTTTTGAAATGCTAAAAGAATAGACTCATCAAATGATCCAACCAAAAATGTTTGAGTTGCATCTCCAATTGCTCTATTCATGTTCTCTTTACACTCACCAACTAAAACCATAAGTCTTACTTTATCTTTAAGAGCGTCAGCATAACCTTCATACATTTGTTCAGAATCTTTACCTCCTGCAATCAGAATCACAGGCCCTTTTAGATTTGAAAGAGTTTCAACCATTTGATCCATAGTCTCAGACTTAGCATCATTATAAAATTTAACTCCGTTTCTCTCAATAACAAATTCCATTCTATTAGGAATTCCTGGAAACTTGATAATTGATTCTTGAATTGATTTATCTGAAACCTTTAATGCCTTACATGCTGTAATAGCAGCTAATAGGTTTTCTCTATTGTTTTGTCCAACAATTCTCATGTCATTCACTTTAAACTCAGAGTGATAGTTTATATTTGAATGGATTCTTCTTTCGTGAAAGTGAGTTCCTTGAATTTCTGATATAACTCCCATCTTTACAAAAGATCTTCTTGAGTACCAAAAAGTTTGAGCAGGGGTATTTCTTAACATTGAGTTACTAGATAGTTTATCAAAATTAATTATTAAATGATCAGCAGCAGTTAAGTTTTTTAAAACTTTTAGAGATGTCTCTATATATTCTCCAGCAGTATTAAATCTACTATCAGCTAATTTTTCATCAATATTTGGGTATACAGCTAAAACAGGGTGAAAATCATCTACTGTCTGTAATTGCTTTGGTGATACTTCAACGACAACATAGTCTACAAAGTCTCTATCTTCTAACATTAAGAAGTTACTAAATGGATCAGCGTTAGTTCCACCAACAAAAACATTCTTTTTATCCAGTTTTAAAGCAAAGCCAATCATGTGAGCAATAGTTGTTCTACCTAGACTTCCACATACAGCGATAACTGGTTTTTTACAGTTTTTATAAGCAAATCCAAACTCAGAATGTACTTCTCTTCCTGCTTCTCTAGCTTTTTGTAGTTGAGGCATTTGAGGATCGACAGCACTACTATAAACAATTACATCTGCTGATAAAAAATCATCTTCTCTATGTTCACCCAAAGTCATTTGCGGCATAGGTTTAATTTTCTTTAACCTTTTAACGGCCTTATTAAGATCAAAGATTGGTTTAATATCTGTAACCTTAATTTCTGCACCAAAATGATTGAAAAGATTTATTAGAGCAAATCCAGTTTTACCTAAACCTACAACTAAAACTTTTTTACCTTTATACTGTTCCATATTTATATATTCCTTTTATTATCTTAATTTTAATGTTGCTAAAGAAAGTATCGCCAATATTATACTTATAATCCAAAAACGTACTATTACTTTTGGTTCTGGCCATCCTTTAAGTTCAAAATGATGATGAATAGGGGCCATCTTAAATATTCTTTTCTTCCTCAATTTATATGAGCCTACCTGTAAAATAACCGAAACGGCTTCCAATACAAATATTCCACCAATAAACACAAATAATACTTCATTTTTAGTAAGTACGGCCACAGTTCCTAACATACCACCTAGTGACAGTGAACCAACATCGCCCATAAAGACCTGCGCTGGGTATGAGTTATACCACAAAAACCCAACAGTTGCACCAACAGTACTTAGAGTTAGGACTGTTAATTCAGAACTCCCATTAACAAATGGTACAAAAAGGTATTGTGAAATTGCATAGTGCCCAGCAACATAAGCCAATATACCAAGAGTCGCACTACTTGTTATAACAGGACCAGAAACTAATCCATCCAGACCATCTGTTAAGTTAACAGCATTACTAGAACCAACAATCACCACAGCACAAAAGAAATGATAAAAGAATCCTAAATCAATTATTGGTCCCTTAACAAATGGAATATAAATTTGAGTATCTACAATATCGAAGTGAACCATTAGATAAGAAGCGATAAATGCTGTCGTGAATTGCCAAACAAGCTTTCCTTTAGCAGATACTCCATCTGAATTTTTTCTAACAACCTTTAGATAATCGTCTCTAAATCCTAAAAAGAAATACGAAATCATTACAAATAACGCAATCAGGACAGGATAAGAGTTAAAGTTTCCAGTTATCAGCATGGATATTAAAACGGAACCTATTATGAAAACTCCACCTAAAGTAGGTGTTCCTTTTTTCTTTAAATGACTCTCAGGGCCATCTTCTCTAATTGATTGCCCAAACTGTTTAAGCTTCATATATGAAATGAATCTTTTTCCCCAAAAAATAGAAACAATCGTAGCGATCACAAAGGCCATGAAACTTCTAAAAGTAATATACTTAAAGACATTGAATAAAGCGAAATCCTCGCTTAAAGGAAATAGTAAATGATATAACATTAATTTACCTTAATATTTATTAATATTAAGTTATATCTAGTATTCGCTCAAGTTGTAAAGAGCGACTTCCTTTTATGAAAACATGAGTGAAGTTTTTGAGATTATTTTTATACTCATCTATAGAGTTTAATATAGTAAGAGTACCTTTAAAGCCTTCTTTAAAACCTTTTGAATATTTACCTACAAACGTAATATCCGAAACTCCCAGATCATTACATCTTAAGGCCGTCTCATAATGTAGCTTTTCCGTTAGATCTCCAAGCTCGTTCATATCACCAATAATATAAAGCGGTTTCGCGTCCTTTGGTAAAGAGCTTTTAAATCCTTCTAAAGAAGCTATCATAGAACTAGGGTTTGCGTTGTAGGCGTCTAAGAATATTTTAGTGTTTTGTAGTTGTCTCCACTCTGAACGATTGACAGTAGGGGAGAAACTTTCACAAGCCTTAAGTAAGTCTTCTTCACGCTCTCCACAAATCTGGAGCGATAAGATAAAAGCAACACCAAGGTTAAAAAAATTATGTTGCCCAGTAATATTCCCATTACTAATGCTGAAAATTTTTGAATCATAACTAATTGTTAATAAATTTTTATTAAAAGTAAAATTTATATCTGAAGACTCATATCCAAAGCTTCTAGTTTGATTTGATTTTTTTAAAGATTTCAAATATTCATCATCATCATTTATAAAGTATTTTCCATCATGAGAAAGAATATGTTGATAAGGGTATGACTCTTCTTCAAAGACTCCTTGTAACCCATCAAAGAACTCCAAGTGAGTATGACCTATATTTGTTGTAACAGCTAAGTTTGGATTCGCTGCTTTACATAGAACTTCTATTTCTCCGGGATGATTACTACCTAACTCTACGATTGCAATTTTCGTTTCATCGTTAGCTTGTAATAAAGTTAATGGTACGCCAATATGATTATTATTATTTTTTTGAGTGGAAATACATTCATCACTTATTGAACTTAGTAAATGAAATAACATTTCTCTAGTCGTTGTCTTTCCATTTGATCCAGAAATTCCAATTACATGGCCACCTTTAGTTTTAATTTTATCAGAAATTAGCCTAGAAAATTCTTGCAAAAATAAAACCGAATCTTTTACTTTAATCCAAAAATTATTATCTTTATACTTCTTTACAAGTTCTTCATTATTATCTTTATCTTCATAAATAAAGCATTTCGAATTATTTTGAAGAACTTGCTCTAGAAAATTTAATGCATTAAACTTTTCTCCAGTAATGGCCAAAAATGATTTTGACTCATCACATTTTCTGGAATCCATTTCTAAATTTAACACAAAATCGTTCTCTATATTTGAGTCAATATATGTTGAAAATGTTTTAACTTCACTATATTTATTCATTTATTATTCTCTCTACTAATTCAATATCAGAGTAATGTATTTTCTCTCCCATAATATCCATGTAAGGCTCATGACCTTTACCCAAAATTAGAACTATAGATTTCTTATTCTTACATGCTGATCTTATTGCATCCTCTCTATTTTTAATTACTTTATAATTATCATAATCTGATAATCCATCAGTAATGTCTTTTAAAATTTCTTCTGGATTTTCAAACCTCGGATTATCCGTAGTAATAATAACTTCATCACTATTTGAGCATGCTGCAATCCCCATGAGTGGTCTTTTAGTCTTATCTCTATTTCCACCACATCCAAATAAAGTTATCACTTTTTTATTATAGGATCTTTTTATTTCCTTACATATATTTTCAATTGCATCAGGAGTATGTGCGTAATCGACAATAAACATTGATTCTTCAAATTTGAATACGTTAAATCTTCCAGGTGCTGGACTCAAAAACTCATAATCTTCTAATCTTTTTATTTTTAATTGTTCTAAACAACATACAGCAAGATCTAAATTCTTTTTATTATAACTAACTTTTAAAAACTCTTTTTCTGCTTGGATATCCAAATTACTTTTTATAAATTGATCTGATTCTTTATGCTGATTTGAATCTAAGTGATGAAAAAACATCTTTCCATTTTCTTTTAAGGAGTCTCTAAGACCAAGCTTCGCTTTATAATAACTTTCCATCGTTTTATGATAATCTAAGTGGTCTTGGCTAAAACTTGTCCAGGCTGCTGTATCGATTTCTAAATTTAAAAATCTTTTCTGTTCAATAGCATGGCTACTGGCCTCAAAAACAATCACATCTGCTTTATATTTATTTATATACTTTCTAAGGTCAATATAATTTGGAGTTGTAAGGCCAAAGTCATCTTCTTTTTTATCATTATACCAAACACCTAATGTACCAATTGATAAAACTGATATTTTTTGTTTAACGCATATTTGTCTAATGAAGTCGACGGTTGTCGTTTTTCCATTTGTTCCGGTTATTGCTACAAGCTTTGAGCTTTTAATCTCTCCATATATTTTGTTGCAAAGCTTCTCTTGAATTTTCGCCCATTCTTTAAAATCAACAAAGCTTATATTCTTTTCCTCTTCATACTTTATTGAAGTGCAAACAAAGAGATGAAAAAAATCTGTATTCTCAATGTTTTTTAAAAAGTTTTTATATGAGTTTGGATCCGAGTCATTTAGTTTATAAAACAATATTGACTCACTATTGCATTCTTGTACCTTCCAGTGGATATCTTTAAACTCTAAACTCTCAACTAGTTTATTCATAATCAGGAGCTTTAAACTCTATATCTACTTTTGTATTTTTACTTACTTTAGTTCCAGCAATAGGAGATTGAGAATATACAACTCCAAAACCTTTAGAGTTATAGTCTAACTTCAACTTATCTAAAACTTTAAAAGCCGAAGACTTATCTAGTCCTGACAAGTCTGGCATAATTCCTTTAATTGTTTTTTTAATTGCACTAGATTTGTAAGAGATCCTATCCATACTGGCAGTAGAGCCTTTAGTTTCCTTGGCCAGTATATTATATTCTTTTTTCTTATAAAGAATTGAACTAACTATTTTTTTAAATATTGGAGCTGCAACTTGGTTTCCATAATATCCTTTTTGAGGATCTTCAACATATACAAATGCAACAAAGTTTTTTTCAACACCAACAGGAAAACCAATAAACCCAGAAGTATATCCTTTATACTTTCCCGTTTCATCAATTCTTTGTGCAGTACTTGTTTTACCAGCAATAGTAAAATACTTTACCTTCGCATTCTCTCCAGTACCATCTTCAACAGCAGCTATTAACATTTTTTGAATTTGAGATATTGTTTCATCTTTTAATATCTTTTTTCCATTGTTTTCATGTTTTGCACTTTTTAAAAATGTAGGCCTAACGTAATATCCTCCATTAGCAAAAGGAGCATAACTTGCAAGCATTTGTAATCCAGTAGTTGCAACACCTTGTCCGAAACTAATATTACTAAGTCTTAGTGGTGATATATTGTCCTTTTGTTCTAAAATACCTCGAGATTCACCTTTTATTTCTACTTTTAATCTTTCTCCAATATGAAATTTTTTTAGATCTTTTTTTAGAACTGGATATGTCAGATCAAAAGCAATTTTAGTTGTACCAATATTTGATGATTTTTTTAAAATTTCTTCTACAGATAACCATTCAAAGTTATGGCCACTATCTGATTCTTTTATAAAATGATTTTGAACTCTATACTTTCCTCTTTCACAAAAATAATTCGTATCCGGTCTAACCACATTATGCTCTAAAGCAGATGCTATAGTTAATGTTTTAAACACAGATCCAGGTTCAAAAGGATCAGTAACAAAAGACAGTTTCCTATTCTTAGCTTTAGATTGAGATATGTGATTTGGATCGTAAGTAGGGTAGTTTGCTATAGCAATTACTTCTCCAGTATTTGCATCCATAACTCCTGCACCACCTCTTAGGGCCTTATGCTTAATGACACCTTCTTTTAAGAATCTCTCTAGGTTACTTTGTATATCTTTATCTATTGATAGAACTATATCTTTTGCAGTATTTGAAATAACATTATCTTCAAATTTTACTGGCCTTCCTTTAGCATCTCTATAATATTTTTTTATTTCAGGCTTTCCTGTTAACTCTGCATTAAAATAGTTCTCTATTCCACTTAAACCACTATTATCGATTCCAACAAAACCAATAAGTTGAGATGCCATTTCATTATTTGGATACATCCTTCCGAATTGTTCTTCGACTCTAATTCCTTTTAGTGACTTTATTTTTTTATATTCTTTCTTTGTAAGGTTTATGTTTCTAGCAATCCACGTAAATTTATTTTTTCTTTTAGTTATATTTGTTTTGATTTTTACATACTTACTTTTAATCGCATTAACTTTTATTTTTTTTAATGATTTAAGCGTTTGATCTATTTTTTTTGAAAACGTGAATACATTGTATCTTTTAACATTTACGGCCAAAGGATTGTTATTTCTATCTAGAATTTGACCTCTTTTAGGATAGACTTTTTTAGTTCTAATAACTTGGCTATCAGAATAAGATATAAGCTTTGACCTATTTACTACTTGAACGTAAAAAGCTTTTACGGCAACAGCTGTAAAAAGTAGTACCATTATTGAAAATACGACAGTTATTTTATTTTTCATTTTTACCTATGGAATCACTATAATATGCTTGTCATTAGGTTGCTTTAAGTTATATTTTTTTGCAAAACCTTCAAGTTTTTTTACTGATAGTAACTTTGCTCTGTAAGCTTTTAATTCTTTATTTTCAATTTTTTGTATTTTTAGCTTTTTTGAGATTTCAGTATATTTATAGTCTTGCTCAACACCTTTCATTCTAATCAATACAAATAAAATACCAATTACAGATAATACTAATATTAAAGGAAAGGTTTGAGATGTGAGAATATATTTAGATATGAAAGTGGAGATTGCACTTTCTTTTTTCTTTGGTCTTCTTTTGGCCATTATTACCCTCCGTGGTAATTAGAGCTTTTGAATAACTCTTAGCTTTGCACTTCTTGAGCGTCTATTTTCTTCAATTTCCTCTTCAGTAGGTATTAGAGGTCTCTTTGTTAATATTTTAGCAGAAGTTTTATCGGTTTGAAAAATCTCTTTAAATTTATGTTTAACGATTCGATCTTCTAATGAGTGAAAACTGATAATAGCAAGAGTACCATTGGGTTTTAGAATACTAAACCACTTCTCTAAACTATTTTCTAAAACCTCTAACTCTCTATTAACTGCTATTCTTAAGGCCTGAAATGTTCTTGTCGCAGGATGAGTTCCCTTATGCCTTTGAGATTTAGGATAGGCATGAAAACAAATATCTTCTAACTCTTTTGTTGTTTCTAGTCTTTTTTCTTTTCTAAACTCAATAATATTTGCAGCTATTCTTCTAGAAAGTCTCTCCTCACCATATGTATAAAGAATATTTGCAATCTCTTCTTCAGAATAATTGTTTAATATATCTGCTGCCGTTTCTTCTTCTTCATCTTTATAATTCATTCTCATATCAAGCATTGCATCTTCTCTAAAAGAAAAGCCTCTATCAAACTTATCGAATTGATGAGAAGACACTCCAAGATCGGCCATGATTCCGTCAAACTTTAAACCTTTTTCAATGGCCCAATCTGCAAAGGATTCAAAATTCATTGCAAGTAAGTTTACTCTTGATTCTAGATTATTCTCTTTTAATACTTTTGCACCATTTTCTAATGCATCAGGATCTTGATCAACACTATAAACTGTCGCCTTATCATTTTTTAAAGCAAGTCCCATTGAATGGCCACCGGCTCCAAAAGTCATATCTGCAAATACCGGCTCCTCTGCTGAATCCATATATAAAAAGTCTATGCATTCATTAAATTGTACAGAGTAATGTTTTTTATAATCAAAGCTCATTATTGTAAAAGTGTGTTGATGATCGATTGAGATTCATTAGAAATGATATCTTTATTTGTGATTACGGCATATTTATTTTCACTTTCAAATGAAACAGTATTTGAAGCTAGATCAGGAATCATAACTTTTAATAGCTCTTGAACTTTTTTATAATTTGATCCCATGACTCTTATTATTTCATCAACAGTGCAGTGTTCTTCTTTCCAGCAATCATAGTCTGTAACCATCGCTACCGTAGCATATGCAATAGCTGCCTCTTTTGCCAAGTACGATTCAGGAACATTTGTCATTCCAATAACATCAGCTCCAAAGCTTCTATAGATTTGAGATTCTGCTTTTGATGAAAATTGTGGTCCCTCTATACAGATATATGTTCCATGAGTTGCATAATTTATAGATGTTTTTTTAATAGACTCTTCTAATTTTTCTCTTAATTTTTCTTCAACTGGATTGGCCACAGATACATGCCCAACTATCCCTTCATCAAAAAAAGTTCTTTTTCTTTGTCCTTTAGTCCAATCAATAAATTGATTAACTAAAACGAAGTCACCAGGTGCATGCTCTTCTTTCAAAGAACCTACAGCAGAGATAGATATTATATTTTTAACACCTATTTTTTTTAATCCAAATATATTCGCTCTATAGTTTATCTTCGATGGAGAAATAGAATGTCCCTCTCCATGTCTAGATAAAAAATAAAATTGATGACCATCAAGATCTACCTCTAGAATAGGTCCACTCATATCACCAAAAGGTGTATCAATAGTAAATTCATTTACTATCTTTAGTCCCTCTAGTTTATAAATACCACTTCCACCAATGATGGCCAATTTACTCATTTTATACTCTTGATGATTTGAAAGTTTCATTTAAAGACTTAGATTGTCTCGCAATGAAGTTTCCAGATTCAGCTCTTTCAGACTCATCCTTACAACTAATACATAGTTGAGCTGTTGGCCTAGCACGAAGTCTTTCAAACTTAATATTCGCATCACATTCTTCGCATAGACCGTATTCACCAGCATTTAATTTAATAAGTGCTTTTTCTAATTTTTTTGCATAGAAGAGGTCTCTGTTTCTAAATCTTAGCATTCTTGATCTTTCAAATTCAGCGTTTGCTACATCTGATTCATCTTTTTGTTGGTCAGTTTTAATTTCAAGCTTATCAGAATCTAATGCACTACTTGCAAGAATTCTTTCTTTTTCTAAAATCATTTTGTCTTTTAGAATCTGAATTTGTTTCTTCTTTAAAGTCATCTCTCTCTCCTTTTTAATCTTCCAGGCCACCTTTAATATTTAGTAATACAAGCTTACTAATCATTTTAAGAGTCTCAAATACACCCTCTCCTGTGGTTGCAATTGACTCAAATGACGGAAAATCATGATTGTTTAATTTCTTCTCTAAATCTTGAACTGATGTTGTGTTTGGTAAATCTCTCTTATTCCACTGCATAACAATGGGTAATTTATTAAAATCATATCCTTGATCTTCTAAATTTTTCTTTAATCCTTGAAGACTCTCTAAATTTGCTTCCATTTTTTCTACCTGAGAATCTGCAACAAAAACAACTCCATCCACACCCCTTAGAATTAGTTTTCTACTGGCTTCGTAGAATACCTGTCCTGGAACTGTGTACAAGTGAAATCTTGTTTTAAATCCTCTGATGACACCTAAGTCTAAAGGTAAGAAATCAAAGAAAAGCGTTCTTTCATTCTCAGTATTTAATGTGACCATTTGGCCTTTATTCTTTTGAGCTGTTCTTTGGTAAACGTGCTGTATATTCGTTGTTTTTCCACCAAGCCCTGGCCCATAATAAACAATTTTGCAGTTAATTTCTTTAGAATGATAATTTACAAAAGACATTAAGCGCCTCCATATTCAAAGAGTCTATCCATTTCTGCATCTGTGATATTTTGAAAAAGATAATCTTTTGCTGAATCTTCTTTAATAGGTGCCGTTTCAAGGTACTTAACAATAGAAGCTTTTAAGTTTCTTATTTCCATTTTTAGCTTAGCTGGGTTTATAACCCCATCATATAAAGAACAGATTATATAATTTTTAAAATTAATTTTAAATGCCAATAAGTAAACACCTTCATCTGACTTATCAAAGCCTAGTCTAAAGTCTAAGACATCACTTTTTGATATATCTAAAGTTGAGTTTAAAGCACTCGCAGCCTGCCAAACACCTGCAGCTAGAGCACCAATAGATTCAGCTCTAAACTTCTTTTGAAGATTAGAGTAGAGGACAATACCATCCTCCCTAACAATTGAGACACTACTTTCAACTGTTAACTTATTATCTTGAAAATACTTATTTAGTATCTTTGTTATATTCATTCTAAAGTCTTTCTATTTTCTAAGGCCTTAGCAATCGTTAGTGGATCTAAAAACTCTAGGCTTCCACCAATAGGTATACCAAAACCAATTCTCTCTACGTGTACATGTTCACCAAGCAATTGCTTAATATATGAACACGTTGCATCTCCCTCTACAGATGGGTTTATAGCTAAAATAATGGACTTTGTATCTAGTTTTTTTATTCTTTCTATTAGCTTATCTATTCTAAGCTCTTTAGGTCCAATTCCAGCGAGAGGATTTAACACGCCCCCCAATATATGGAACTGTCCATGAAAGTCATCACTTTTCTCAATGGCCATTAAGTCATTTATGTTCTCTACAACACAAATAACACCAGACTCTGTTCTATTAAAGTTAGAACAGATTTTACATATGTCTTGTTCGCTAAAAACTCCACATTCCGTACAATGATTTAAGTTCTTTAAATCTTCAATTGCATCAGAAAAAACCTCTAAGTCAGCTATGTTCCACTTTGTCATGGCCATAACTTGTCTTAGAGCTGTTTTTGATCCTACGCCTGGTAGTTTTGAGAAACTCTCAACGCAAGATTGGATATTATTAGGAAGTTCTATCACTAAAACATTCCAGGGATATTAAGCCCACCTGTTACTTTACTCATTGCATTTGAAACCATATCAGAAGATTCTTTAATCCCTTGATTTACAGCAGTCATAACTAACTCTTCTAGCATTTCTACATCATTAGGATCAACACAATCTGGATTTATTTTTATTTCAAGTAGTTCTTGTTTACCGTTAACTTTTACCTTAACCATTCCACCACCAGATGATGATTCGATTTCTTTAGTTTCAAGTTCTTTTTGAAGCATTCCAATTTTAGCTTGCATTTGTTGAGCTTGTTTCATTAAGTTATTCATATTTGCCATTTCATCTCTCCTTAATCGTTTAAAATAATTTCTTCTATTTCACTTCCAAATAATGTTTGCGCTTCTTGTACATATTTATTTGTCTTTATTTTATCTATTTTACTTTCTCTAATCTCTTCATCTTTTAAAATTTTAATTTCGGCCTTTGATTTAAAGTCAGCGTTATCTTCTTTTACAGCTACTAGATTTAAATCTATTTTTCTATCATTCTCATAAAACTTTTGAATGATGGCCTTAAGTTTAGCTTTAATATCTGGACCGTTAAGATAATCATAAAATATTTTATCTTTTGGGTTAAAACCGATTTGAATATTTACAAATTCATTTGTTTCAACAATATCTTTTAAGATATTTCCATGTTCTAAGTTACTACCAATCGCCTTATGCATTTTAAAAATATAGGCCAATAAATTGTCCCAATTCTTCTCTTTTGGTATCTCTTCTTCAATTATTACTTCTTCTTTAGTATTTTCCTTAACGGCCTGAGCAGCTTCTTCTACTGTAGGCTCGATAGCTTTTGGCTCTATAGGGGCAACTTCTTTTACATTATTTTGAACTAATTCATTTTTTTTTTTAGAAGTAAGCTTTGTGCCCTTTATTCCTAAAACTTCAGATCTTAGTGAAACTTTAATAAGCGTAAATAAGATCATTCTTTCAGGATTTAAGTTTTCAAATGCCCATTTAAAATCTTTAAGTAAAACCTCATAAATCCAAAGTATTTCTGAAACAGATAACTTTTCAATAACAGTATCTTCAATTAAGTCAAAACTTGTTTCACCATCTAAATTGATGTCTTCTATAATATCAAAGATTGTATCTAAGATTTGTTTTGAAAACTTTTTTATATCTATATTCTCATTTAAAACATGATTAAAGTTTTTAATAAGCTTTGCTTTATCACACTCAAAAAGAGCTTCTAATATATCTTTTAAAGAGCTTGTTTTCGCTAGTCCTAAAGAAAGTAACAGAGAGTCCTCAGTGATCTTATTATCTACTGATAAGCTAAGTACTTGATCTAATAAAGAGAGAGTATCTCTAACAGATCCTTGTCCAAATTTAGAAATTTGGTTGATAACATTATCGTTTTCAAATTCTATATTTTCAGATTTTGCTATATTTTTTATATGTGATGATAGAGTTTTAACGTCTACATGTTTAAAATCAAAGCGCTGACATCTAGATAGCACTGTTCCTAATAACTTTTGAGGGTCAGTTGTAGCGAAAATAAATATAACATGTTCAGGTGGCTCTTCTAATGTCTTAAGTAATGCATTAAAAGCACTTACTGAAAGCATATGAACCTCATCAATCACATATACTTTTTTATCTCCAGTAGTAGGTAAGTACTGAACATTTTCAATTAGTTCTCTTATATTATCTACACCAGTATTAGATGCACCATCGATTTCGATATAATCTAAAGATGAAGAATTATCTACTGATAGACAGTTTTCACATACTAGACATGGACTAGCGTGTTCATCTAGGTTGTTACATCTTATAGATTTAGCAAAGATTCTTGCTACAGTTGTTTTTCCAACACCACGCGTTCCTGTGAAAAGGTAAGCGTGAGCTATCTTATTTTTTACAATAGAATTCTTAAGGGTCGCAGTTATATGATCTTGACCTATAAGTTCTTGAAATTTCTTTGGACGCCATTTTCTAGCTAATACTTGATATGTCATCTTCTCTCTTTGTTTATAAGCGCAAACTATAAAAAGAGAGGTCTTTAGTCAATGAAATGTAAGGTAATGATTGAACTATGAGAAAAATAAAAGTGGCAGCATTACACAAAGCATTAACCAATCCCGTTGCTTCGTTCCCGACCTGGCGGAGTAACTAGCAATGCAATCGCAATACTACCGCCTAGGATATTAATAAATCCTTTAGGCCTATGTCAAAGTTTTATTTCTTAATTAAGATTTCTATATGTATTGATTATTTTTTCATAAGGAATGACTATGAAATAACTTGTATAAATGGCGGAGAACAAGAGATTCGAACTCTCGAATGAGTTACCCCATTACACGCTTTCCAAGCGTGCGCCTTAAGCCACTCGGCCAATTCTCCGCGAAGGATAAAACCTTATCAGAATTAAATTTTAATGTAAATTTACACTTTATGAAGTTTTCTTTTTTCTTTAAAGAAGTTTGATAAAATTTGTCCAGTTTCAAAGTGCATAAAGCCTCCATATACATTAAATGAATGATTTAGCCTTTTATCTTTATGAAGTTCATAACCTAAGCTCAATGCACCACCTTTTTTATCATATGCACCAAAATAAACTTCTTTTACTCTCGATTGTAAAATAGCGTTCATACACATCAAGCATGGTTCAAGTGTTGTTATTAAAATACAATCATCCATTCTCCAATCATCGAAATGATTAGAAGCGCTCTTTAAAGCTCTTATTTCTGCGTGTCCAGTAACATCATTTATTTTCTCTTTTAGGTTTGATGCTCTTGCTACAATTTTTTTTTCTTTATCAATTATTATTGCACCAATAGGAACCTCATCATTCCACCAGGCCTCTTTCGCTTCTATAACTGCATCGGCCATTAATTTATTAACTTCTTTTATTGATAAAATCATTTAAATTTACTTCTTAGTTTAATATTTTTATTACGAGACCATATTTTTTTTACTGCATTAAAGTCAGAACTTTCTTTATGTATTTTTAGGCCATATCTATTTGGTCGCCCCTTAATTACACTCTTAAAACTTTTTATTGAAAATATTAATTCATAGCTATTATCATCATAATCTAGAAGTATGCTACCTTCTTTATCTAATGATATTAGTTCGAATACTTCTATTGAAGCTTCTGCCCGTCTGAAGTCAGTAAGACGAGCTTCATAAATTTGATCATCTATTTTAACCTTAATTTTTAAATCGGCCCTAAATTTATAATCATACTCCCACCATTGAACTCGAGGGTAGTAAATAGGGGAAGACATCACATAACTATTAATTGAAAAAAGAGTAAAGCTAAACAATGTTAAAAATATTGCAAATTGATTGTATTCGACAAAAGAAAAATTTATTAAATTTTTTATTATTATTAATAGAATTATAAAGGAGAAGCCCCATAAACCATAATTAAGTTTACTTAAAGATTTTATATATGCCCTAAAAATCATTATGATAAATAAAATCTCAATAATTCCAAAAAAGCTAATCAAAGTTCCAGACATATACCTTTCAAGACCACATAGAACCACTAATCCCAACATGAGAATAAAGCTTAAAATTTTAATGCTTTTAAGTTCTTCCGCAATATCTTGATTTTTTAATTTATTTAGTACTAAGTCATTCTTCAATAGTATTCCTTTAATATATTTTAGCATCTTTATGAATTTTTGAAAGATTGAAGTTAATGAAAATTTTCTAAGGAACTAAGATGAATAGATTTAAGCTTTTTAATTTTAGATTATATAGAATAAATGGCACACCCTGAGAGATTCGAACTCCCGATCTTCTGATCCGTAGTCAGACGCCTTATCCAGCTGGGCCAAGGGTGCACTTTTTATTAATATAAATTAAGTTATATAAGCTAAAAATTCAAGGCTTATTTACTCTTTTGCTTGAAGAGAAGATTTATAAAAAGCCCAAGTTATTCCAAACCCAATTCCAAAGCCTTCTTTAGCAGTATGCAATGGACTTCTCTGATTTGTTGTACCATTATAAAAGTTTTTTTGAATTGCAACATAGTAATTTGAATAATTATTCGGAATATATGATAAACCCAAGTCAAGATGGCTTTCAATATATCCAGCTTTGGCATCATATAATTCTCTTTGTGCAGTTACGTCTTTAGGAGAAACTTCATAAAAATAATCCATAATCTTTTCACTTCCAAAAACAGAACCTAACCTGCTAAACAAAGTCAGATTTTTACTAAAAAGCTCTCTTTTTTCATAATAAAGCATTACATGACCGGCAAAGCCTCTAAAAGTAATAGAGGGAAAATCAGACGAAAATATTGTTCTCATCTGAAATCTAAGGTCTAAGTTTGTTAAAGTATTTTTGTGAAGATGAATCTCAAAACTTGGACCAATTTCAACAAGTAAATCTAAATCACTCATACCTTTTCTTGCTTCATTATCTTCAGATCGAGCAGGGAAAGCTCCGGCCATACTAAAGTCTAATTTATACCAATAGTTTTGAGAAATATCTTTTTTAAGCCCTTCTTGGTCGGCTGAAAAGTATTCTCCTCTATATATTACAAGCGGTAAGGCAATAGAACTATAATCAGATTGCTTGGATCCGGGATAATGTGGAGAATCAAAGCCAATGTATCCAACCCCTAACTCATATAAAGGTTTTGCTTCTATTGTAACGATTGAAAATAATAAAAATATTAGTAAAATAGATTTAGTCATTTGTCTTTTTAAAGTCTAATAATATGTTTAACCCTCTTTTTTTATCTCTTCTTCGAGGTGTTCTTTTTTCTTCTTGTTCTATTTGTTTTACTTCTTTTTTAAATTCAGGAGCTTTCCATTTAGGATTTTCTAACTCTTTAGCAACGCTTACCTTAAGAGTTCTACCATCAAGTTGCTTAGCATTTAGTGACTTAATTGCTTTAAACGCATCTGATTTGTTGGTCATTTGAACAAATCCAAACCCTTTACTCTTATTTGTAGCTGGATCTACATTAATCTTTACATAATTCACATTTCCAAACTCTTGGAACAGCTCTTTTATTTCATATTGTGTTTTAGAGTAAATTAAATTTCCGACATAAACTGTTAAGCCATTGGAATCAGGTCTATAATAACCAACTTTAAGCTCTTTTCTTTCATTTTCTTCATTTCTTTTCATAATGCGCCTTCTTTATCAATAAATTAAATTTTTTTGCAAGCTAGCACGCTTTAATACGAAAAGAAATGTTATTTAATTAACTCAGTAATCCTTTCAGTTTAAGTCAATTTTGATCCAAGGCTTCTTCACTTCTAAGCTTTCAGACTCTAGCTTAGATAACTCCTTAAATAGGATATTTTTTACGTTAAAAATACCGGCTTTAAGTTTAATTATATTCATTTCAATCTTATTATTCCTAAAATAAACTCTTCCATAACCTTTAATATTTTTTTTACTATATCTAAGATTTATTGAAAATTTATTCTCTTTGTTACTTAACCAAAAATTTGTAATCGTGAGTCTTTTTTCGTCAATTTTTTTATGACTAATTTTTGAAAATTCAAGGACCCCTTTTTTATTAAGACATGAATCAAAAATCTTGCTCTTTAAATCTTCATCAAAGTTAGAGATATCGCACTCTAATTTGAATCCTTTTATGTCTAGATCTTGATCCCGACTTACACCTATAAAATTTGGTATTTCTAAAGAGATATTTTCTTTATCTGTTTTTAGAGCAACATAATTCCAATTTATTTTTTTTAATTCATGAATAAAATCGGGGAGGAACTCTAATGATACCTCTTCGTTCTCAGTTATAAGTAGTAGTGAGTTTGCTTGTCTCTCAATAGTAAACTCTGAGTTTTTAAGATCATAGTCTTCGTATAAAAATGCTTCAACCTCTCCTTTACCTATAGAGTTTTCATACAACCCAGAAAAGCCTTTGATATTAATGAACGGAATAGGTTCAGCAATTAGATTTAATGACAAGCTTAGAGCTAAAATTATAAACTTCATGATATGTTCCTTTTAAGGACATATCGGTTTTACTTAAAAAAAAAGGAATAAAAAGCCCTTATAGAGCTTTTTATTCCGGTTCAAATCAGTTTTATCAAGTAACAGGAAAGATTTTTTATGCCTACTTAGGCACAATGAAAGAACTTATTTCTAATGCATTTTAATCATCGCATTTAGACTATTAATATGTTTCTTTTGCATAGGAACAAACCTTTTATTAATCTGATCCTTTTGAAAAGCAGTCAGCTTATCGCTTTCTAATAATTTTTTATAGCTCTTGAGTCCATGCTCTTCACCTTCTTTTAAGGCTTTCAGTGCGGTAGTGTTGCCAAAAAGTTTTGATGTACCAATAAAAGCTTCTACAGCCTTTCCCCAAACACCTGAATTTTTATCTGGAAGAATACCTTCAACTCTTGCTTGATGTTTCCAAAAATCTATCGCCTCCATATGTTCGGCTTTGAACTCCTTAAGTCTCTTTTTTTCAGCATCAGATTCAATCTTTTCAAAAATTTGATCATATGATTCTTTAGCTGACATTTCACCTCTTAGAATTTCGTTAAGTTGTCCATTATTTGTATTTTTCATATTCATTGTATCCATTGATTCAATCATTATTTTCTCCTTTATTAATTATTGGTTTGCGCTTAATCTTTCATTAATTTTATCTAAAACATTTGAAGTAAAATTAATGATTTTTAAAAAGGTGCTATTATAACTTAATCTCAAGTTACTTTGAACTAATCTGATTTATCGCTCGTTAGTTTTCCCCAACCTTGTTGGGCAATTCCTTTTACTTTTTCTAAGTCGCCTTTGTTTTTTTCTTTCACATCAATCTCCTTGTTGTTAAAACTTATTAAATAATCTAAATTTTTCGATTGATAAAAGCATCTATAATCAATTTAGTTTTTGTTAACTTTTCTACACAATCTTTATATTGTTTCGCTAACATATTGATACAAAAATTTTGGTTTGTTATGAGTAACTAGTTTTCTCGATGAATAAAGTGATCGACAAACACAAATATTTGTTCATTTAAATTTTTCTTAAATTCAATTAGAGTTTCAAGGAGTTCGAGCCACAAATTAAACAATGTCTCAGTATATTAAATAACAAGATATAATATTAAAGTTTTACTAATTTAAAATTCTTTTTTTTACAAGTCTTATATTTCTGACATCAAAATCAAAGCCTATCTCATACTGTTCGTAAAGCTCTTTGGTTCTTACTTTCCCTAAAGATCTATATGCAAAATATAAACCTGCGACTTGTGCATATGGACTATTTGAAGTTAATAAGTCTACAATATAGTTCTCACTTACTTTTTGTTTAACAAAAAATGATCCAGAGTACTCTACAAAATCTATATTTAGATCTTTTTTTAATACCAAATTGGCCATATGATTTATCATTAATCGTACCTGAGCATCAGTTTTTTTCTCTGAATGAAAATCGATAAAGTCCATAGCTTTTTCTTTTTCATCAATTAACTTCAAGGAAGTATCGAAGCTGACCTTCTTTCCAAATAGCTCTAAGGTACTTTGATAATTAGCCTTTGATACATTTTGTAAAAAACCAAGCATATCTTTTTGTTCAAAACTATCATTCATCCAATCAAGTGCCAGCACGCTATTTATTCTTTGTTTATAAGTTAAATCTAAATTTTGAGCTTCTGATTTCATTAAAAAAAATATAAGAATTAGAGGTGTACAAACAACAAAACTAATTACTCCAAATACTGAATATCTTTTTTTATTATTAAATATTTTAAATGTTCTATTAAAAACAATAAATGTCGAAAAAGATAAAGCAAAACATAAACCATATCCAAAAAAATAATATGGAATGGTGTAACTTTCTAAGAGATATACTAAAAGAAAAATCCCTCCAAGATATTTATACTGAACCTTATTATTCCCAGGTTTAGTAGCTCTTTTCCTTTGTAACTCTTCCAAGTTATTACTGAATAAAAAAATAGAATAAAATATATATATAATAACTAAAAAGGCAATATAACCTATAAAGTAATCATATGCTAAGCCCTCAAAATCTATTAACTCTAAAAGAGGACTCATAAACTTTGAATCTTCAAAACCCATCATTAATATTAATGCCAGTACTATATAGTTAAATATTAATAATATTAATTTCATTGATTGAGAAAAGAAAAAGAATTTTATTAAATCAACTCTATTAAAATGTTGATTTATTAAGTATTTAACATTCTTTGTAAAGCTACTATTCATTGCTAATGACAACATGGGTAAAAAGCATATACACAATAACAGAACAGTGTTTATAAAATTTACAAATCCGCTTTTATCTTGAATGTTAGATAGATACGAAAATAACAAACAAGAAACAATACTTGCGAGAACAAGTTTAATATAATTATTAAAAAAACCTTTATGAAAAATATTATGTAGAGTCTTCATTTATTATTCTCCATATTTTTTTCTTGGCTAAAGTAATAAATAAATACATCTTCTAAAGTAGATTTTCTTCGATCCAACAGCTGGTCTGAAACTTTGAAGCTCTCATATGTTTCAATTGGAATTATATAAGATATTGATTTATCAGAGTTAACTCCCGCCCAAACACATTCTTTGTTATCAAAGACAACATCTTTACAGTCTATTGTTTTTCTAATTTTTCTAAATAGCTTAGGAATATCTTCAACACTCTTATTGAGTTCAATTTTTTTATCTCTAATTACCACTAACTTATCTGTATAAAATTCTAACTCATTTATTATATTTGTAGTTATTACTACTGTGTTTCCTTCTTTTACATATTTTTGAAGAATGTCTAGAAAATATTTTCTACCATATATATCAATAACGGAGGTAATCTCATCTAGCAACAATACTTTTGCTCGACTCGCTAAACCTATCATCAAGGCTACTTGCATTTTTTGGCCTCTAGATAAATTCAAAAAATTATTATTTAAATCAATTTTCCTATTTTTAACCATCTCATCAAAAAAATCTTGATCCCACTTTGAAATACCTTCTTTGAGACTATTTATGTATTCCATAATTGTAATTGGAAATGAATAATTTAATTTTTCATGAACAAAGAATATATCGTGCTTATGTCTAAAGCTTAACCTTGAGAGACTTTCATCTTTATATGTTACTTTACCGCTATCCGGTAGTTCAAAGCCAGATAAAATGTTTAATAATGTAGACTTACCACTTCCATTAATACCTAATAGGGTAGTTAACTTGCCTTCCTCAATTTCTAGATCGACATCTTTTAAAACAATATTTGAAGAAAAACTCTTTGTTAGATTTTTTATCTTTAGCATACCAACCTTTTCGGCTTAGTTAATTTAAAAAGTTAATAGTTCAAGTATTTTTATTCCCTAACGATTATTTTTTTCTCTAAAACTACTAAAATACAGTTTAATAGAATTTAATTTTGAAAAAGGCGGTTGTTTTAACGACAAAAACAAACAGATACTTTAAAACAAAAAAGTCCCAGGAAAACCTAGGACTTTTATATGGCGGAAACGGCGAGATTCGAACTCGCGGAACGCAGAACGTTCGGACCCTTAGCAAGGGCCTGGTTTCAGCCACTCACCCACGTTTCCATTACTGTATTTTTGCTGAATATTGAATATCAAAGATTAAGAATTTCAAATGGCGGAAGTGATAGGATTCGAACCTACGGAACGCGCAAACGCTCAACAGTTTTCAAAACTGCCTCCTTCAACCACTCGGACACACTTCCACTTGAAAAACTTATAAGAAAATATAAACTTAAATATCTAATTTTGCAATATTTTATTTACGAGAAATTTTTTCTATTCCACCCATATACGGCCTTAAAACCTCAGGTATTACAATAGAACCATCTTCAGTCTGATAATTTTCCATTATTGCAACCAAAGTCCTTCCCACAGCTAGTCCTGATCCATTTAGCGTATGTGCGAATTGAGGTTTCTCTCCATCTTTCTTAAATCTTATATTTGCTCTTCTTGCTTGAAAGTCCCAACAATCTGAACATGACGATATTTCTCTATAAGTATTTTGTGTCGGTACCCATACTTCTAGATCAAATGTCTTTTTGGATCCAAAACCAATATCTCCGTTACATAATCTAACAGTTCTATAAGGTAGGCCTAAATTCTCTAATATTTGCTCTGCACTTTTCACCATCTTATTTAAAGTTTCATCAGATTCAGATGGGTGAGTAATATTAACCATTTCAACTTTATTGAACTGGTGCATTCTAATTAGTCCTTTAGTATCCCTTCCATGTGATCCTGCTTCACTTCTAAAGCATGGAGTATGTGATACATAACTCTTAGGAAGCTCAGAATCTGATATTATTTCACCCCTTAAAAGATTTGTGACAGGTACTTCTGATGTTGGAATTAAATACCAATCTTTTCCTTCTAACTTAAATAAATCTTCTGAAAACTTTGGTAACTGTCCAGTTCCATGCAACGAATCAGCATTAACTATAAATGGAGGTATAATTTCTTCATAATCATTATCTAAATGAAAATCAATCATATAGTTTGCAATTGCTCTTTCTAGCCTTGCCAATTTATCTTTATAAACAACAAATCTTGCTCCTGTAAGCTTTGCTCCAGTTTCAAAGTCTAACATATTTAAGTTTTCACCTAGGTCTGCATGATCTTTAATTTCGAAACTAAATTCTCTAGGCTCTCCCCATTTATTTACCTCAACATTATCTTTTTCATCATTTCCTAGGGGAGTATCTTCTGCTAATAAGTTTGGAATTGTTGATAAATTATATTCTAAAGAGATCTTAACTTCAGATAACTCTTTATTACTACCTTCCATTGAAGATTTTAGAGTTGATACTTGCGACATTATATCACTTGCATCTTCTCCATTTCTTTTTTTCATCCCTACTTCTTTAGATAGAGATTTTATCTTTGATTGAGTTGTTTCAACTTCTAATATTAATTCTTTTCTTCTAGAATTTTGTTTTAAGATAGTCTCTACTATTGTCGTATCAAATTTCCTTAAATTTAAATTAGCTTTAAATTCTTCAACATTACTTTCTATTAGTTTTATATCATGCATACATCAATTCCCTTTATTGCATTAATCTTAAATATGTATTGATTTCATCTTTATATCTTGTGTTTGGAGAAAGCTCAAGAAAGATATTATAAGACTCAATAGCTAATGAACCTTGTCCAATTTTCCTGTAAGCATCGCCTAAAAGTTTATGTATATTCGCATTATTAGGGTCAACAGACCTTGCTTTTATTAAAAGATCAATTGCAATATCGAATTGACTCCTCTTTAGATTAATAGCACTCAATCCCACTAGAGTGTCAACATCCTTATCATCAATTTTTTGTGCTTTTTTATACATTCCTTCGGCATCATTGTATTTTTTTTCTTTACTATAAATATCACCAAGTAAGACATACCCATCTAAGTTTTGAGGATTCGCCTTTACTTCAGCTTTAGCAAGCTCAATAGCTTTTTCATTATTATCTGTTAAAAGATATAGTTTACTCATAAAGTATTGAAGTCTCGGATAGGATTTTAGTCTTGTTTTTACTTTTTTAAATTCAATTAACGCCTCTTTGTATCTCTCTTCATTTAAATATGTTTTTCCTAGCAATATTCTTTTTTCTAAATTTCCAGGTTCAATTTCAAGAAGCTTTTTTAGATTAGCAATTAATAACTCAATATCATTATCTAAAATAGCCGAATCTATAAGAAATTTATAGAGAGCCGAATCTTTTGTTGGTAGTTTTTCTAATTCGATTTTTACTTGCTCATATTTTTTTTGTTGTCCACTTTTATAATAATAAATACCAATAGCACTTAATAATTGAGAGTTGTTAGGATAATCTTGAAGAATGTCATACAAATATCCAACAGCATAGGTTATTCCTTCTGCTTCATACAAGATGTTTGAATAAGCTACTCTATATTTCAACTCTACGGGGTTAAGATCTATTAATTTACTTAGAAATACTTTTGCTTTTTGATATTTTTTATATCTACTCAAAATTTTAACAAGTTCATAGTTCATGTTTTCATCTAATGGATTTTTTCTAATTGCTAACTGTAGCCAGTTTATCGAATTATAAAAATCTCCTTTATAAACATAATACTTTGCAGTTGCAGTATAATATCTATAATCATTAACAAGATTTGACGTTGATATTATTGATAATAGCTTTTTCACATCACTAAACTTATATGATTCAGTATAGGCGTCTATAAGTGTAAATGTTACTTCAGGGTCTGTTACATTTCTTTTTTGTAAACTCTCTAAAGAGTCTATGGCCTCACTATAAAGTCCATTATTAATTTGTAATTCGGCAAGATGGACTTTCGCTGGAATATAGTTTTCTGCAATTCTTGTAGCTTCCAAAGCATCTTTAAAGGCAATTTTAATATTTTTATTTTTGATATTTTTCTTTGACCTATTAATTAATGAGATTGCTTTACTTTCAGATATTAATACGTCTGAGATTGGATCACCCGACAATTCAAGAGATGCCAGTCTTGATCTTAACTCAGATGACTCGTTATAATGAAGAGCTTCTTTAAAATACTTGTTAGCCTTCTCATAATCTTGATTGTAAGCTTTTAGGATTCCTTGATATTCAAGGTACTTTGAGTAGTATACCTTTGATCTTTCAGCTTCAAGTTCGTTCACTTTTCTCATTACTTTAGGAATAACTTCAAACTTGTTTTCATCAATTAAAATCTTAATACTCTTTAGTATTAAATTCACAGAATATTTATTTTTTTTATATGTTTCAGTTAAAAAGGAATGATATTTTTCGGTCTCTCCAATAAAGTTATAATAATTTACTAATGCTAAACTGACTCGATAATTTTTTTGCTGTTGTTTTTCTAATTTCTTGGCAACATTATTTGCTTTTTTTATATCATCATTTATTCGTAAGGTATCTAGATATAAAGCAAATAGTTCAATAGTTGGTTTATTTTTTTTAATTGCATTAAACTTTTCTATTGTTTTTTGTGCAGCTAGCGGCTTTCCAGCATATAGATAAAAAGATGCTATTGATTCAGCATACTTTGGATTAGACAAAGCTTTGGCCTTATTAATCTGAACAAGTTTAAATATTTTAGCACTATCTTCTATTGGTGTATTGGAATTAACCAACAACTCTGAATAAGTACGAATTAGATATGATATCGCTACATTTTCTCTAAATTGGTGTTCTGTTGATAATTTAAAGTACTTTGCAGCTTTAATCTTATTTATATATGTTGGCTCTTCTAGAAGTGTTAATCCTTTGCTTAAATACTCTTTAGCTTTTTGCTTATCTTCAACTTCAAATTGTTGTGGAAATTTTATTACAGGGTTAACAATTTCTATCTTTTTTGTTTTTGTTATCTTTTCGTCTTCTTCATCAAAAAGTAAAAACACACCAATCAAAGCGAATATAATATATATTAGCTTTTTATTTTTTTTGGTTTTTTCTTTTTCTTCAAATTTCGTATTTTCATTTTTTTCTTTAGATTTTTTACTATTTGCAATTTCTTTTTTTCTTTTTTCGTCTTCTTTTTTCTCTTTTTCCAAACTCAATTCAGTTTCAACTAATTCATCTTCAAGCTCTTTTTTTAGCGAACTTAAATCAATCATTTGAGTCGAATCATTGTTTAAGTCAACTTCTGGCTCTTTACTTTTTTCTTCTTCTTGCTTTTTTTGTTCTTCTTTTATCTTCTCTTTTTTTAATTCTTCAAGATATCTCTTAGTATCTAGTGTAACTTTTGTCTTATCATCTTCAAGTTCATTACTTTGTTTTTTCACAATAGTATTTATTATTGTTTTTTCTTCAACTTCTTTAATTTCTTTTTTAACAGGATCAGGCTTTAACTCTTTTTTTTCAAATTTGAATTCCTCTGGAAACGCTTCTTTTTCCTTTGCTTCTGTTTGTTCGACTTCAAAATTTATTGAATCCAATGTTCTTATAAATGTAGCGTCGTCAGATCCAAATTCGTTATATGTTGATAACTCTTTCCACTCCTCATCTGGAAAATATTGAACTAGGGATGTTTGATTTATTTTTTTACTTTCAATTAAGTTTCTTACATCAGATTCACTTAATGGGCCTAGTATTTTCTCTTCATTTATTTTAACTCTATATTTTTTCATATTTTATCTTATTCTAATAGTTACGGTTTCCGTCATGGTTACCAATTTCAAGTCTTCTGGCCAAATTGCTTATAATTATTATTCCAATTATACTTCCATACACTCCCATTCCTTTTTTATATGAGAGCAGTATTAATATTTGAATTATCAACGAGTTACATAAATATCTTTGTTTCTTATTTAAATAATTTCTAAGGATCAAGAATATAAAAACTGAAAAGCTATAAATCATTCTTTTTCCTTAGATTCAAAATCATAAAGCCAGTAGCCATTATTAATACTAATGGTTCACTTAAAGGAAAACTTTCATTCATACAATAATCCACAGTATAAATAATTAATGCACAAAATATATACTTTAGAAGTTTTTTTTTGTTCAGGCTTGGAATTACTATTGGTCCCAAAAGTTTTAGTCTTCTTTCAATATTCATGATTGACATGCTACTAACTATAAAAACTATAACAACCGGAATAACTTTATTTAATTCAAATGATATTAAAGATAAAATCAAAAATATTGTATTTATAACGTACATCATTTCAAATATATCCCAACGATAAAGACGATTAGAGATAGTTGCATCAACCTTGTTGTGTAAAAATCCAAAGATTTATAACTCAACTCCATTATTTTCTTAGATTTCTTATAAATCAACATTTCAAAGATGCTAAACGATACAAAAACTGCAAAGACATTTACTAATTGATGATTGAATAAAGTTAACAAAATAATTAGGCTGTATATATTTTTATAAATAAGAATTTTTGATGCCTTATAACGATATAGCATTGCTAACGCTATATTAAATATAATTACAAATCCTATTTTTGAATAATGAGTATTAACATAATTCATTGATATATAACTCAATAATATTAATGATGTCACACAAGTTGACTTTCTTAATTCTATAGAGTTTCTTGAACCTTTAATTAGTATGAATAGTATAAATCCTAGAACAATAAATATTTCATTTGTTTTTAGTAGATAATTTGAATATATAGCTATAGATATACCAATAGTAATAAGTAATTCTTTAATACTGTATTCTTCTTCTCTTATCGCTATAATGCTTTTTACTTGTATTAAAACTAAAGCTATCGATAGTATCGTTAATATAAGGAGCATCACATAATCATTCATATTTATATCTCAACTGCAGATAGGATATGACAAAGATTGAAAGTAAGAGTTTAAAATATGAGCTTGTATTTGCTGAATATATAATAATACAAAATATTGAAATAACTTCTATTTGATTTAAAACTTTACTTCTCTTTATTGATAAAGTTTCTGCAAAAGTTTTTTTTCTTCTTACCTTTTTTGAAAAGAAACTTAATACAAGTCCAAGACATATCAAGACAATGAATAAAATGTGATATAAGTTAACTTCCATGTTTTCTCTTATTTTAATTCCTAATAAGAGTAACTAATTAATTATACATTGAAAACTTAAGTAGAGAATATTATGTCTGATCCATTTAATCTGATTAATTTTTTAAATTCACACTCTAATGAATCTCATGAAATTACTGGTATCTCATCTGATTCCTTTCTATTTATTTACGATCATTTTAAAAATGACTCTGACGATAATGAAATTTTAATATTTGATAGCTCCGATCAAGCATACTTAGCTTTCGAAAAAAGTAATAATGAAGATCATATCTACTTTCCGGGTCTTGGTAGTAACCCTTACTCTTCAATTACACCATCTGAAAATTTATTAAATCAGCGTTTTCTCGCTTTAAACACACTTGTTAAGTCCAAATCGCCCAAGCGAGTTTATACTAGTTTCGAAGCCCTGCATTTAAAGCTACCTCCTAAATCTTATTTTTCCAAAGATAACTTTAAAGTATCTGTATCTGACATTATTGCTCCAGATGACCTTAAGCTTAAACTCATTGAGCTTGGTTTTCAGTACACTCCTTCTATCGAAGAAGAGGGTACATTCACCAATAAAGGTGAAATATTCGATATATTTCCTTACGATCATACTCCAATTCGTATTCATTATTTTGATGATATGATTGAGGAGATCTTCGCTATAGATGAAGAAACACTGAAAACGAAAAGAGAAATGTCCTTCAACGAAATTTCAATTCTTGGTTCTGCCTTAGAAATCATCAACTCTAAAAGCGTTTTAAATTTAAGAAATAATTTATACCGTCCAGATAGAAGATTTAAAGAAAAGACAACTTATAGAAATGAAATCTTTCATAAATTAAATAATGGTTATTTCTTCGATCGCTATCCTATTTATATATCATCATTTTTTACTGAGTCATCTACTCTTTTGGACTATCTACCAAACTCTAAAATCATCAGTTTTAATCACTTAGAAAATATTAATTCTTTTTCAACTTATCTTGAACAATTAAAGGAAGACTTCGATATTGAAGTAGAAGATGAACATAATCCATATGTTTCTCCATCCCTAGACTCAATTTACTGTTCAAACCAAAAGCTTGAGAAACTATCTATCATTTCAAATTTTGATAGTAATTCTAATATACAATCTAAGTTAAACTTTTCTGAAAAATCTGTTCAGTCTTTTGTACGTGAAAATTATACTGAGCATATTAAGGATAAAATCGAATTTAATAGAATTCTTTTTAAAGTGATAAAAGATAGACTCAGTGGTAGTGGAAATTTACTTCTTGCTTATAAAACCGAAAACTCTAAGATTGAATTAGACTATCTTATGGATTTACATGAATTAAACCAGACTCTGGGAAGTCGAATTCAGTATATAAATCTAAATATTGATTCTGGTTTTTATAATAGTGATTCTAATATTGTTGTTTTGTCGGAAGCAGATATTTTTTCTAGAAAAATTGTAAAATCAGTTTCCAAAAAACGTTCTAGCTCTTCTGATGTTTTTGCTGATCAAATATCAACATTAAAAATTGGTGATTATGTTATTCATAAAAATTTTGGTGTAGGAAAATATCTTGGTATTGAAAATTTAAGTAATGACACTACTGAGAATGATTTTTTAGCTATTGAATACGATAACCAAGATAAAGTTTACGTTCCACTTTATAAGATGGATCTTGTCCAAAAGCATGCAGAAGCTACAAATACTGTTAAGATTGCTAATCTTAACTCTAAAAAGTTTGAACATACAAAAACAAAAGCAAAAAGTAGTGTCAAGAAGTTGGCCTTTGATCTCTTAAAACTTCAGGCAAAAAGAAACTCACAAACTGGCTTTGCTTTTTCTGCCCCTGATAAAATATTTACTGATTTTGAACAAGCTTTCCCTTATCAAGAAACTCCTGATCAACTTCATGCTATTGAAGATGTCTTATCTGACATGCAAAGTAGTAAACCAATGGATCGACTTGTTTGTGGTGATGTTGGATTTGGAAAAACTGAAGTTGCCATGCGAGCTTCATTTAAGGCTGTTTTAGATAATAAGCAAGTTGCTGTTCTCGTTCCTACAACTGTTTTAGCTTATCAGCACTATAATACATTTATAAAGCGATTTAAAAACTTTCCTGTTAACATTGAGTTCATATCTAGATTTAAGACTGCAAAAGAGGTAACTAAAATCTTATCTGATATTGATGATGGTAAAATCGATATCTTAATTGGTACCCATAAATTACTTTCTGATAAAATTAAATATAAAGATTTAGGCTTAGTTGTCGTTGATGAAGAACAAAGATTTGGTGTTACTCATAAAGAGAAATTAAAAGTTTTAAAATCAAGTGTTGATAGCTTAATCCTGACAGCGACTCCAATACCTAGAACTCTTCAGTTATCTTTTCTAGGAATTAAAGATTTATCCATCATTAAGAGTGCTCCTCCTAGAAGGCAGTCTATTAAGAGTTACGTAATTAAAGAAGATCCTAATACAATTCGCTCAGCTATAAGAAAAGAACTTTCGAGGGGAGGTCAACTTTTTATAGTTCATAATCGTGTTCATGATATTGAAAATTATGCGGCTTACATTCAAAAATTAACCCCCGAAGCAAAAATTATAATTGCTCACGGTCAACTTGCTGAAAAAGAATTAGAAAAGCGTATAAAGTCATTTTATGAACAAAAATTTGATATTTTAATTTCTACAACTATTATCGAATCCGGCATTGATATACCGTCTGCAAACACCTTAATTATTGATAGGGCGGATAGATATGGCCTATCACAGCTTCATCAATTAAGAGGTCGAATTGGAAGAAGTGATAAAAAGGCTTACGCTTATTTTATAACTCCACATGATAGAGATCTTTCTGATATAGCTAAAAAGAGGCTAAAGGCCCTTCAAACATATGCTGATCTTGGTTCTGGTTTTTCATTAGCTACAAATGATTTAGAGATTCGTGGTTCTGGTGACATTTTAGGCGCTGAGCAGTCTGGTCACATAGAGGAAATAGGTCTTGAGCTTTATATGGAGCTATTAAAAGATGCCATTCATGAACTAAAAGGTGAAAAACCTGAAATCAACAATGATATCGAAATACTTACTCCATTCGATGCTTCATTACCTAAATCTTATATTCATGATGCTGGATCTAGACTAAAATTTTATAAGCGCTTATCTAATACTAAAACACTAGAGACACTAGATAATATTATTGATGAAATCAGTGACTTATATGGGAAAATTCCTAAATCTGTTGAAAACTTAAGTATTATTCTAAAAGTAAAAATTATTTTAGGTAACTTACCAATTAAGTCAATTAAGGTTGGAACTCAAAAAGTAACAATCAAATTTGATGAAAGCTCATTAGAAAATAAACCTGAAATAAGAGATCAAATCGTTCAACTTTTCATGTCTAGGCCAAAGATCTACAAGTTAAGTCCTAATTTTTCCGTTCAATGTAGTTTTAAGGAAAAAGTTGATCTAAAAACATTTTTTGAATTCGCAGAATATATTGCATTGCAAATAGATGCATGATGGTGTTTTTATTAGATATGTCATATAATTTACTAAGATAACAAAACTTAATAAAAGGTGAATTATGAAATTATTTTTAGTCTTTCTAATAACAGCAAGTTCTTTTGTTTTTGCTCAAAATAAAAATGAAGAAAACCCTATTGTGGCATCTGTAGGAAAGTATAAGATTAGAAAATCTACACTTATGAAATATCACGCACAAAATTTAAAATTTGTAAGATCAAATAAATCTATAACTTTAGAATCTTCTTTAACGGATCTTATTAATAGAACAATTGGAATCCAAAAAGGTAAGGCCAATAAACTTCATAAGACGCCAATAGTTATAAAAAAATTGAATGACATTATTTATCATGCTCAAATTTCAAAAGATTTAGAACCTAAGTTTAAAAAAATTGGAAAAGTTTCTGATAGTGAAGTTATGTCTTATTGCAAAGAGAATCCAGAATATAGAACGTCTCAGATTCTATATAGGTTAAGAACACAACCTTCTCAAGATGATGTTGCAAAGGCACTAGATCAGTCTTTATCTGTTTATAATGAAGTATTTAAAAAACCAGAAAATTTTTCTAAAGTAGCTAAAAAATATTCACAAACTGAAAATTCAAAAATTGGTGGAGATTTAGGTTTTCAACCAAAAACTAGACTATCAAAAGAGTTTTATGAAGCAATTAAAGGTAAGTCTAAAGGCTATATAACGAAGCCTTTTAGAACTCAATATGGTATCCATATTGTTAAAGTTACTGATATAAAAGATTGTAAAGATATCGACAAAAACTTATATAAAAAGATTGTTTATGATATTAAAAGAGACAAGATTATTGAAAATTACTTCACTGAGTTAAGAAAAACTGAAAAGATTAAAATCTATAAAGACAAAATGTAAAACTATGAAAAAAACAATATCCTGCGCACTTATACTTTTATCACTATCTACATCTGCTAAACTTTTAGATAAAGTTGCAGGTGTAATTAATGATAAAGTTTATACTCTTTCAGAAATGAAAGAAATTAAAAAAACGCTTCCTGCAAGAAAAGAAATTGCTGGCTTCGTTTATACTAAAAAGAAATACTCACTAGAAGATATTTTCACACACCTTAGAAATAAATTTATTATTAAGCAAAATCTTGCAGAGCAGGGTATTGTAATAACAGATGAAAGAGTAGAAGAGCAAATTGAGCAAACTAAAAAAAGATTAGGAATTACTCAATCAATCTTAGCTCAAAGTTTAAAAGATAGAGGTTTAAACTTTGAACAATACTTTGAATTAACTAGAGAAATCACAGAATACAATGTTTTTAATAGAAACATAATTTCTCCACTTGTTAACATTACAGAACAAGAGATGAAAAATCTTTTTTACAAAAGAAGCGATAAGAAAAATACTTTAAATTTTAGTTATAATATTGTGGATTACTCTATTCCAAAATCATCACTTTCTAAATCTGATTTAAAAAGAATAAAAGATGACTTATTAAAATACAAAGATAATGGTGTATTACCTGGTAAGTTGAGAGCTTTAGAAACGAATGATATTGGAAATGTTTCTGATGAAGACCTTCCTTCTGACATTTCAAAAAGTCTTAGGGCTTCTTTAGAAGGTACATTTACAGATCCTATACTAAAAGGGAATGCTTACCACTTATTCTATGTTAAAAAGAAAGAGTTATCTGAGAGTTCTGAGTATTTACAAGTTAAGAATAGAATATACGGTGAACTTTTCATGAAAAGATCTGCTCAAATTACAAAATCATGGTTTAGTAGGGAAGCCTTAAATTTTTATATTCTTAAAAATATCTAATGATTTTAGTTACTCAAGGGCATGAAAAATCTATTTCTTTAGAAGTTTTTTTAAAGAGTTTTTTATGCCTTTCGACTCATAAACAAAAATCTATAATTCTTTATTGTTATAAAAATTCACTTATTAAAACTTTAGACAGTTTAAAGATCAATTACGAAATAAAATTTGATCAATTATATATTATAAATTCCATTTTATCACTTAAGTTTGTTACTATTTCTGGTAGTGAGACTTTAAATTGCATAAAAATGGCCTTAAATGACATTTGTAAAGAAGATATATTATTAACTCTTCCTAGCTCTAAAGATCAATTTAAAGGCTTTAGTGGACACACTGAATACTTCAGAAATTATTTTAAAACTCCCTGTCTTCCAATGTCTTTTCTCTCTGAAAATCTAAATGTTTCTTTACTTACTGATCATATAGCCCTTAAAGATGTCTCTTTAAAAATTAACACTTCAGATATTTTAAATAAGCTTAAAATTTTAATTGAAGGCTATTCTTTACATAAAAAAATTAATAGAATCATATTTTCAGGGATCAATCCTCATAGTGGAGAGAATGGTCTTATGGGTAATGAAGAAATACAAATTGAAGAAGCCATTTCAAAACTAAAAACTGACTATCTAAATATTGAATTTCTAGGTCCACTTCCTGCTGACACTTTAATTTTTAATGATATCAAATCCGATGATTTAGTTATTTTTTCTTCTCACGATCAAGGCCTTGGAATATTTAAACAACAGAGTGGTTTACTAGGGATTAATATTACTTATGGCCTCCCATTTTTAAGAGTAAGTCCGGACCATGGAACAGCTTTTGACTTATATCTAAAAAATAGTGCAAACTATTATGGATGTTTATATTTATTAGAAACTTTTACATCCTAGGAAAAATTATGTCTAAAGTTATTTTATTATTATCATTAAGTTTATTTTTTTTAAGCTGTAATGAGATCTCACCGCAAGGGACTAGAAATACCCTTCCTGGTCTATGTGATGATAGATCTGATAAGTGTCTTGCCCAAACTAAATGGACTATCTATTTTAAAAATAATACTTCAAATCTTCCAAATAATATTGGTCTAAGACTTTTTGGTGAAGTTTACTTTGATGAATGTGATACAACCAGTACATCTGCATTTGAGTTAAAAAGTACAAATCCTTTAAATCTTTCTGCGGATAATTTTTTCTCAATATCTGAGAGCTCTGTAGATATTGAAATTTTCAATTGTGATAACAATAGCACTTATTACAAAAACCCTAATGCTACATACAGCTCATCTTTAAACTCTATTACAATTGCTCTTTAGCCAACTACTAAATTTTTAAACTTAAATTTTGATCAAAAAAAACCCCGTATTCACGGGGTTATTGCTTTTTATTTTAAATATAACTAATTCATTATTGAATTAGTTGAAATTATAAAACGATTTTACCAGATAATCCAAATGAGATTACGAAAGCTAAAATTACTAATGACTCGATAAGTGCAAGACCTAAAATCATTGGTGTAAAGATGTCACCTTTAGCTGCTGGGTTTCTTGCAATTCCTTCAAGAGCAGTTGCTGCTGTCTTACCTTGAGCCATAGTTCCACCAAGAACTGCGATTGCGATTGTGATTGCTGATGATAATGCTAACATTGAATTTGCGTCCATTTTAAACTCCTTTAAAGTTTTTATATATTAAAATTAATTAATGCGCGTGATCCCCATGATCGTGAGTCTCTACTGCCATTCCTAAATAAATCATTGATAAAATTGTAAATACAAATGCTTGCATGAAGCATACAAAAAGTCCTAATACATAAAAAGGTATTGGCACTAGGTATGGTACTAATTCTGTAAAGATCGCTAATACTGTGTGATCTCCCATCATGTTACCTCTAATTCTTAGACCTAAAGTTATTGGTCTCATCGCATGAGAAATAACCTCTAAAACAAAAATTAATGGTGCCATAAAAAGAATAGGACCCATTAAATGTTTCATATGACCTGCAAATCCTTGAACTCTTATTCCATGGTAGTTGTAGTATATAAATACTAAGATACCTAAACCAAACCCTGTATTAAAGTTTTCAGTTGGTGGTAAGAATCCAGGAATAAGTCCAATTAAGTTACTCATAAAGATTAAAAGAAAATAAACCATGAAAAATCCGAAGTATTCTCTTCCTTCTTTTTCACCCATTGTATTTCTTCCAAGATTTAAAATAAATTGTCCAAAATATTCATAAGCATTTCTAAAAGAAAATCCTTTATCTGGAATTAAGCTTTTTTCAATATTTCTTGTTTTCATTTTGTATATTAGACCAAAAAGTAAAAATACAACTGATACTAATACTAAAGTTACAGTATGCTCTGGCATATGTAGAGAGTGTGACAGTCCAGACAACCAAGTAAATCCACCACTTGCAAATACACTTGAGCTAAAAAGCACTGCAGTTAATGCTAAAATCTTCATTATTTTTCCTTAATTTTTTTACTATATCTTTTAATACTTAATGTAAGGATTATCAATTGAAATATGTAATTTCCTATAATTATTAGCTTCTGACCCTTAAAATTTTCAAATCCGTAATAAATTCCCCAGATTAATGCCACAAATTTGAAGATGAAAAAGCCAAATATTTTCACATTATCTCTACTCTCTGCATCATCCAAAACAGCACCCTTAACCACAAATATTAAACAAAGTTGATTTATGATAAAAGCTAAAAATACTATAGATAAAGTTAATTCATTATTTTTTCCAAAATAATAAAATGAGGCCACAATATGGAGTAAGGTAAGAATAGCGTACCTTTTAAAACTAATTTGATTTTTTAATTGCATATCTAATCATCCAAAAGAAATTTATAAAAATTATCAATAATATTAAAATCATTGAAAGGGAACTGGAAATATAACCTTTTTCTTCCAATAGCATCGAAAAGTACGCACATCCTAAAATATTTGAAGGTAAAGCGACCGCTAAAGCTACGACTTTTGCTATACTTACTTTATTCATCTCTTTCTTGCTACTCTTCTTTCATATATTGATTTCAGTCGCTTTTTTAAAACATCTTGATTTGGATAGTCTCCTAAAAGTGAGTAATAAATATTATAGGCCTTTTTAAGTTCTTCATTGCTTTCATAGGCATTTGCTATTAAATATTTTGTATTTATGACCTTATTTTTTGTTTTTTCTCTTTTTAAATATTCAAACCAATAATCTATGGCCTTAGACCAGTTAGATTTATAATAATTTATCAAGGCCAAATAATTATATGAGTCATGTTTCTCTTTTTTTAAAATCAGTGATTTAAACTCTTTTTTAGCTAATTCAAATTTCTTTAAATAAAAATATGACATTCCTATCTTAAAGCTATAATCATCACTTTTTTCTAATTTTGGTCTAAACATTAATAGCTTTTCATAGGATTCAATGGCCTTATTATAGTTTTTTAAACTATCAAAATTTATATTTGCAATCTTTTCAATTGATTTAACATGCCAAAGAGGATCTGATGAAATTTCAATAACTTTATTATAAAATTTTAATGCTTCATTAGATTTGTTTAAAAAAATAGAATTAATCTCAGCAAGCTGAAAATAAACTTTCGTTTTTATATTAAGTGCGGGTTTTTTTAATAAAATTTTTTTATAAAGCGTACTTGCTTCTTCAAATTTATGTTTATCTGTAAGCTCTTGAGCTTTTAGAATATCTTCATAAAGGCCAGAAGTGAATCCACAACTGACCATTATTAAGACTAAAAATAATTTAGCTATTGCTTTGTTCATTTGTTTCATCAGAATCTTCAGCATCTACAATTTTTTCAACTGACACAACATTTTCTCCCTCTTTAAGTTTAATAAGTCTAACACCTTGAGTGTTTCTTCCTAAAAGAGAAATTCCTGAAATTTTTGTTCTAATAACTTGTCCATTATTTGTAATAATCATTAAGTCATCTCTATCTGTAACTGGTTTAATTTGACAAAGTTCTCCAGTTTTTTCAGTTAACTTCATTGCGATAATACCTTTACCACCACGAGTTTGTTTTCTGTATTCTGAAGCACTTGATCTCTTACCATATCCTTTATCTGTGATTGATAAAATTTCAACTGTGTCATCAATTATAGACATTCCAATAACTTTTTCTTCATCAGATATACTTATACCCTTAACCCCTTGAGATACTCTTCCCATTGGTCTACAGTCACTTTCTGCAAATCTGATTATTTTTCCACTAGTAGCGCATAAAAGAACATCTTTTTTACCATCAGTTACTCTTACACCAATAACGCTATCGTCATCATTTACTTTGATAGCTCTTATTCCAGATTGTTTAACATTTTTATATTCGTCTAATTTAGATTTTTTTACTAATCCTTTTGCTGTTGCAAAAATTAAGTAACTATCAGAAAAATCTTTTGGAACTGTAATTATTTCTTTTACTTTTTCACCAGGTTTCATTGGAATTAAATTAACTACATTTCTACCTTTTGCAGTTCTTGTTCCTTCAGGTACTTGATAAACTTTTAAAGTGTAAACTGTTCCTCTATCAGTAAAGAACATTAATTGGTCATGAGTTTCCGCTGTAAATATATTTGTAAAGAAATCTTCATCAGCTTCACTTGATGATCCTTTAACACCTTTTCCACCTCTTTTTTGAGCTTTATAAGTATCTATAGGCATTCTTTTTAAATAACCCTTATGAGTAATTGTAACAATTACTTCTTCATTTTTAATGAAATCTTCAATTTGCATTTCATCAGCTACTGCAGCAATTTCAGTTCTTCTTTCATCACCATATGATTCTAATATCTCTTCAAATTCACCTCTAATAATTCCTCTAATTAGATCTTCACTTGCTAAGATACCTTCTAATCTCATGATCTCTTTCATTATCGCTTCATAATCAGCAATAATTTTATCTCTTTCAAGACCAGTTAATCTTTGAAGTCTCATATCTAAGATTGCTTGAGCTTGAATTTCACTTAAAGTGTATTTTGAAATTAATGAACTTTTTGCTTGAGCTGGACCTTCAGACTTTTTGATCATCTCAACAATTTCATCAATGTTTTCAACAGCAATTTTTAATCCTTCAAGGATATGTGCTCTTGCTTTAGCTTTTTTAAGCTCAAACATTGTTCTTCTAATTGTTACTTCACGTCTATGATCTATAAAACATTGAAGTTGCTCTTTTAAGTTCATTACTTTTGGTTGACCATTTTTAATACTTAAAAAGATGATCCCAAAAGAAACTTGCATTTGAGTCATTTTATATAATTTGTTTAAAATTATATTCGCAGGTTCTCCACGTTTGATATCAATTACAATTCTAATTCCTAATTTACTTGATTCATCTCTAATATCTGAAATACCAACGATAACTTTTTCAGAAGCTAGTTTTGCAATTTTTTCAATAAGTTTAGCTTTATTTACTTGGTATGGAATTTCGTGAATAACAATTTTTTCACGTTCTTGCTTTCCATGTATTTCAATATCAGCTTTCGCTCTTATTTGAATAATACCTTTACCGTTATGGTAAGCAGACTTAATACCAGCAGTTCCTTGAATAGCTCCTGCAGTAGGGAAGTCTGGTCCAGGAATATGAGTCATAAGCTCATCAATTGTTATTTCTTTATTATCAATAAGAGCTAAAAGACCATTCATAATTTCACTTAAATTATGTGGTGGTATATTTGTGGCCATACCAACGGCAATACCACTTGATCCATTTATTAATAGATTTGGCACCTTAGTAGGTAATACTCTTGGCTCTGTTAATGAATCATCATAGTTTGGTTGCCAATCAACGGTATCTTTATCGATATCTTTAAGCATCTCTTCAGCAAGTTTTTTCATTCTTACTTCGGTGTACCTCATCGCTGCTGCATTATCTCCATCAATTGATCCAAAGTTACCTTGTCCATCCACAACTTGGTATCTCATAGAAAAATCTTGAGCTAATCTTACGATTGCCTGGTAAACGGCACTATCACCATGTGGGTGATACTTACCAATAACATCACCAACAACTCTTGCTGATTTTAAAAATGGTTTATTATGATAGTTATTTAAAACATGCATTGCATATAGTACACGTCTATGAACTGGTTTAAGTCCATCTCTTACGTCTGGAAGTGCACGTCCAACAATTACACTCATGGCATAATCTAAGTAACATTCTTTCATCTCATCCTGAATTAGGATTGGAGCTATATTTCCGTGGTTATGATTATCTGATGTATTATCACTCATATATTTATTCCTTTAAAATTTTTTATTAAACATCAAGGTTACGAACATTAAGAGCATTTGTTTCAACAAAGTCTCTTCTTGGTTCAACTTGATCACCCATAAGAACAGAGAATACTTGGTCAGCATCAATAGTATCTTCAATCTTTACTTGAAGAAGTGTTCTATTTTCAGGATTCATTGTAGTTTCCCAAAGCTGTTCTGGATTCATCTCTCCAAGTCCCTTATAACGTTGAACATATGCTCCTTGTTTACCAGTAGCAATTACATGTTCAGCAAATTCTCCTAATGATTCAAACGAGTCATCAGTCTTATCTGTTGTTACTTGAAATTTAGAATTTAAAACGGATTTAATACCTTCATAGTGATTTCTTAGATCTGAAAATTCAGCAGAATCAATAAAGTTATTAGTAAGTTTAAAGTTTTTAGTTCTTAAAGTTCCTTCTAAAGTAATGTTTATGTGATGTAATTCTGTCTCTGAATCTAATTCAATAGAAAAAGTGTATTTCTTTAAAGTTTCATTTTCCATTGATTTTAATTCATCACTTATTTGATCAATACTTTTTTCTAGTAACTCTTTTGACTTAAGTAATTGTGAATCAATTTGACCTTGCTCTACTAATTTTTTAAGTAATAGTTTATCAAAGTGTCTATCGTAAGAATTTAAAACACCGTTATAAGATTTATACTTATTGATTAAAGTATTAACATCTTCTTGAGCTTTTTCTTCATTATCAATTTTTACTTTTGCATCAGATAAAGCAGTACTAATTAAAAATTTCTCAAGTGCTTTTTCATCTTTTAAGTAATTTTCTACTCTTCCTTTTTTATATTTATATAAAGGAGGTTGAGCTATGTATAAATGTCCTCTTTCAATAATTTCAGGAAATTGTCTGTAGAATAAAGTTAATAAAAGAGTTCTAATGTGAGATCCATCGACATCGGCATCAGTCATAATTACAATTTTATGATATCTAAGTTTCCCTAAATCAAAATTATCTTTACCAATACTTGTTCCCATTGCTTGAATAAGCATTTTAATTTCATCGTTTCCAAGCATCTTATCGTATCTAGCTTTTTCAACATTTAAAATCTTACCCTTTAATGGAAGTACCGCTTGATGTTTTCTATCTCTACCTTGCTTTGCAGATCCACCGGCTGAATCTCCCTCGACTATATAAATTTCACATAGCTCTGGGTTCTTTTCCTGACAGTCGGCCATTTTTCCTGGAAGACCAGCAAAGTCCATTGCTGACTTTCTTCTCGTTAATTCTCTGGCCCTTCTTGCAGCATCTCTTGCACTTGCAGCATCAACAGATTTTCTAATAATAGTTTTACCTACTGATGGATTTTCTTCTAAGAATGTTTTTAATTTTTCACCAACTAAAGAATTTACAATCCCTTCTACTTCACTAGAACCAAGCTTATCTTTAGTTTGTCCTTCAAATTGTGGGTTAGCTAATTTAACAGAAACAATTGCAGTTAAACCTTCACGCATATCATCTCCAGTAAGAGATAACTTACCTTTGATTAAATTGTTATCTTTAGCATATGCATTTAAAACTCTTGTTAAAGCCGTTTTAAATCCAGAGATATGTGTACCACCACCTGGAGTATTAATATTATTTGCATAACCAGTTAGAGTCTCTGAATAAGAATCAGTCCATTGCATTGCAATTTCAATTTCATATTCATCTTTTGAATGGAAAAAATATACTGGCTTTTTATGAACAGCTGTTTTCGCTCTATTTAGATAAAGAACGAACTCACCAAGCCCACCTTCAAAATGAAAAGTTTCTTCTTTTTCATTTCTCTCATCTTGAACAACAATTTTTAAACCTTTGTTTAAAAATGCCATCTCTCTAAATCTATTTGCTAATCTATCGTAATCAAATTCGTGAATTTCAAATAATTCATTATCTAATTTGAAAGTAACGCTAGTTCCATTTTTTTCAGGATCACACTCACCAATAACTTTAAGAGGCTCAACTGCTACACCTTTAGCAAATTTTAACTGATTAAGTTTTCCATCTTTTTTAATATTGATGGTCATAGTCTTACTCATTGCATTTACAACAGCTGCCCCAACACCGTGAAGACCACCAGATACTTTATATGCTCCACCGTCTTCATTAAATTTTCCACCAGCATGTAATTTAGTAAAAACAATTTCTGCTGCAGAAATTCCTTCTCCTTTATGAATGGCAACAGGAATCCCTCTACCATCATCAATAACAGAAATAGAGTTATCTACATGAATGACAACTTTAATTTCTGTACAAAAACCAGCAAGTGCTTCATCGACTGCATTATCTACAATCTCATAGACGCAATGATGAAAACCTCTTACACCGGTATCACCGATATACATTCCTGGTCTTTTTCTTACGGCCTCAAGGCCTTCTAATACTTTAATCTGATCTGCACCGTATTCGGTATCGACTTTAGAAATTGATTCTTGGATTTGATCCATTATGTGAACTCCCTCTCATAATTTGAGAATTCAAATAAGTTTAATCTCTCCATTATCGACAAAGATTTTACTTGAACTCTCTATTCTCTCTAATTCTTCTCTAAATATTCTATTGGCCGTTGTAATAAAAACTTGAAAATCTTTATTTTTTAAATAACCAATTAAGTTTTTCCACCTAAGTCCATCTAGCTCGCCAGAGACGTCATCAATTAAAACTATAGGATAGGAGTTAAATTTATATCTAAAAAGCTCTATATAGGCAAATATAAGGCTAAGAAAGCTCATTTTTTGTTGTCCTAAAGAACAAAATTCATAAGAATTATAACCATCAAAATGAAACACATAGTCATCACGGTGAATACCATAGCGAGTTTTGCCAATTATGATGTCTTTTTCAAGATTTTCTGCATAAAAAGCTTGTATTCCTGCTACATCTAGTGAACTAAATTTTGATTCTAGTTTTATCTCTAATTCATGAGATTCGTGAAATATTACTTTAAAGGTGTCTTCGCAGTATTGTTTGATTTCTTTAAGAAAGTTAATTCTTTCTTGAGATATAAAATATGCATACTCAGCAATTTGTATATCAATTACTTTTACTTGAGTTATATATTGATCTGGTCTTTTAGAGAGTAGGGTATTTCTAAACCTTAAACTTTGATTATATTTATTCAATATTGTTTTATATTTTTTGTTTATTTTTGAAATGTGGGAGTCGATCCATTCTCTTCTAAATGCAGGAACGTTATGAAATGCATATGAATCAAAAGGATTGATAAAAACTGTTTCTAATCCAATTTTTCTTTTTTGTACTTTATTATTAAAATGCCAAAGATTTTCTTCTATAGAAATTTTTCCACTATATGTATATTGATCAAAGTCATCTTTTAAAAGTGAAGAAAATATAATTTCGGGTTGTTCAGAATCTATACTTATAATTTGTGGAAAACTTGTATTTTTTCTAAATGATTTTCTATTTATTAAATAATAGATGGCCTCTAAAATATTTGTTTTACCATTTCCATTATCTCCAAAAATACAATTAATATTTTTGTTAAAATCTAGAACACTGTTATCTAAATTTCGAAAGTTAGTTACTTGTAACTTAGATAACTTATAAGGCATTACAATTTAAGAGGCATAATTATTCCTAAAAAGTCTTGAAACTCTTCAGTTCGAATAATTACTGGGCTTAACTCATTGTTGAATTCAAATGTTATTTCGTTAAAATCTAAAATCGATAAAACATCGATCATATATTTAGCATTAAAACCAATTTCCATTTCTGATCCATCGTAGTTTGCAGGAATAGTCTCTATGGCATGACCTAGAGATGGATGATTAGCTAGTACACTTAAAGACATATTAGAAAGTCTTAATTTAATACCATTTGTTTTTTCATTTGAAAGAATTCTAATTCTTTTAACAGCATCTAAAAGTATATTTCTATCAACAATCATTTTTAAAGTTGTCTTAGATGGTATTACTGTTTGATATTTTGGATATTCCCTAGCAATTAATCTAATTGATAAGTAATACATATCATTTGCATTTATATACATAAATGATTCATCAACAGAAATTTTTAAAGAACTATCAGGGTATGAATCTGCAATTCTTTTAAGTTCACTAATTCCTTTTTTTGGAATAATAATTCCATCGATCAAACTTTGATTATTAGATTCAAAATTATGTATATCTAGTAATGCTAATCTATGACCATCGATTGCAACTGATCTTAATTTTGAATCTAATTTTTGAAGATAAATCCCATTTAAGTTAATTCTAGTTTCATCTGTTGAAACAGAGTGGGAAACTTTAGAAATTATTTTAATTATATTTTCAGATGATATTTTAAACACTTCTAAACTATTTTCGAAGTTAGTTTGTGGATATTCTTCTGAGCTTGAAATCAAAAGTGAATAATTTATTTTTTTACAACTTAGTTCCAATAAATTTTTATTTTTATCTACAACTAACTCAACATTTGAATCTGGTAATTCTCTTACGATATCAAAAATATTTTTTGTATTTAAACAAAATGTTCCAGCTTCACTGATGTTTGCTATAAGTATTACTTTTGCAGTAACTTCTAGGTCAGTTGCTATGATCTCCAGCTTGTTATCAAAAGCATTTATCAAACAATTCGTAAGTATTGGCCTTGAGTTTTTTTTATCGATAACGCTTAAAACTTTGTTTAATCCGTCTCTGAGTGAACCTGATTCAATATTTATTTTCATAACTTGATTTCCTAATTTTCTAAAATTAATAGCTTTTAAAAAACTATATTGCAAGTCCATGAATTCATAGAAGTTTATACTATATATAATAGTATTATATATATATTTATTATTATTAAAGGTGTGGATATGTGGATAGCTATGTTTTTATTGTAATTTCAAATATATAGCTAAAAAGTTATTCTTTGCTATCAACAGAGTTTTAATTAATTAATTTTATTTACTACGTATATCACTTGTTAATTTTCTGAATCTTTTTTTTATACACCAGTTATACATATAGTTATTCACATATAAAGAAAAAACGTTTTGATAACTCATGTTATATTTAATTTGTATTCAAAGTTATCCCCATTCTTTCCACATTGTTAATAAGTATAACTGTTTTGAACACGAATTCTTATTCACATACTGTTGATATGTTTATAAGTTTAAATCTGTTTCAATTTCAAATATTTGTTGTTGAGTTTTTGGATCTTCTTTGGATCTTTTGGTGATTTTATCAATAGCGTGGATAACTGTACTGTGATCTCTTTTATCAAAATAGTCACCAATCTCTTCCAATGTCTTTTTTAAACTCTTATGAGAAAGATACATTGCAATATGTCTGGCCAGTACTAGTTCAGCTTTTCTGGCCTTTCCTCTTATATCTCCAAGTGGTAGTTTAAAATATTTTGCTACAGTTCTTGCAATTAAATCTATGGTAATTATTTTTTCTGAGTTTTCATCACTAAGACCTAGCTGCTCTTTAGCGATCTCTAGATCAATATCTACATTCATTAAATCAGAGTATGCTCCAAGCCTAATAAGTTTTCCTTCTAGCTCTCTAACGTTTGTTTTGACACTTTGAGCGATAAGATTAATTACGTCATCCCCAATGTATATATCTTTTTCTACTGCTTTCTTTTTTAGAATTGCAATTCTTGTTTCTAAGTCAGGTTGTTTTATATCTATTAATAGAGCAGATGATAATCTTGTTTTTATTCTATCTTCAATACCATCTATTTCTTTAGGTGATTTATCTGAAGTAAAAATTAATTGTTTCTTTTTACTTTGTAGTTCATTAAATATCTCAAAAAACTCTGCTTGAGTTCTAACTCTGTTCTTTAACTCATGAATGTCATCAATAATTAGTACATCTACAAGATCTGTATACTTTCTTTTAAATTGATCTATTGTTTTACTTTGAATTGAAGATACCATTTCTTTGGTAAAGTCATTGGCCGTAATTAAACAAATTTTAGTTTGTGGATTTATATCTGTTATATAATTGCAAATAGCATGAAGTAGGTGAGTTTTTCCAAGACCTGAATTTCCATACATATATAATTGTGGATAGATTTCTCCTGGACTTTTCGCCACGGCCAAAGAAAATGCATGTGCCATGTTATTTGACGGCCCTACAATAAAATTATCGAAGACTTTTGATTTTTGGATATTTCCATAAATTTGAGGCTGTAAGTATTTAAAATCTTGATTTTTTGTTATTTCAATCTCTGAAGATACAGGACTCGCATCATTTAAAGTAAATGATAAACTATCGGAATTATTAGATTTATTAACAGATCCATTATTTAAATCTTTCAATAGCTCAGACGCAAAATTACTAGTGGTTTCTTGTTTAATTGTAGGAGTTTGTTGTGATGCTTTTCCTAAAACATTAATACTAATTTCGTACTTTTGACCCATCAATTCTTCAATACATTGATTTAATATTGATAAATAATGATTATTTATCATTTTTCTTATAAACTCAGTTGTTACACTAAACTCTACTTTTACTTCTGAAATTCCAGTAACTGTGAATGTATTTTTAAAAAAAGCATTGTATTTTTGGGCACTTATAGATTTTTCTAAGATATTTAAGATCTCTTCAGTTATGCTTGAAAGCTCATCATTATTAAAAGAACTTTCTGGTTCTATGGGGGCAGGTGTTGAAATATTTGGTTCTATAGGACCAGTTACTTCTGAATTTCCATCTTTTTGGTTTTTGAAGCTTATAAAATGCTCAAAAGGAAACTTATCACTCATTTTTCACCCTTTATGACTGTATTATGCCCTTTACTAGCATGTGAAAATATTTTATTCAATATAGTTATACTTATTTATATAGTAGATTTGTATTGACCTGAGTCCCAATATCTTGTAACAATACTTTTTCATATTTTAATTAATATTTAATACATAGGATCAAAAATGAGTAAAAGAACTTGGCAACCAAAAAAATTAAAAAGATTAAGAAAACACGGATTTCTTAAAAGAATGAGTTCTCCAGGTGGTAAAAATGTTATTACTGCTAGAAGAGCTAAGGGAAGAAAGCGTTTAACAGTTAGTACAGGTACTAAGTAAGACTTATTGGTCTAGTGAATAACTGCTTACCCAAAAAATTTAAAATGTTAAATTCAAATGACTTTGACTTCGTTAAGAATCAAAGTCATTTTTTGTATTCTAATACTATTTTAGCATTTTATAGAAAAAATGATTTAACTGAAACTAAGCTTGGTCTTAGTATTTCAAAAAAGTATGGAAATGCTGTCAGAAGAAATCGACTTAAGAGAGTCGTGCGTGAATATTTCAGATGTTCAAAATTTAAACAAAAAAATATTTCAATCAATATTGTTCCAAATTTAAAAAGCTTTAATAAAAAGTATGAGAAAGATTACTCGCTATTTGAAAATGATCTTTCCGATGATCTTAAAACTATCTTTCAATCAATCAAATAATAATTTCTATCATCATTCTTTATATGGTAAATAAATCAAAAAATATTAGGAGTATATATAATGGGTTCTGAGCAAAAAAGAGCAATTTTAGCAGTAGTTATATCTGGTGCGATTCTACTATCATGGCAGTATTTCTTTCCTGCACCACAGATAAAACCTACAGTTGAAGAGCCAGTAAAGACTTTACAAATTACTGAAGTGGATAAAGATGATTTCGTAAACGTTGAAAATTCTAAAACAGAAGCTATTGAAGCTTCTACTTTTGAATTAATTAATAAAGATTACACTTATGTTTTATCTTCAAATTTAAGTGTTCTTAACGCTAGCTCAAAATTATTTAAATTATCTCTTACAGATGTTTTTAAGTCCCAGGAAAATGCTTTAAGCTTTAAAGTTAATGGTGAGTATAAAAAACTTAACTTTAATGTTTCAAAAGTATCTGAGAGTAAATTTAATCTTACAAATTCAACTCTTAATATTAGTGGTTCAATTGTTTTAGATGATTCAGGTTTCTTAAACTTAAATTTAAGTTCAGACAAGCCTTTCAATTATAAATATAAATTTTCTCAGGTTGAAGAAGAATTATCTGGTGGAAAAGTTAAACAATTTCTTTTATATGGTGATGACTTAGATACTGTCAGTGTTGGATCAGATGATAAAGGTGATAAGTCTTTAAAGTGGTTTGGACTTGATTTTAATTATCATATTCTTACGACTGTTACAGATAAAAAACCAATGCTTTATAATGTTACTGAAGCTGGAGTCATGAATATCATTGACGCTAAAGCAACAAATACTTTAAATCATAAGACTATTTTTGCTAGAAAAGATTATGATAGACTTGTTGGGCTAGGAGATAATTTACACTTATCTGTAGACTTTGGTTTCTTCTCTATTCTTGCAGAGCCTATTTTAAAAGGTCTTAAATACTTTTTTGGTATTTTTGGTAACTGGGGTGTCGCAATAATTATTGTAACAATTTTAATGCGTTTACTTACTTTTCCTCTTCAATATAAATCTTATAAAAGCATGAAGAAAATGCAAGACGTTCAACCTGAGCTTACGAAGATTAAAGAAAAGTTCAAAGATGATCCTCAAAGAATGCAACAAGAAACTATGGCCTTATTTAAAAAAGCTGGAGCAAACCCAATCGGTGGATGTCTTCCTATGATTTTACAAATGCCTATCTTTTTTGCTTTTTATAGAGTTCTCTATAGCGCGGTAGAATTAGTAGATGCACCTTTCATTTTATGGATCACAGATTTAAGTTCTAAAGATCCTTATTATGTTTTACCTATACTAATGGCAGCTGCAATGTTCTTTCATCAAAAATTAACACCATCGACAACAGCTGATCCAACTCAGAAAAAGATTATGATGTTTATGCCTGTTATCTTTGCTTTATTTATGAAAGATTTTCCTGCAGGTTTAACTCTTTATATTTTCATTTCAACAATGGTAGCTATGCTTCAACAAGTTCTAGTTTATAAGAGAAGCTAACTAATAATGAACTTTCTTGATAGCGAAGACCAAATTATTGCTTGCAGCACTTCTAATTCTAGTAATGCTGCAATTTCAATTATTCGTTTATCAGGCTTTAAGGATCTATCTTTTTTAGACGATTGCTTTACCACTAAGGTTACTAAACCTAGATATTCTTATTACGGATCTTTATATGATTCAAAAGTTAAAATGGATGATATTGTTTTAACTTTTTTTAAAGGACCCAACTCTTATAATGGGGAAAATATTTTAGAACTTGGTGTTCATGGAAATATTTTAAACGTAAAAAAAATAATTCATTTTTTTATTGATAAAAAATCTTTTCGTTATGCTTATCCTGGAGAATTTTCTTATAGGGCCTTACGAAATAATAAATTAAGTCTTTCTCAAGTAGAGGGTCTTGATTTACTTCTAAATGCTAATTCTGACTATGCTCTATCTCAAGGTAACTCTCTCATGAGTGGGGAACTTAAAGATGCTTATACTGAGTTATATAAGTCATTTTTGAACCATAAGTCTTCTGTTGAACTCTCAATTGATTTTTATGAAGATTTAGGCGAGGAACAATCTCAAAAGCAACTTATGGACTCTTTTGAATCTTTTCATAAAAAATTCAATTCACTTCATTCAAGATGTTTATCAAACTCCCATAATCTTTTAAAACCAGATCTTTGTTTAGTCGGTAAACCTAATTCAGGTAAGAGTAGTTTATTTAATGCTCTTTTAAACTCTGACAGAGCTATTGTTTCATCTACAAAAGGGACGACTAGAGACTTTATAAAAGAAAACATTTTGATCAATGATGTTTTATATTCATTAATTGATACTGCTGGAATTAGACAAACTGATGATGAAATCGAAGAAATAGGAATAAATAAAGCATTAAACCTCTTCAATAACGCTTTTTATAAGATTTTACTCATCGATCCCACTGATTTTGATACAGCTAGTTTCAATATTAATTTTAGCGATATAGATATTTTTATTTTTACTCATGTTGATCTTTTAGAATCTGATGATTCTGTGGAGTCAATTATAGAAGCTATAAAGAATAGATGTGCCCCGATAGAACCACTTTTTGATTCAACGAATGGTTCTATAGAACCAAAGGATATAGCTGGCTCTATGGGGGCAGATAAACAAACTGGTTCTATGGGACCAATTAAAAACAGTGGTTCTATGGGGGCAAAAATAAATAATGGGCCTATAGGACCAGATTTAGAAAGTGGTTATGTAGAACCAATATTTCTAAGAATGAATACCAAAGACCCTTTAGTAGGGGATCTAGATATTTTATTCAAAAGTATTTCTTTAAAGTATGTAGATATTTCTAGCTCAAATCCAATTGTCATCGATAGGCATATTGATGTTATTAAAAAATTGAATGAAAGTATTTCAACTTATAAACAATTACTATTTAGTGAGGACGATATTTCTATTATTTCATCTGAATTAAATATCATAGGCCATTGTATTTCAGAGCTCATTGGTATAATTAGACCTGAAGAAGTCTTGAATAATATATTTGATAATTTTTGTATTGGAAAATAGGTCTAAAAATGTTTGATATCATTGTAGTTGGCGGTGGGCATGCTGGTATTGAAGCAGCAAACATTGCGTCTCAGCATAATTTAAAAGTTGGAATAATCACTTTACCAAATATTGGTCTTGCATCAGCTCCATGTAATCCATCGATAGGTGGGGTAGGAAAAGGCCAAGTTGTAAGAGAAATAGATGCCCTTGGTGGTTTAACAGGTAAAATTGCTGACTATTCTGGAATTCAATTTCGTACTCTGAATGAATCTAAAGGCTATGCTGTACAGTCTACAAGAATTCAAATTGATAAAGAAATTTACTCTGTATATGCTGAAGAATTAATCTCGAAAATCTCTAATATAGAAATCATTAAAGAAAAAGTAACATCAATTACTAAAGAGGGTGAACTTTTTAATATTAAAACAAAAAGTTCCACGTGGAACAGTAAGAAGTTAATTGTTACTGTTGGAACATTTTTGAATGGAAAGATGCATACTGGAAAAGAAATTAGTTATGGTGGTAGGAAAGACTGCGAAGCTTCTGAATCTTTATCTAGTATATTTGACGATATTAAAACTGTTGGTGCTCGTTTCAAAACAGGAACACCAGCTAGACTTGATAAAGAGTCAATCGATTATAGTAAGCTTGAAGTTCAACCTAGTGACGACAGTGTTAATACGTTTCATTATGCAAATCCATTAAAAGCAAGAGTTCAAAAGCAACTAAGTTGTTACTTAGCTAGAACGAATGTAGAAACAATGACTATTATTCGTAATAATAAAGAGCATTCTCCAATGTTTAATGGTTCTATAGAGGCAGTTGGGGCGAGATATTGTCCAAGTATTGAAGATAAAGCTTATAGATATCCAAATAAGAACGATCATCATATATTTATTGAACCGGAGGGTTTAGATACACAAACGATGTATCCTTCAGGTATATCTACAAGTTTGCCTGCTGGTACACAGTTACAATTTATGCAGACAATTGATGGCCTACAAGAGTGCAAGATACTGATACCCGGTTATGCTGTTGAATATGATGTGATTGATACGACCGAGCTTACATACGGATTAGAATACAAAGACATGCCAGGACTTTATTTTGCTGGTCAAATTAATGGAACTAGTGGTTATGAAGAAGCTTCTGGTCAAGGGTTAATTGCTGGAATAAATGCATCTAGATCCATACTTGGAAAAGATATATTTAAGCTATCAAGAGATGAAAGCTATATAGGAGTTATGGTTGAAGATCTAATCTCAAATGTCAGAGATGAACCATATAGACTGTTTACTGCTAGATCAGAGAATAGATTGTTCATTAGAGAAGATAATGCAGTACTTAGAATGGCAAAGTATAGAAGAGAATTGGGCTTAAATACAGATCTGGATCTATATAATAATAAATTTGTGTCATTATATTATGAATTGTTTGATTTACTAAAAAGTGAATATATATCTCCTTCAGATCCATTCTTGAAAGTATTTAATATTAAATTACCTAGAAGAATAAGCCTTTCAGAGCTACTGAGACAAGGAGACCTAGATCCAATTAAGACTTTAGAGAACTACTTCAAGTTTGTTGAATTAAATGTTCCACGTAGAACAATTCAAACTTTAGCAGTATCGAATAAGTATGATGGTTATATAAATAAAGCAAATGAACATAATCAAAAGCTTTCTAAGCTAGATGCTAAAAGATTAGATTGGAATAAACTTATAAAATCTGAAAATATTTCATTTGAGTGTAAACAGAGAATTGAGAAGATAAGACCAGAAACATTTGGACAGTTAAAATTGATAGAAGGAATAAGACCGGCAACTTTAGCTGCTGTAGCGGGATCTAATATATAATGAAAGAATTTACAAAAAGGTACTATGAATTACTTAACACAAAGTATGCAGGAATAAATTTAACCAGAATTAATGATTACGAAGATTTTAGTAATAAACAGATATTAGATTCGATAAAGCCATATGAGGAAGCAAAACAGTTTAAAAGTATCTTGGATAATAAAAAGATAATGGTTGATGTTGGTTTTGGAGGAGGATTCCCAATACTTCCTATGGCCAAACTTCTGCCGAGTTATAAATTTTATGGAATCGAAACACGAAATAAAAAAGTAACAACTGTAGGGAAGATAGCTGAAGAATTAGGTCTTAATAATGTAAAGTTGATTCATAATCGATTAGAAAATGTGAATATAGATTTAGACGTAGTGATAACACTAAAAGCTGTTGGGAAAGTACATGACTTTTTATCTAAAATAAATACAACTAAAGTAATCGAAGTATACTTTTATAAAGGACCAAACTTTTATGAGTTAGAAAAAGAACAGCTTAAAAAGGTAAAAAAAAACTGGGATATTATAGAAGAAATAAAACTTAAAATTCCAGGTACAGAAGAAAGAAATTTTATTGGATTTAGAAATAAAAACGATATAAAAAGTGCTAATAACACTAATATTCTTGTCAATCTTTCATCTTTTAACTAAAACTAACTCTAAGAATTAGGGAGAAATTAATGGCAAAAATAATTGCGATTGCAAACCAAAAAGGTGGAGTTGGTAAGACAACAACATCTGTAAATTTAGCAGCTTGTCTAGCTGTAGCCGATAAGAAAACTCTTGTATTAGATTTAGATCCTCAGGGAAATGCAAGTGTTGCTTTAGGTCTAGAAAAAGAAGCATTTACAAATGCAAACATCTATCATGCTATGATTGGTGGAGAAAATATTGAAACATGTATATATAAGACGGAACTAGCGCATTTAGATATATGTCCATCTGATAATAATCTAATTGGTGCAGAAGTTGAACTCATGCAAGCATTTGCAAGAGAGTCAAAGCTAAAAATGGCACTAGAGCCTATTATGTCTTTGTATGATTACGTGATTATAGACTGTCCTCCTTCATTAAGTTTATTGACTGTAAATGGACTGAATGCAGCAACTTCATACCTTGTACCTATGCAAACAGAGTATTTTGCAATGGAAGGCTTAGCACAGCTAATAAACACTGTTAAGCTAATCAAGCAAAACCTAAACCCTGAAATAGAATTAGAAGGGATTTTGTTAACCATGTATGATGGAAGAAATAACTTAGCTAGATTAGTGGCAGAAGAAATTAAAACACACTTTCCAGATGATACATTTAAAACAATTATTCCAAGAAACGTTAAACTTTCAGAATGTCCAAGTCATGGAAAACCAATCATTACATATGATATTACGTCTAAAGGTGCAGATGCCTATTTAAGCGTGGCTAAAGAAATAATTCTAAAAGAAAAAGTAGAAATTAAGGAACAAGAAGACCAACTACCACTTATAGATAAAGTTATAACAAGAAATGATCCTGGCTTTGAGATACCAAGCTTTGACGATTATCAAATATAAAACTATAGAAGAGAGAGATATACATATGGCAACAACTAAAAATAATTCAAAACAAAAAAATGCTTTAGGTAAAGGAATGAGTGCTTTACTTGGAAATAGTTCATCTCCATTAAAAGCAAACACTGTAGATAATTCATCAATTGGAGCAGAGAAGGGATCAAATACTGGAAGTTTATTAGTTCCAATTGAAAAAGTTAAGCCAAATAAAGAACAACCAAGAAAAATCTTTAAAGATAAAGAAATATCTGAATTATCAGCATCTATAAAAGAAAACGGAATTATTCAACCATTGGTAGTATGTGAGGAAGGTTCGGAGTTCTTATTAATTTCTGGAGAAAGAAGGCTAAGAGCATCAAGATTAGCTGGTCTTAAAATGGTTCCAGTTGTTATCAAAAAGGCAACTAAGAAAGATCAAATGGCCATGGCCATAATTGAAAATGTTCAAAGAAGTGATTTAAATTGTGTAGAAGAAGCATTAGCTTACTATCAATTAATGAGTGAATTTTCTCTAACTCAAGAAGACGTTGCCAAAAAAATTGGAAAAGATAGATCAACAATTGCAAACTTTTTGAGAATATTAAAACTTCCAAGAGAAGTAATTAAGATGGTTCAAAGAGATGATTTATCATTTGGACATGCGAAGATATTAGTAGCAGTTAAAAGCGATGAATCAATTCTAAGATATGCTAGAGAAGTTGTTGAAAGTAATTTATCAGTTAGAGATTTAGAGAAACTAATTAAAACTAAAAAATCTAAAGCTAAGTCGACAGAATCAAATAAATTTTTGGATCAGCAAGTCTCGATTTTAAAAGATAAACTAGAAAAAAAGACTGGCTACCACTTTGATTTAAAAACTAAATCTAATGGATCTGGACAGATTACAATAAAGTTCAATAATGAAGCTGAACTAAATGACGTATTTGAATACTTGATGAAATAAATTTTATTTAGAGAAGGTTAGGTATGGAAAATTCTGATTTATGTGCAATTATTGAAAAAGGCTGTCACTTTGAAGGGAATTTATCTTTTAATGGTGTCGTAAGAATTGCTGGTGCAGTTGATGGAAATATATTTTCAAATGACACATTAATAATTTCTGAAGGTGCAGTAATAAATGCTGATATTAATGCTAATATCATTTTAATTTCTGGAAATGTTAGTGGAAATATCAAGGCTAGTTCTAGAGTTGAGATTAAGAAGCCAGCAAGGTTTGAAGGTTCAATAACATCACCAAGTTTGATTGTTGAAGAGGGTGTAATCTTTCATGGTATAACCAAAATGAAAGATAAAAACTAAAACTTATCTTGACTATCTAACCTCTTAAGAATATTCATTTATGTAAAAATATTATCAATAAAAATTAAGGTTAAATCAATGGAGATTTTTGTTCAATTAGGTGCTGATTCGTCACTAATGTATCAGTCGATTATTGTATTAGTTGTTCTTATTTTGGCCAAAGTTTTCTTTTTAAATCATTTAGAAACTTTGCTTGTTAAAAGAGAAGAAGCTACTACAGGTTTAGAAAATAATGCCGAAAAGCAATTTGAAGAAATTGAAAAACTAGAGAAGCAATATGAAAATAAAATAGCTTCAGCTCATAAAGAAGTTAAGTCTTTTATGGATCAGGAAAAATCAGAAATTTCTAAAAATTTAGAAGCTGATTATAAGGCCAAAGAAAAATCAATTAATTCAGAAGTTGATAAAAAAAGAGAAGAAGCTCAGGCAGCTGCTAATGCTCAAAAAGAAGAAATTTTATCAAGTGCTGATGAATTATCAGAACTATTAGTTACAAAAGTTACAAAAGGTTAATTAAAATGAAGTATATTTTAGTATTAGCTCCAACATTACTATTTGCAGCAGGATCAGGTCATGGTTCTCCAACAGATTTAATACCATCTTTTGTAAATGTATTCGTATTAGCCGCTTTGTTAATTTGGAAAGTTGGACCAGTAGTCGTTTCATACTTTAACTCTCAGGCTGAAGAAGTAGATACGGTTATGAGAAGAGCAGAAACAAAAGCAAAAGAAGCTTCTGAGATGATGGCCGTCACTTCTAAAAAAATGGCAAATTCTGATAGTGAAATTGCAACATTAAAGTCGAATGCAAAAGCACAAATTGAAGAGTTTAAAACAACGTATAGTGATGAAGTTAAAAACAAGATCGAAAGATTAAGTAAAGATGCTGAACAAAAAATAGAAGCAGAAAAGAAAAACTTATCAGACTCTGTTAATGAATTATTAGTAGCTGAAGTTATAAGTAAAGCGAAAAGCAAGATTTCTTCAGACTCTAATCTTCAATCAAGTTCAACTCAAGAAATATTAAAGGGTCTATAAAAAATGAAAGATCAAAACACAGCAAAAGTATATGCAAGAGCATTAGTAGAAATTGCTAAAGCTAAAGATATTAAAATTGCAGAAGAGATTTTAACTTTAACAGAAGCAATAAACTCATCAAATGATTTAGAGAATGTATTATTTTTAGATGTATTTACTAATGAAGAAAAAGACTTAGTAATAAAAGATATTGCATCTTCTTTAAAATTATCAAAAGAAGTTGTTGAGGCACTAAGCTTTTTAATTCAAGAAAAAAGAATAAATTTACTACCATTAATTTCTAAAGAAATAATCGTTATGGATGATGACGAAAAAGGATTCTTAAAAGGAACTATTGAGGGTAATTCAGATTCAATCTCAGAAGAAGAAAAAGCAAAGTTAATCTCACAAATGAAAAAATTTATTTCTGGAAAAGAAATGAAGTTTGAATATGAAAAAAATGAGGAACTAACAGCTGGTTACAGATTAACTGTAAACGACATGCAGTTAGATGCTTCTGTAGATAAACAATTAGAAAAATTTAAAAATTCAGTTTTAAGTGAATAAATATTAATAATAAAGATGAGGAATAATTGAATGAGTGCATCAATAAGACCTGAAGAAATCAGTGGAATAATTAAGCAAAGAATTGCTAATTTTGAAACTAGATTAGACGTAAATGAAATTGGTACTGTTCTTACTATCGGTGATGGTGTTGCAAGAGTATTTGGTTTAAAAAATGTATTAGCCGGAGAGCTAGTTGAATTTGATCACGGTATTAAGGGGATGGTTTTAAACCTAGAATCTAATAACGTTGGAGTTGCTGTTTTAGGTGACGATTCACAAATTAAAGAAGGGTCAACTGTAAAGAGAACAGAAAAGATTGTTCAGGTTCCAGTTGGTGATGCTTTACTTGGTAGAGTTGTAAATTCAATTGGTGAACCAATTGATGGTCAAGGTGAAATCAAAGCTACAGAATATAGAAACATTGAAATTAAAGCTCCTGGAATTATTCAAAGAAAGCCAGTTCATGAGCCAATGCAAACAGGTATTAAAGCTATCGATTCTATGATTCCAATCGGAAGAGGACAAAGAGAGCTTATCATTGGTGATAGAAAGACTGGTAAAACAGCTGTTGCGATTGATACAATCATCAACCAAAAAGGTAAAGATGTTAAATGTATCTACGTAGCTGTTGGGCAAAAGCAATCTACAGTTAGACAGGTTTATCAAAAACTAAAAGAGGCTGGAGCTTTAGAATATACAATTATAGTAAATGCATCTGCATCACATTCAGCTCCATTACAATATATTGCACCATATACTGGTTGTACTATGGGTGAGTTCTATAGAGACAATGCTGGTCATGCATTAATCGTTTATGATGATTTATCTAAACAAGCTCAGGCTTATAGACAGTTATCACTTCTTTTAAGAAGACCTCCAGGAAGAGAAGCTTTCCCAGGAGACGTATTTTATGTTCACTCTAGATTATTAGAAAGAGCTGCAAAAATGAGTGATGAGCAGGGAGCTGGTTCATTAACAGCACTTCCAGTTATTGAAACTCAAGAAGGTGATGTTGCCGCTTATATCCCAACAAACGTAATTTCAATTACTGATGGTCAAATTTACTTAGAAGGTGACCTTTTTAACGCTGGTGTTAGACCTGCTGTAAACGTTGGTATCTCGGTATCAAGAGTTGGTGGTTCTGCACAGATTAAATCAATGAAAAAAGTTGCCGGTACATTAAGACTAGACTTAGCTCAATATAGAGAGCTTCAAGCATTCTCTCAGTTTGCATCTGATTTAGATGAAGCAACTAGAAGACAGCTTGAAAGAGGTGAGAGATTAGTAGAGCTATTAAAGCAAAAGCAATATTCTCCATTTGAAGTTGAAGATCAAGTTGTTTCTATTTATGCAGCAACAAAAGGATTCTTTGATAAAGTACCTAAAGAAAAAATCGGTGAAGCTGAATCTGGATTATTAGATCATATGAAGTCAAATGAAGCAGATTTATTTGGAGCTATTAAGAACGATATGAAAATATCTGCAGATAGTGAAGCAAAGCTTAACGAAGTAATTACTAAGTACGTTTCAAATAATTATTAATTAGTTTTTAAGGACTAAAGAAAATGGCAAATATAAAAGATTTAAAAGTAAGGATTCAAAGTACTAAAAGTACTTTGAAGATTACTAGTGCCATGAAATTAGTATCTGCAGCTAAGCTAGCAAAAGCGCAAGCTAAGATTATGGGGTTTAAACCATATTCAAATGAACTAGATAAAACTGTTCGTATTGCATCTGCTTTAGCTGAGAACTACTCTCATGAGTATTTAAAAGAATCAGATTCTAATAAAGCTATTCTTCTAGTTATTTCTTCTGAAAAAGGTCTTTGTGGTGGATACAACTCTCAACTATTTAAGAGAGTAAAAAGATTTTTAGATGATAATAAAAATAAAGAAGTTAAGTGTTATTTTATTGGGAAAAAAGTTAAAGAACTTCTTTTAAGAGAAGATGAAATGAATCAAGGTAAAACGTTTAAGTTTGCTAAAGCAGAACCAAGCTTTAGTGAGGTTAAAAATATAACTGAAGAACTTGCATCAATGTTTACAAATGGTGAAGTAGCTTCAATTTCAATTGCATATAACTCTTTTATATCTGCAATTGAGTTTGATTCAGTTGTTAAGCAAGTTTTACCAATGACAATTTCTGAAGAAGAGAAAAAGAAGTTGGTAGAAGAATTCCCTGTTGATTTTATTTACGAGCCTAGTGCAAAGAGTATACTAGATAATTTAATTCCAGAGGTTTTAAATTCAACAGTATTTTCTAATGTATTGGATGCTATTGCAGCAGAACATGCTTCAAGAATGGCAGCTATGGATAATGCAACTAAGAACTCACAAGACATGGTTAGAACATTAACGTTAAAAATGAATAAATTGAGACAAGCAGCAATTACGACTGAATTAACAGAAATCGTATCTGGTGCAGAGTCACTAAACTCTTAAGGAGCTTATAAAAATGAGTACTGGAATTATTAAACAAGTTATGGGGCCAGTTATTGATGTTGAATTTACTGACGGTAAATTACCAGCAATTAATAATGCTTTAAAAATGACAAACAAATCTCTTGGTGGAGGCGAAGGAAACTTAGTTGTTGAAGTTGCATCTCACTTAGGTAACAACATTGTTAGAACAATTGCGATGGATGCTACTGAAGGTCTAGCAAGAGGACAAGAAGTTATTGATACAGGAGCACCAATTCAAGCTCCAGTTGGTAAAGAAGTTCTTGGAAGAATTATAAATGTAACTGGAGATCCAGTTGATGAAGCTGGTCCTGTAGGGGCAAAAAAGTTTTATCCAATCCATAGAGATGCTCCTAAGTTTGAAGATCTATCAACATCTTTAGAGCCATTTTACACAGGGATTAAAGTAATTGACCTTTTAGCTCCATACCTTAAAGGTGGAAAAATTGGTCTTTTCGGTGGTGCCGGAGTTGGTAAAACCGTTTTAATTATGGAACTTATTAACAATATCGCCCTTCAACATGGTGGTCTTTCTGTTTTCGCTGGAGTTGGTGAAAGAACAAGAGAGGGACGTGACCTTTTTGATGAAATGACTGAGTCAGGCGTTATTTCTAAGACAGCACTGGTATACGGACAGATGAATGAGCCACCAGGTGCCAGAGCAAGAGTTGCATTAACAGGTCTATCTGTTGCTGAATACTTCAGAGATGAAGAAAAACAAGATGTACTATTTTTCGTAGATAATATCTTTAGATTTACTCAAGCAGGTTCTGAGGTTTCTGCCCTTTTAGGTCGTATTCCTTCGGCCGTTGGTTACCAGCCAACATTAGGAACTGAGATGGGTAGACTTCAAGAGAGAATTACATCAACTAAAGATGGTTCTATTACATCTATCCAAGCAGTTTATGTTCCAGCTGATGATTATACCGATCCAGCACCGGCAACAACATTTGCTCACTTAGATGCAACAACTGAACTTTCAAGAGCAATTGCATCTTTAGGGATTTATCCTGCCGTTGATCCTCTTACATCATCATCTACTATCTTAACTCCAGACGTAGTTGGAGAAGATCATTACTCTACAGCAAGAGCTGTTCAGTCTGTTCTTCAAAAATACAAAGAGCTTCAAGATATTATCGCTATCTTAGGTATGGATGAATTATCTGAAGAAGATAAGCAAATTGTTGCAAGAGCTAGAAAGATACAAAAATTCTTATCTCAACCATTCTTTGTTGCTGAGCAATTTACTGGTATGAGTGGTGAGTTTGTTAAGATTGAAGATACAATTGCTGGATTTAAAGCTATCTTAAATGGTGAAGTTGATCATTTACCAGAGCAAGCATTCTACCTAGTTGGAAGTCTTGAGCAAGTTAAAGAAAAAGCTAAAAAAATTCAAGGTGAATAATAATGAACGATTTTAATTTGAATATATTCACACCTAATGGAGTATTAATTAAAGGGCTAAAGTCTAGCTCTTTAACTATTCCTACAACTAAGGGTGAGATCAATGTTTTACCTGGACATACGCATATGGTTTCAGTTTTGGAAACAGGTATTATGTCTGCTAAAACAAGTAATGGAGTAAAGAGGTTTTCAATAACTTCTGGTCTTGTGAAGATTTTAGGTGAAGAGATAAATATCTTGTCTACGACTTCAGAAAACATGGAAGATATTGATATAGCAAGGGCAAAATCTGCCTTAGCAAAGGCCAATTCAAGACTTCAATCTGCAACAGAAGTATTAACTGACGTTGATAGAATTAAATTTCAAAGAAAAGTTCAAAGAGCAGCTACAAGAATTAAGTTAGCAAATTTAAAGTAAATAAAATTTAATTAATCCAAAAAAGAGCCCCTCTAGAAGGGGCTTTTTTATTTTTGAGTAGTCAAATAACTCGAGTATGTAGATTTTACATGTCTTGTTGTGCGTCGAGTTATTTTCGAGTATTCTCATTCTATATTAAATATAAAAATTAATTCAAATCTAGGAGAAATAGCATGAAAATGAGAAATGTCGCAAAAGGTTTATTACTAATGAGTTTAATGGCACTAACAAGTTGTAGCGAAGAAGAAATGCCTGGATCAGATTCTATTGTAGATGTAACTCCTGAAGTTAAGTTGTACACGACTACTGTTGGTACTTATATTAAAATAAATAATGACGATTATGACTACTCAGACTCTAGAGGAGCTTTACTACTTAAGGGAGTTGATGGGTCTACTAAGTTAGCAGCTGACTTAGTAGGAAGTATACATGGTGATGTAACTTATGAGTTAACAGATTTTGACGGCAATGTTTATACGAGAAAAGAAATTGTATCGTCTGCATTCAGAACTGATGTAAATGGAGACTTTAGTACAGAGCTTCTTTATGATACTAGGCTTGGTGAGGCTGTTTCAAAAATCGTTGCAGTAAATGCAACTCTTACAGTTATCGATCAAGATGTAGCATATGAGAAAGACATAGTATTTTCAACGGAAACAATATGGGACGCAGCAATGGGCTTTGGATCTGCAATATTTGAGTATGATATTATAAAGCACCACAGTTCTTACTCTGATTATAGAAATGAACTAAGTCAATCCTTTGATATAAATGCTGATATTGAACTTGTAGAAGCTGTAAATCAAACTTCTTCAAAGTCAGCAGTTAGAGCAAGTAAAGTTACCAAGAGATAATAAGTCTAGAGAAGGGTGCTTAAAAAGAGCACCCTTTCTTATAAGATGACTGGCCATAACCAAAATAGAAAAAATATCTAAATGCCTAATCACAAACTGCACATGCATAGCCACAAAGTGCATGCAAAAGCTTCCTAAGACTTTAAAATAATTTTAAAACACATATACTTATTAATAAGTATATGAAAAAAATTATTGTTGCTACATTCTTAATCACTTTATTTTCACTAGTTATAACTAGTGCAGTAAAGGTACGTGAAGGATTAAAGCTAACAACTTATTCAGTAAACTTCAGTAAATTCAAAAATCTTTCAGACCATATTAATCAATCTAAAAAGGTAAGTATTAATAAGTCAAAAGAAGAGAGTATGAACAAACAAGAGCTAAGCCTATCAGCACCAATCAAAAGAAAAGTCGTAAAAGAAGAACGAATTTCTAAAACCAATTGGGCAGGATTGTTTAATTCAATTTCAATAAAAGAAGAAGTTAAAATTGAAATTGCAAAAGTAGAAAATCCTGTAATTAAAAAAGTTGAAAAGATAGAAAGCTTACCTATATTAAAAGAGGAAGTAATTGAAGATAGAATTTCTACAGCACTAAGTGCTACAGAAAAGTCTATTGTCCCTGAAGTCAAAAAAGAAATCGTTAGAAATAATTCTAATGATGAGATTGAATTCTACGACTATTCATCGACTCCTACAGAAGAGCAAAAAAAATCTCCATTAACTAAGAAAATTGAAAGCTACAACAGGGTTCTAAAAAAGATCAAAAAGCAAAGTTTAAATCTTGCTAATATGAAGTTTAAGAAACCAAGAAAAAAAGTAGTAAGTAAGTTAAAGCACAACGAGCAAGAAGTTGATAGTAATGGGTTTTTACCACAAGGTCTTGAAGAAACAAAAGAGAGTGCCTTCTTAGCAGACAATGAAAAAGATAGAAAAATAAATAATCAAGTAATAGATCCAAAAGTTGTTAATTCTAAAACATATGAGAGTAGTTATACTATCTCAGCAAAAACAGTTGATATGGATAGAATGAATGAAAAAGAACTAGAAGGATTTAGATTACAGTTTTTAGATTCAGATCTAGAAACTGTATATGATGATGAAAATGGATATATTAATGTAGAGTCTAAACTAAACTCACAAATGATGATTAGAAGAGCTGAATTAACAAGTATTGATCATTACCCAACTATCATAGATGGTGTATTAGAAAATGGTGAAACAGCGATAACGGTACCATTAATTAAAAGAAGAGAATTTGATAATCTATTAAGCAGAAGTAAAATTAAAGGTCTTGGTGGACATGTTCTTGTCGAGCTTGATGAAAAAACAGAAGATGTAGAAATTGGTAGTTCTACAAACTATGAAACAAAAGTATATTTAGATAGAAATTATAAAGTTGTAAATAGAGAAGATTCAGACTTTTATTATGTTATGTTTATAGGTGTTGAGCCTGGAAATGCTGTAATATATTTTAGAACTCTGACTAACCAAACAATATCAAAAATTATTCATGTTGCTGATGAGTCAATTTACTATGAGCCAAACTACTATATGGAAGTCGTGAACGATGAGTATTCAATATTTGAGGAAGGATTGTTAAGTAGAGATACAACGGCCTTACATGTAAATACTAAAGAAATTCAAAATTTTAGTTCTGAATATAAAATAGAAAATTTGGCATTCAATAGATTAGGACTGAAAAAAGCAATCTATCCAATGGGAACAAGGAAATATCAAGAGTTTAAACACCTTGATGAGTCTATATTCGTAGGAAGATGGGATCAAAACTATATTGACCTACCTAGTGAAGAGTATGCAAGATTTGTATTATCTCAGTTTGATCAAAGCAGTGTAGATGGAAGATGTTTAGTTCAAATAAATATAACAAAACCAGCAAAATCATTAAGTTATAATGGAATTGCAAAAAGAGGAATGTCAGTAAAGTCTTTAATATTAGATCAAGACGGACAGTTCTATGATGAACTAAGTGACAAATCGAGAAAGATATTTGTACTTGGTGAAAATCAAGGAATTATTAATGTAAAAGTTGAATACACAGATAACTCAATTGATACATTACAATCATACTGTTCTCAAGATACTTATTTAGTAGAACAGTTATAAACACTTTCTTTTAAAGCGCTTAGAAAAAAACTTAGGATAGTTTCTTTTAAATTTTGAAAATGGAATTTGTCTAAAGCGACGTGATGAAAAATTACTTCTAGATACAAACAAAGTGCCTTCTTTATAAACTCTGTTAAAACTAAAAATATGACTATTTAAATCCTTATTAAGTATTAACTTAGAGTTAAATGCACAGTTTGCAGTATAAACAAAGTAATTAACCTTTTTAGATTTAGGTAGATTTTTAAATAGTTTAGTTTTGTAAGCTAAAACTCTAGTTAGTGCTAAAAATTCAGCATAGAAGTTCTTAGATGCATAACCAAAGTTTTTTCCATTAACATTCTTGATAATATATTCTAGGTTGTTTGCTTTTTTATTACGCCTTTTTGCCTTAAGAATAGATTTTGTCCCCGAATTGTAGGCCGTTACAGCAAGATCATAGGTTTTTAGGATTTGAATATTCTGCTTTAAAAGATGTAGTGCAGAAATGGATGATATAATTGTATTGTATCTATAATCTATAAAACGATCTCTTTTTGGAAGAAAGTAACTAGCAATTAGAGGCATGAATTGCCAAGCGCCAGCAGCCGCTGCTTTAGATCTTGCTAAATTATTAAAACTTGATTCTAAAAAGCTGATCGCTAAAAGTTCTTTAGGCAAATTAAAGTCTTTAGTAAGCCTAAGCAAATAGTGTTCATAATTAGAAAATCGAACAAGGCCATTTCTAATCATATCTTTTTGGCCTCTTTGACCTCTAATGTTTTTGATAAGTTTGGCAATAATTTTTGATCTCTTAAGTTTATTTTTTGGTAAGAAAACAGAGGAGCTTATAAGCTTAAATAGCTTTGGTTCAGAATAATAATTTGATTTAAGGTTATTAAGTTGCTGGATTAGATTTCGTTTGAAGGCCTTCTCATTTTGAGCACTTCCATACACAAGACTATAAATTTCTTTATCATGAATAACTGTGTGAGAGGAAGGGTGTTTTGTATAAATATCAAACCAAAATTTTACAGCAGGCTTAAAAAATTTACTAATTTTAAACTTACTAGAAACTCTAGCCTGATAGTCGTTTAAGAATTTATCATTAGAGTAAGTACTAATTGAAATTGTAAGTAAAAGAAGAAATTTTAGCATTAAACTGACTGACCGAGAACTTGCATAGTTTTTTTATAACCGGCTCGAACAGAATGAGCAGCATTCTTAGGACTAAGTGAAAAAGAATTACTCATAAAAAATTTGTAGTCATCATGATCAGGAGCTATGTCTATTAGAGTTACATTCTTTTTTACATTTAGTTTTTGTTCAAGGAGATTATTAATATTTTTTATATGCTTGATATCAAATTTATTATCAACCATATAAGTATTAACAGAATCCATTATATCAAGTCCAGTAAGTCTTTTAGAACGTGCAGTAACAATCTTTTTTTGGATTAAAAGGTATATAGCTTGGATTCCAATTTGAGGAATCCCATAGTTAACTAAGGATCCTATTTCTTCATGGTAGTGTAAAGGTGTGTGAGTCCAACTACTAATTATGACCTCACAGTCATTATCTTCAGCGACATGAGTTGATAAGGTCTCGCGTATCTCTCCGTCTATATAGTAATCTGTTTTACCTGTGTGAGGATTCTCAATAGGGTAAGGAACATAAAAAGGTGGAAGAGACATACTAGCAGCTGCAGCTTGAGAAACTTTTGTTCCAGTGTAATAAACAGATGTATTATCTCTTGTTGGGTTAGGATAGTTATATTTAGAAAATATGACTTTACGAGAATGATCTAGTTGAGTTCCAACGATAAATAAATCTGGAATAAAAGATTCAAAAGTATCCTCTTCAAGAATGTAGTCTAAAAGGTACTTCCTAACTCCTTCTGTAGAGAAGAAACCTGGAAAGCTTGCAAAAGGTTTTAAAACAGCTTGCATAACTTTAGGAAACTCGGCAAGAGGAGCAAATGAGTCAGCACGCTTATCTTTTGGAAGTTTTTTTGCAAGATGAAACATGTGTTTGTAAGAGATTTTTTTCATTCTACTTTGCTTTAATCCTAAAGCACCATTGATTATCTCTTGAGGTGTGAACCCAGCAGCTAAAAAGACGCTAATCATAGAACCAGCACTAGAACCGACATAAGTATCAATCTCAAGAGAACGTTTTGGAGTAAAGTCTTTATCAGCGGAATTCTTATTACTCTTTAAAATATAACCGATATTTTCTAAAGCAAGAGCAACTCCTAAGTGCCAAGCAGCAGCCTTAACAACACCTCCTGAGAGAACTAGTGCAGTTTTTTTATTCTTTAAATCATTTATATCTATTTTTTCCATAAGAATATTGTATTTAAAAAAAGATCTATAGGCGAATTAGAAGTTATACTTTTGCACAATTAAAACTTTTTACATATTATAAGGTATGACTGGCCAACAGTTCTTGATAAAAAAGGTAGGATATTTACTATGGAAGGTAAGTGGTTAAGCGTACTTGAGTATGCATCATTTAAAAATAAATCAATATCTACAGTTCGTAGATATATCAAAGCAAATAGAGTTAAGTTCAAAGAAGAGAATGGAAAATATTTTATTTGGACAAAAAACTTTTCTGATACTAAATCTGAGGAAGAGAAAAACTCTCTTGAAATGAAATTCGAAATAGAAAGACTCAAAAAAGAGAATATGTATTTAAAAGATCAAGTGTCAGAAATGCAGATGCTTATAAATATATATGAGTCCCAAACTAAACAAACCTTACCAAGCATTCCAAACGAGTTGAGATAATGAAATTTTTTACAATTCTTCTAATCAGTATGATGAGTACAGCACTGTTTGCTGAAAGATATAATATGAGGGATTGCCTATTGCTTCCAATTACAGATAATGCTGGGGAGGTAATGGGACATAAAGTTTATGATGAACTAGAAAGTTATTTAAAGAGAACTAAGTGGTGTAATTATAAATCAAGTTCAAACTTGCTAACAATTTTTAGTCGATACCAAGAAAGATTAAGAACACATTTAGAAGATCCAAAAGTATTAAAAACTGTTGCTGAAAAAATAGGAGCAGGCTCACTGATAAAAGTATCAATGGACTTTGATACAGAGAGTGTATTAGTTAAGTTAGAAGTAATCTCTGAGAGCGGTGATGAGACTTACTATAAAGAAGCACAAAGAGTTAGTGCAAAGTTAGAGACAATCACAGAAACAATTACAGATTGGCTTGATACATATTCTTCCAAAATTCCATATAATTCAAAGGTTGTTGGTGTTCTAGGTGAGCAATTAACATTTGATGAAAGTACATTTATGGAAGTTGGACAAGAATTCGAATTAAGAAGATATATAAAGAAAAGAAAACATAAACTCTTAAAAACTGTTGTCGAGTGGGAGTCAGAGTTACTAGGTAAGGGAAAAGTTTATAGTATTAACGATGGACAGGCCCTTGGAATTATCAAGCTTTATTATGGAGACTTAAGAGCGCAAACAGGAGATTGGATTAAGCTTCTGAATGTAAAATCAAAAGAGATTAGCGATAAAGAATTTTTCCCTAAATTTAGTAAAGGTGATTTTGGAAAACTAGGTGAGTTGAGTTTAAGTTTTTCTTTGGCCAGTATGAGTGCTACCACGACTCCAATAAATAATAATATAAGATATGCAGGTTTAACATATGGGCTATCTGTTAAAGCTGAAGCGTGGATAACGAGAGAGTATTTCGGAATTTTAGAACTTGCTAGAAATATAGGAAAACTTGAAAATGAAGGTGGAGTTGCAGCAGAAGGATCTCCAAGTACCATCAATGGTGTATTTAAACTTGGTGGTGGTTATAAGTACTTACCTCTAGGATACTTTTTTGGCCCAAGAGTAAATCTATATGGTGGATATGCAAGTTATAGTTATGGGCTTGATCAGTCTTCAACTGACGGAATTGGTGAAGGTATTATAAAAGGACTTTTCGTTGGCGTTGGAGGAGATATGCCTTTAAAAAAATCATATCGTGCTTTTGGAAATATAGAAATGATACCATTTGGTTCCTTTAGTGATGAAGACGGAGTATATGGTTCTGTTGATAAAGTAAGTCATTTGAGCTTAGAACTTGGTGCCAAAAAGAAATATAATAAAGTTATGGACTTAAAGGCAAGTGTTGAAATTAACAACGCTAGCGCAAAGTTTGGTGGCAACGTTTCAAAAATAACTTACAAAGAAACAGTATTTAACTTTGGTGTTGGATTCATTTTTTAATGTCAATGTTACTATCAAAAATGGCATCGCTTGTATGGGGAATGCCATTATTAATATTTTTAATTGTATCTAGTTTAACTCTTTTATATCATTCAAAGTTTATACCGCTACTAGGTTTTAGACATTCGGTAAAATTGATAAACAAAAAATCAGACAGAGATTATGAAAAAGGTGAGGTATCGCACTTTGAAGCATTATGTAATGCTCTCGCCGCAACAATTGGGCTTGGTAATATCTCAGGAGTTGCAATTGCAATATATCAGGGCGGTGCAGGTGCCATCTTTTGGATGTGGCTAGCAGCATTTCTAGGAATGAATACTAAGTTTTTTGAATGTACATTAGCAGTGCTATATAGAGGTAAAGACTTTGAGGGGAAAACTCAAGGTGGCCCGATGTATTATATAGAAAAAGGTATGTCGAAAAAATATAAATTTATGGCCTATATCTTTGCAATTTGTGGCCTCATTGGAACATTGGCCTTATTTCAAATAAATCAATTATCAGCATTTATAGATACTGAATATAAGATAGAAAGTCATTTTACAGGGATGATCTTTGCAGCAATAATATTTTATATCTTGCTTGGCGGATTAAAAAGAATAAGCCAATTTACATCAAAAGTAGTTCCACTAATGAGTGTTTTATATATAGTTCTATGTACAGTTATATTGGCACTTAATTATGATAAAATATTAGTAACTTTTAGCTCGATCTTTATAGAGGCACTATCAGGTAAGTCAGTAGCTGGTGGTACTCTTGGATATACAGTTATACATATAATGAAAACTGGTATAAAAAGAGCGGCATTTTCAAATGAAGCTGGAATTGGAACAGCACCAATGGCACATGGAAATGCAAAAACAGAAGAGCCAATAAGTGAAGGATACGTCGCAATGCTCGGTCCTTTTATTGATACTATAATTGTTTGTACTCTTACAGCACTTACAATATTAGTTAGTCTAGATTCGAGTATGGAAGGTCTAAATGGTATTAACTTAACAAGTACAGTCTTTCAAAAAAATCTAGGTGAATTTGGTAAACATGCTTTAGGTGTAATTATTTTATTATTCTCGTTTTCAACAATGATTGGAATGGCGAACTACAACAAAAAATGTTGGGATTATTTGTTTAAGGGAAGATTTAATTTAGGTAATAAATCTTTCATTATATTTTATTCCTTAAGTCTACTGTTCGGTGCAATGATTAAAATGAGTAGTGTAATAGATTTAATTGATATCGCTTATGCTCTGATGGCCATTCCAAATATAATTGCTGTATTATACCTAGCGCCAAAAGTGAAAGCGAAATTAAAGAAATATAATACAAAATATCAGGTTTAAAGTGAACGATCGAATTAAGAAATTAGAAGAAGAAATTTTAAAAAATAAAAATCTCTATTATGCTGGAAAAGCAGAAATATCTGATGAAGAATATGACAAATTAGAAGAAGAGCTAAAAGTAATAGACCCTAATAATTATGTACTTTCTATCGTAGGAACAACAGCCTTTTCAACTGAGAAAGTAGAACATGATCATAAGATGCTATCTCTGAATAAAACATACAAAGTAGAGGAATTGATAAAGTGGATGAGTAGTCATGAACTTGTTGGAACTTATAAAGTTGATGGATCAAGCTGTTCATTAATATATATTGAGGGAAAGCTTGATATTGCCAAAACAAGAGGTGACGGAAAGTTTGGAGAAAATATAACTAATAAAGTTTTCTATATTGATTCTATCCCTAAAACTATAAATATTGAAAATCCAAAAGTAGAGATACGTGGTGAGATATATTGCACAGAAGAGAATTTTATAAATTTGAGTGAGTATATGGATGAATTAGGTTTGGATAAGCCGAGCTCATTAAGAAACATCGTTGCAGGAATTCTAGGAAGAAAAGAAAATATTGATCTATCTAAATATTTGAGCTTTCAAGCATTTGAATTGATATCAGAAGATGAAAGCTTTATTGAAACAGAAAAGCAAAAGTTTGAAATATTAGAAAGTTTAAAATTTAGAACTCCTAATTATAAATTTATGAAAAGTGAAAAGGACGTAAAAGCTTTCTTAGAAGATACTCAAAATTTTATGGATAATGGAAACTATCTAATTGATGGTACAGTTTTTACTTATAATAAAGTTAGCTTACATAAAAAACTTGGAGATACTGCACACCATCCAAGATATAAAATGGCATATAAGGTTCAGGGAGAAACAAAAGAGGCCGTGTTAAATAGCATCTCATGGCAAGTTTCTAGAAATGGAATCTTAACTCCTGTGGCAAATATTGAGCCGGTAGAAATTAGTGGAGCAAAAATATCAAGAGTAACCCTACATAACTATGGGATGGTGAAGGTAAATAATTTAAAAGAGCAGGATATAATTAAAATTGTAAGAAGCGGTGAGGTTATACCAAAATTTTTAGAAGTTATTAAAGGCTCTAAAGAAGAGTTCAAAGTTCCCGCCAACTGTCCCTCTTGTGAACAAGAAGTAAAAGAAGTAGATATACGTTTAATATGTGAAAATAACAGATGCCCTGCACAAGTTAAAGATAATATCTTAAACTTTATACAAAAAATTGGAATAGAAGATTTAAGTAGCAAAAGACTTGAAGAGCTAATTAAAACAGGAATGGTCTCGTCTATAGAGGATTTATATCAATTAACAGAAGAAAAATTAATGATACTTGATAAAGTTAAAGAGAAGTTAGCTTCAAAATTAATATCAAGCATAAATGAAAGTAAAAAGGTTGATCTTGTCACATTTATGGCATCATTAGGAATAAATGGTGGTGCTTATAATAAATGTGAAAAAATTGTAGATGCCGGTATAGATACAATTGAAAAAATGAAAGAGTTAACCGTTGAAAAATTACAAAATATCGATTCTTTTGCGGAAAAATCATCTACTGACTTTCTAAATTCATTTAAAAGTAAAATTAGCTTAGTCGATAAGTTGATAGAAGAAGGATTTAATTTTACTGTTAAAGAAAAAATAGAATCAAAAATTTCAGGACAAAAATTCTGTATAACAGGTTCTTTAACAATGAAAAGGTCAGTACTTCAAAAACTAATAAAAGAAAACTCTGGATTGGCCGTTACAAGTGTTAGTAAAGAAACCAATTATCTTATTACAAATGATATAGAAAGCTCATCTAGTAAATTTAAAAAAGCAAAAGAGCTAAATATACCTATAATAAATGAAGAAACTTTTTTAAAGATGCTTTAAGGTATTTTTCCAAAATGTCCGTTTATTAGTGTAGTAACTATTTAAAGACGGAAGAAATCTTTTATCAAGTTCAATAGATTCTAAATCAGTAAAAGAAAGTGAACTATTGCTAATTGCAGAGCCCAAGATTACACCGTAAGCTGTAGTTTCAATTGTCGAAGGCCTTATGATCTCTTTGTTAGAGAAATTGGCCTGTATTTGCATGAGTAAATCATTCATACAGGCACCTCCATCAACTTTAATACTATTTAAAGATACACCTAGGTCCTTTTCAATCGCCTCTATTAAATCAGTAACTGATTGAGCAATTCCCTCTAGGCAAACACGTGAAATTTCAAAATTATTAGTTCCTCGAGTAATACCAATAATAGATGCTTTGATATTAGATTTCCAATAAGGAGCACCAACACCTGTAAAAAATGGGAAAAAGAATAAGTCTTCAGTTTTTTTTGTATTAGCTTGATGAGCAAGATCTTCAACTTCTGAGGCCTTATTTATAATCTTTAAATTGTCCCTCAGCCATTGCACTGCTGCTCCTGCAATATAAGAAGAACCTTCAAGAGCATAAACAGCTTTATCTTTATACTTATAAGCAACAGTTGTTAGTAATCCATTTTTTGAATGAATAATGTCATTAGCAGTATTAACAAGCAAAAATGCTCCTGTACCATAAGTACATTTTAAATCATTTCTCTTCACAGCAGACTGACCAAAAAGAGCAGCTTGTTGATCCCCAAGGATACAATTTATTGGAATTCCATCTGGAAGGAAATCTAAGTTTTCAGTTTCTCCAAAGTGATGAAAACTATCTTCAATATTGGGTAATAAGTTTGAATCAATTTTAAAAAAATCTAATAAATCATTATCCCAACTCGTAGACTGTAAATCCATCAAAAGAGTTCTTGAAGCATTAGATGCATCAGTCTTAAATGATTTGTGATTTGTAAGCTTATATAATATGAAACTATCTATTGTCGATAATAGTAAATCTTGCTTTTCATAAGCGGCTATGACTTTTGAGTTGTTATGAAGGAGCCAATTCATTTTAGTTGCACTGAAGTAGGGATCAAGTGGAAGACCCGTCTTTTCTTTAAACTTAGCATATAGCCTGGAATGATTGTTACAAAACTCTTCAGTTCTTCTATCTTGCCAAACAATTGCATTGCAAAGAGGATTTCCTTTTTTGTCGTATGCACAAGTAGTCTCTCTTTGATTTGTAAGTCCAATAGAGATAATTTGACTCTTGGTGATTGAAGCAGCTTTAATAACTTCTTCAATAGCGAGCTTAATTGAATTCATAATACTGTTAAGATCATGTTCAACCCATGAAGGGTTAGGATAAATTTGTTCAAATTCTATATTTCTTTTGGCTACTATAGTGAAGCTTTTACTATCTGCTAGAACAGCAGTAGAGCCAGTTGTACCTTGATCAATAGCTAGGATATATTGATTGCTCATCTTATTCTATAGACCACTTGATTATCAGTATCAATATTTACTAAAAGAGCTACCATTGATTCCCACCGATCTGCTAAGCCACCATTAATAGCAGACATAAAACTAAAAGATATACCTACAATAATTGCAAGTAATAACATATACTCAACTAGGGACTGACCTTTTTGATCTGTTATAATTTCATTATCAATATGATCATTCATTTCTACCTCTATTCACAATATTTCTTAATTATACTATAATTTCTTATGAATTTAATAACTCAAAAAATCATGAATTATCTGCCCATTTTAACAATACTTTTCACAATAAATACTTTTTCAAATACAAAACTAGAAAAAGAGATGTTGTTGATAGATGTAGTCACAACGAAAAATACAAAAATAAAAATGAATGAAGTTGATAGTCCTGTTATTATTTTAAATTTTTGGGCCAGCTGGTGCACACCATGTATTGCAGAGTTTAAGAGTCTTAATACTTTAATTAACAAAATTGGAAAAAAGAATATATTTGTTTTGGGAATAAATAACGATGATGAAGATGCCGCGAAAAAGATATTAAAAATTGAAAAAAAATATAAATTGAAATTTGAATCGGTTATGGATGAAACAGTTTCGTTTGCAGATAAATTTATGGTTTCAAAAGTACCAACGAGTATAATTTATATAAATAAAAAATTCTACAAGATGATACCTGAAAAATTTGATTTTTCTGATGAGGAATTTATAAAAGAGTTAAAATCTAAGGCTAAAATTCAAGATTAAAGTTTTTCCCCCAGTTATAAGTAATATGATCAATTGAACTGACATCAAATAAAGTGAAGTTAGGTGTTGCACCAACTTCAATAAAACCTTCGTTCTTTAAGCCAAGAGCACTTGCAGCATTAAGAGTAATTGAACTCCATAATTCACAAATATTTAGTCCAAGGTTCTTTGCTGTAATACTCGCAATTAGTAAAACATTATCACAATGACATGATCCGGGATTATAATCACTAGCTAGAGCTACTTTAACACCTTGATCAAGAAAACTTCTTGCATTGACAAGACTCTTACCTAGAAATAGAGCTGTACCAGGAAGAAAGGTAGCAACAGTTGATGATTTTGCTAATGCAGTAATACCATCATCCGTAGTGCACAATAAGTGATCAGCACTCAACGAACGATACTCACAAGCTAAAATAGCACCTTTATTATCATTAAATTCATCAGCATGAATTTTTGTAGCTATATTTAACTTTTTAGCTTCATTAAATAATTTTATTGTATCTTCTTTATCGAAGTATCCTTTTTCAAAAAAGATATCTACAATATCAATTTCTTCGCTTAAATCATTTAAAAGAGGCAATACAACTTCATCAATATAGTTCATTGATGATGTAAATTCTTTTGGAATCGCATGTGCCGCCATGAATGTATTAACTATATTTACTCTTCCTTTAAAGTGCTTTTTTAATTTTGAAATTACTTTTGTTAGTTTTACCTCTCCATCATAAGTAAGAGCATAGCCACTCTTTATCTCAATTGTCTTTACACCATAAGCATAAATGTTTTCAACTCTCTTCACACTTTTAGCGAAGAGTTCATCATAACTTTCTTTAAGAGTAGACTCCACAGTATTAAGAATTCCGCCACCTTTGGTAGCAATCTCTTCATAGTCAGCTCCATTAAGCTTTAGCGTATACTCAAAAGATCGATCACCACCAAATACTAAGTGAGTATGAGAGTCAATAAGAGCAGGAGTAAGAACTTTATTAGAACCATCAATCACCTTATCTATTGAAAAGCTTGATGGTTCTTCACTCTGTGGACCAATCCAAAGAATTTTTTCTTCATTAAAAATAACTGATGCTTTTTCAATAACACCTAAGTCTTTTGGTTTAAGGAATCTTCCACCCTTTAGTTGAGCAGGGGAAAGTGTAATAATTTGATTTAAATCTTTTATACAAGTGATCATTAGAATAAATCTCTAGTTACTTGAGACATCAAGCATTTGATGTTCTTTAGTTGAAGCATGTCTCATATAATAATAAACACTGTTTTCGACATCTTTATTCGTAAAATGTGGTCTAGATAGCATGTCTGCTAATACATAGGCAGCTTGTTTATAATGGTTTGTAAGAATGGTTTCACCATTTGAAATAAATACTAGAGAATTATTAATTTTCTTTTTTGTGAAAAAGAAGTTCTTAGAATAAAAATATGTATTACAACCATCTAAGTAAATAATTTGTTTTTGATTTTGATTGTATTCGATTATTTCATTGTATTGTTCTTCTAGTGAGTCAAGATTAAAAACACTACCAAGTCCAGCGTGTCCAGAGTATTGAATAGAAGATCCGTGTTTAAAGGCATGCTTCATAAATCTAAAAAATTCATACTTTGCACCAGGTGTAGAGTCAGTAGGATTTCCTAAAAGAATATAAACGTTAGCAATTTTGCCATTAAGAGTTCCAGACATTTTTTGAAATCGACTATAAAGCCTTAACGACTTAAACATTTCTTCTTTTTCGTTAGAGTCTGTGATTTTTCTAAAGCCCTTCTTTTTAAATAATTTTTTTGTTGTATTATAGGCTTGCTCTGCAAAACCAAATCTTCTAAGTGAAAAGTGATCTGACCCGAAATAGTAATAAAGGTTATATTCATTATTTATTAAAAATTCAGACGATAGGTGAGTTATGTCATTATTTTTTTTGATAAAGCTTTTAAGTTTAAACTCCTCATAGTCTATGCCTTTTTTTAATCTACAATTTTTGTAGTATGGGCTCCAGTAATGAAAAAAATGTGCTATGTTTGAGCTTGCACCACATCTACCTTTTCTAAATCTCATTGCTTTTTTATGAGCCTCTTTGGCCTGAAGAGGAACAACAACTTTAAAGTTATCAAGATTCACGTTCCTTTCAGCTAGTAATTCTCCAGAGAAAGTATAATGGATTTTTCTATGACCATTTGATAAAGTTTCTATATCTCTTACAGAAAAGTCATAAAAATGACTTAGAGTCGCTCTATTTCCTGGTTGTTTTAAATTTAAAAGTGGCCCTTGACTATGGTTTATCTGTCTTTTGATAGCATGCGCCACATCTTCTAAGTCAGTGATTAAATATCCATCATATTCTACATGATACTTAGTAGTATTAAATAGAGCTGCAAATAAACTAAAACTTATTAAAGTTAAAAATAAATACTTCATTTAAGATTCCAAAGAAGGGAATTTAATTTTAGTATTACTGTCTTTTGCAACATTTATGGCCTTTTCATAACCGGCATCAGCGTGTCTTACAATACCCATTCCTGGATCAGAGTTTAAAACAAGTGATAATCTTCGATCCATCTCTGTAGATCCATCAGCTACAATAACCATTCCTGAGTGTTGAGAAAATCCAATTCCAACACCACCACCATGGTGAAAACTCACCCATGAAGCACCGTTATTAATGTTGATAAATGCATTTAATAACGGCCAGTCAGATACAGCATCTGTTCCATCTTTCATAGCTTCGGTCTCTCTATTTGGAGAAGCAACACTTCCACAATCTAAATGATCTCTACCAATTACGATTGGGGCTTTAACTTTTCCTTCTCTTACAAGCTTATTAAAGAGTAATGCCGCTTTTTCTCTATCTCCATACTTAAGCCAACAAATTCTTGAAGGAAGACCTTGAAACGAGATCATTTCTTTTGCTTTTGTTAACCAGTTGTGAAGTGGTTTATTATCTGGAAAAAGTTCCATTAAAGCTTTATCGGTTTCATATATATCTTGAGGATCTCCGGATAGAGCAATCCATCTGAATGGGCCACTTCCTTCGCAAAATAAAGGTCTTATATAGGCAGGAACAAAACCCGGAAAATCAAATGCATTCTCTAAACCGACCTTCTGAGCTCCAGCTCTTAAATTGTTTCCATAGTCAAAAACAAAAGATCCTCTTTTTTGAAAATCTAGCATTACCTCAACATGTCTTCTCATCGTTTCATAAGATAGTTGAGTATACTTTTGAGGGTCTGAATCTCTAAGCTTAAGGGCATTATCAACATCCATATTATCGGGAATATATCCATTTAGAGGGTCATGTGCTGAGGTTTGATCTGTAACTAAGTCAACATTTAAACCTGAGTCAAAAACATATTTGAAAAAGTCTGAAGCATTTGCAACAACACAAATTGAAATAGCTTCATTATTTTTAACAGCTTCTTTAGTCCTTGCTATGGCATCGTCCCAATTTTCATAAAGTTCATCAACATACTTAGTTTGAAGTCTTTTTTCTATTCTCCACTTTTCAGCGTCACAACCAATAAAGACACCATTTGCCATTTTAACTGCTAAAGGTTGAGCTCCACCCATTCCACCGATACCTGCTGATAATACAAGCTTTCCTGTTAAGTCATCAGCATTCCAATGCTTTTTGGCTGCGGCCATAAATGTTTCATAAGTTCCTTGTAAAATTCCTTGAGAGCCGATGTAAATCCAAGATCCAGCAGTCATTTGACCATACATCATTTTTTCTTCATCTTTGAGTTTGTTAAAGTGATCCCAAGTGGCCCAATTAGGTACAAGGTTTGAGTTTGCAATTAAGACTCTTGGTCCATTTGGATTAGATGGAAAAACTGCAACGGGCTTTCCCGATTGAACAAGCATTGTTTGGTCATCTTCAAGTTCTTTAAGGGTTGAAACAATATCAGCTAGTGCTTTATGATTTCTAGCCGCCTGTCCATTTCCACCGTAAACAATAAGATTTTCTCTATCTTCAGCTACATCTGGGTGTAGGTTATTAAGTAAACATCTTAAGGCAGCTTCTTGATGCCATCCTTTACAAGTAAGTTTTGAACCTGTTGGTGGTAATGGGATATTGCTCATTGGTATTCTCCGTAATAAATATTTTATGTTTTGTTTAGCATCATTTTAATGATTTCAATACTTTGTATGAAAGAATTACTATGGTTTTAGAAGAAATGAAAGACTTTTAAACATAGACGTATTATCTACAAGTTATGAAAATTTTAATATTTTCTGCGTTAACTATTACGCAGTTTGCTTATTCTAATTATTTATATGAAGGAGTTCTATTAGATTTTGAAGAAACAGTTGTATCTTCGTGTCGATTTAAGACTGAACTTGATATAATTGCTGGCATTGGAAGTCTTAAAGAAAATTATAAGTGTGTAAACTTTTATGAAAAATAAGTTAGATTTATCAAAATTTAAAACTAGTTCTGTAGGAACAAATGTTGAATCTCCTGATAAAGAACTCAATATAGAAATGAAGTTTTCTTCAATTAGTTGGTTTTTTATAACCTTTTTTGGAACGACGAGAACACCTAGAGAAATCAAGTTCACATGTCTAAAAACAAATGAAGTATTTGAAACCTTAGATGATAAAGAATTAATTCAGTACTATCTTTTGCTTACTAAAAAATAAGTAAAGCTGATTATTAATACAGCTTTACTTCAATTTACCGATAGCATCTTCAACAACATTTAATATTTCAAAGTTACTAACAAGCTTTGTGATATTGTTAATATCTCCACTAAATACTCTGTCTTCATCAATCTTAGGAACATGACTTCTAATTAGCTTGTGTACACCTTCAAGAGCAGTGTTAGATTTGAGAGGTCTTAATAAGTCTATACCTTGAGTATTACATAAAAATTCAATTGCTAAGCAATTTTTTACATTTTTTAATACTTCGTGAAGTTTTCTTCCGGAGGTAACACCCATAGAAACATGATCTTCTTTGTCTGTAGAAGTTGGAATAGAATCAATACTAGCAGGGTGACAAAGATATTTGTTTTCTGATGCAAGTGCGGCCATAGTAACGTGGGCAATCATTAAACCGGAATTTAGCCCGGATTCTTTTACAAGAAATGCTGGAAGACCAGAGAAAGTAGGGTTCATCATTTTTTCAATTCTTCTTTCTGAAATACTAGCAACTTCAGAAAGTCCCATTGCTAAGTAGTCCATACAAAAGGCTATTGCTTGCCCATGAAAGTTTCCACCAGATACAACTTTATTTTTATCAACAAAAATAAGAGGGTTATCTGTAACAGAATTTATTTCAACATTAAGAACATCTTCAGCATGTTTAAGAGTTTGTCTGATAGCGCCGTGAACTTGCGGAACACATCTTAATGAGTATGGGTCTTGAACTTTTCCACAATCAATATGAGACTTGGCAATTTCAGATTCTTCACTTAAGAGTCTAGTTAAGTTATTAGAAACATCAAGTTGACCAGGTTGAGGTTTTAATGATGATATATCTTCATCATAGGCCCTCTTAGTTCCTCGAACTGCTTCCAAAGTAAGTGCGGTCGCAATATCAGCAATTTTAACAACTCTCTTAGACTCATAAAGAGCTAGAGAACCAAGTGCGGCCATAACAGCAGTACCATTGATAAGTGCGAGCCCATCTTTGGCCATTAACTTAACAGGTTCTTTCTTTATACAATCTATCGCAAAATCAGCTTTAACTTCTTTGTCTTCATATACAACATCGCCCTCTCCAATTAATGCAAGTGCAATATGTGATAGAGGTGCAAGGTCGCCAGAAGCTCCAACAGATCCTTTTTCAGGAACTATTGGAGTTATATCTTCATTAATGAAATCTAATAAAAGCTCTATTGCAGAGATACTCACTCCTGAAAATCCAGAAGCTAAGCAGTTTGCTCTTAAAAGCATAATTGCTCTTGTTACCAGTCTTGAAAAAGGTTTACCTACACCTGTGCAGTGAGACCTAATCAGATTGTATTGAAGTGTTGATAAATCTTCTTTTGCTATATGTTTAGATGAAAGTGCACCAAAACCTGTGTTGATACCGTAAACAGGATCACCCTTGGCCACAACATCATCGACATATGCTCTGGACCTTAGAATCTCTTTTCTTGATTGGTCAGTTATTAAAACTTCAATTTCACCTTTTTTTGCAACTGAAATTTCATAAATCTCTTCAATTGTTAAACTTTTTCCATCTAAAAAATATTGTTTCATCTTTGTACTACCTTAGGTTTTTTATTTGTTCTTTATAATTATTGGATTTAAAAATATATGAGCCTGCAACTAATATGTCAGCACCATCTTCTCTTAGTGATTTTGCATTCTTATCGTTAACTCCACCATCAACTTGAATTTTATAATTATAGTTGAGTTCACTTCTCTTTGCATCAAAGTATTTAACACGTTCATTGGATGCTTCAATAAAACTTTGACCGCCAAAGCCTGGATTCACTGACATCACTAAAATCAAATCAATCATTTTTAGTATGTGATTCGGAATAGATCTAACAGATGTTCCTGGATTGAGAGCAATGCCAACACTTTTATACTTTGACTTGATGAGATTAATTAAAGAGTGATGATGAGTTACAGTTTCCCAATGGAATGTAAAGTTCGTAATTCCAATATCACTTAATTGCTCAACATAAGCTTCTGGGTTACTTACCATCAGGTGAGCATCCAAAGTGTGATTTGTGACTTTGTGAATATTATTTAAAATGGTTTTGCCAAAAGTAAGATTTGGAACATAGTGTCCGTCCATAATATCTAAGTGAAACCAAAGATTTTGTTCATCTTTAAATTTTTCAATGTCAGACTGAAGATTTAAAAAATCTGCAGATAAAATGCTTGGAGCAACAATATTCATAAATTATTCCCTAATTGATTTTAAAGTCATCTTTAAGTCCATTTATTAAATCGACATCAAATGTTCTTTTTTTTCCCTCTAGTTGGAGCTCTAATATTCTAACTGCAGAGTCTTTAGCACCAACGAGTAAAGTTTTATTTATAATTTTTGTCTCACCTGGGGATATTTTTTCATTTGATCTTTGAATATTAAATACTTTTATTCTCTTTTTTCCATTAGTACAATAAGTTCCTGGCCAGGGAAAAAGAGCTTTTACTTTATTGTTTAGAGTATTAAAATCCATATTTTCAAAATCTAAAAAGCCGTCTTCTCTTTTTAAAGTGGGTGCAAATGATACATTTGATTCATCTTGAACTGTAAAATTTAAATTATTATTTTTAACATTTAAGATGAAGTCTCCAAGAGATAAAGCTGCTTGAAACTTTAATCTTGTATATAAAAGTCCACCAGTTTCTTCTGGGCTGATTTGAACTTCTTTACTTAAGCACAGATCTCCAGCATCCATCTTCTTTACCATTCGTTGAATCGAGACACCAGTTGAAGAGTCACCATTAAGCAAAGCATAATGAATTGGAGCGGCGCCTCTGTACTTTGGAAGAAGAGAAGTATGAATATTAAAGCAACCAATCTTTGGTATTGCTAAAATATCTTCTTTCAAAAATTGAGCAAATGCTAAAACAATAAAAAAATCAGCGCCTTTTACGATATCTTTAAATTTTTCATCTTTATTAATATTTTCAGTTTGGTAATAATTTAATTTATTTTTTTTAGAAAACTCTATAACCTCAGGAGATTTGAGCTCTTTACCTCTACCTGCTGGACGATCAGGCATTGAAATAACTGCTTGTAAGTTAACAAGTGGGTGATTCGCTAATAACTCAAGTGAAGGGACTGAAAAATCTGGAGTTCCAAAAAAAACAACGTTAAGCTTATTCACTATCTTTTTGCCTTAATAAGTTTCTTTTTAAAAAAACTCTTTTTTAAGTTACTAAGTCTATCAATAAACACAATACCTTCTAAGTGATCATATTCATGTTGTATACAAATAGATAAGAGGCCATCAGCATCTAAAGTATGCTTATTGCCATCAGTGTCTTGATACTGAAGTTTGATATTTTCAAATCGCTTTACGTCCTCAAAAATACCCGGAAGACTTAAACATCCTTCTTGGTATTTAATTTCACCATCTTGAGTTATAAATTTAGGATTTATAAAAATTCTAGGATTGAAATCAGCGTATTCAAACTCATCACTATCTTCATAGGTTTCTTCTCTTGTAAAATCAACATCGACAACAAATATTCTTTGAGATAACCCGATTTGTGGAGCCGCTAGTCCAATACCTGGTGCGTGATACATAGTATAGATCATATTTTTACATAAAGTTTTAAGCTCATCATTAAAAGTTTCAACTTCTTTTGCAACTGTTGTTAGTACAGGATCGGGATATGTTACTATCTCTAATAAATCGCCTTCAAACTTATAATCTTTTGTAACTAATTCCATATTTTATACCTTATAGTTTTCTGTTTTTTATATAGGTCTTACCAATAAATAGACTAAATAAAAAGGGTATTGCCATTGTCGCAATCATTGGAGAAAGTTTCCCTGAGTTACCCATTGAAATACTAGCAGAATAGATACTCCAAAAGCCTATTGTGAAAGACAAAGTTAATACAATATTTTTACCAAAAGAGCTATTTCTTCTATTTGGATTAAAAACTCCAGCTAAGGGGAAAAGAGCGAATATGATACAAATGATACTGTTAGCAACTTTTTCTAAAAGCATTATTTTATAATCAGTAAAATTGATACCTGTTTTTTCTAATCTTTTGATAAAGGAGTAAAGTTTGAAAATATTTAAAGTCGTAATGTCAGATTCAAACTGTATGAAGTCCTCAGGCCTTTCCTCTAGACTAAACAATAAACTCTTTTCTCTCGTTTTAGTTGGAAACTGATCGTCAGAAAGATTATTCATGATTTCAACATCTTTAAGTAGCCACAAGTTATCACTATCATAAGTTGCAGATTCGGCTTTGAAAATATTGTCTACAAGACCATTTTTTGCAATATAATAGATACTTAGTTTTTTAAGTTCTTTGGCCTTTCTGTCATAAGCGGCAAAAGAAGTGAAATAATTATTTGATTTATACCAAGTGATTCCAGAGTTTCCAATTCTACTTCTAGCAAGAAATTTTGAGTTTTTTGCCTTACTTTTTTCAGATTGTGAGTTCTTAAATTTATTTGCAACAGGCTGTAGAAAACCAACATTAATGAACTGTAAGAGTCCGATAGTGAGAGAGAAGAGAAAAACTAATTTATAAATCTTTTGAGCACTATAGCCACCAGAGAGTATTGCTATTAATTCACTGTGAGTTTTAAGTGAATTAATTGAAAATAAAGTTGAAAGTAAAGCACATAAAGGCAAAACTTTAGTGATAAGCAAAGGTAACTTTAAAAGATATTCTTTAAATACACGCACAGTCTCCCAGCCTCTTAAGTATCCATTAATAATATCCCCAACTGTAATCAGTAGAAATAGTATTACAAGACATGCAATTAGTGATTTGAACCAAGACTTTGCAATAATTTTAGAAAGGATGAACATCTATTAAATATACTCGTTTGCGTAAAAAAAGCAAAAGTCCTGAGTATTGGAATAATTGTTAGCCTTGTAAACTTATCTAGAACTTTATGTCGTACAATATAGTTGATCAATAAGGGCGAGTATTTGTAATATAGACGAACACTATGAAACCCAAGTGGCCATTTTAGAAGGTCTTTTTTAAACTTTCTAAGCGTATTTGTTACCTCATGCTCTGAGCCGAATGCATAACTTGCTACAAAGCAAGAATTAGATTCTGTAAAAATCTGTGAATGAATAGTGCCAAGAAACTCAAGGTATGTTTCATCATCCTTTGCTCTTTTTCTTTTCTTTATAAATTTTCTTACCATCTCTGAGTTTAGAACTTGGTATGGTTGGTTTGCTGTAAATTTAACGAACTGAGCTAAAGACTTATGATGATACTCCGTGTAATTAGGGCTGCTTGCATACATTCTACCTAGATCCCAGTAAACATGACTAATAAGGAGAAGTTCTGAAACTGGTGTTTTTTCATCAAAATCACTTGGTGATAATGTAAATATATCTTCGATCTCTTTAGCATGACCAAGAACAGTTAAGTATTCAGTGTATTGTCTAATTGCGTTGGTATAGTTCTTGGCAAGAAATGCGTTTCTAGCAACCTTAGCAATTGTTATTCTTTGATTATATTTAGCTGTAAGTTCAAGATCCCGACGTCTCTCTTCTTGTTCTTCTTCGTTCATAACTAGATCCTAATTGAAACTGAAAGAGAGCTTTCAATATCTTGTTCATCTCTAAGGTATAGTGAAGTATCTTCTGTGAAGGTACTTTTCATTATAGCATAACCTAAAGATAGTTTAGGTCCAACCCAAAAGATCCCGTATGATATTGAGCTTGTTTTCCTGGCCTTATCATCAGACTTTCCGGCTCTAAGGAAAAAATCATCGAAGGCATTAATTTGAACTGCTGTCCTTGTGGTAACTCCTGTAGCATCTTTGTTCTTTAAAGAGTATTCAAAATCTTGAATAAAAGTTAAACCTTTGAATAAAGAAAATTGAAGACCAAGACCAACTTTGGACTCTTTTGCATTTGAAGAGAATGGATCTTGAACAAGAACACCAGCTGATAGCTTTTCATTAAAAATATGTGTGAGCCCTATTGAAGCTTGATGAAATTTATCTTCTTTCTCAGTAGGAGTCGAATATTTGTTATAGCTATAACTTATTCCCATTGAAGTCTTTTTTCCAATAATTGCAGCAAAAGAGCTTACAAGCTTTCTTCTCTTGTATCCATTTTGAGCTTGATTTTGATAACTAAAAGTACCCTTTAAGTCACCGGTAGAATCAGCGATTTGATAAATTTCAAAAAGACCATCATTTGACTCGTTTACTCTGTTTAGAGAATCTTTATCAAGTTCAGATGTAGATCTTTGATAGTAGAAGTTTGTAGTTGGAACAAATGCAATAGGAGCTGGGTTTAACATAGAAACTTCATCCACCAGGACTGATCCGATACCAGCACCAGCGCTTGATAGTAATCTTGTTGAGTAAATTGTGGGAAGTTGAGCAAATAAATTAAAAGAAGAAAAGATAATTAAAATTTTAACTAGATTGATCATAAGCCCTCGTTTATTATATGGAGATATATTATAGCTTTAAGGTTGTTAAATGAAAAAAAATATTATCTTTTTATGTGTTGTCTTTGCAGTAAATAGCTTTGCTTTTAAACCTACGGCCGATTCTCTTTTTAAGAACTTAAATAATATGGATGTCGCTGATAAAACAACGATTATTACATATAGTATTAATAAAATAACTCCAACTGGATCTCAAATTTATTTTAATAAGTATTATTTTGAACAAGATAAAGTCGGATCTAAAAATGTATGCCAGCTTAACTATGCTACAGGTATACTTAATATCTCAAATGTAGATGAAATCAAGTGTTTTAGAAAAAAGAACTTACTTAAAAATTCAAATTTTATACAAAATCTTTATTACTCTATCATTACAATGTTTGGTCAAAATAGTTCAGAATTAATGATGAAATTTTTGAAAAAAAATGGAAGTGAAATAAAAACAAATAAAGAACTAGTAAATCAAACTCAAAATTTTTATCTGTATAGGTATAAAAGCTATCTAAAGGCCAAAGCCGAAGGGAGTGAGGAGGTTAAAAATCCTCTTTTAAGCGAAGATGTAGATAAGAACGAAAAAATAAAAAAAATATTGAGTGAGAGTTATCTAAGAGAAGACAATCTGGTTAAGAGAGTTAAAAATGGTAATAGCTTTTATTGGAAGTTTGAAGATTCTTTAGTCTCGGCTACTTTTAACAATGATAAAAACGAATTGATGAAAATGACTCTAACTCTTGACGAGCAAGTTTATGAGTTAGTTTTTAAAAACTACTTATTAATGTCATCAAGTTTTAAACATCCAGAAGTGATAGAGATTAAGACTCCAGAAGGCATTGTTTATAAAATTAAGGCAAAGTCCGTACAGGTTGTCGAAGATCATGCAGCTGAATATAATAAAAGAATTCAAAACCTTAAAAAGAAAATGCTTAAGGAAGTAGAGTCTCCATTAAAGGTTGATCTTGTTAAGTAATTAATATTACGAGTTTCTAATACATTTACTCAAGTTTTAAATAAGAGTACCGATAAATATACGTAATTTACTATTTTACGGAGTTTTATATGGTGAAGTTATTAATGTGTATTCTTATTTCGTCTCTAACGTTTGGGCAAAATTTTGCTAAGTTTGGACATGCTACTCAAGTTGATGAGCCAGGTTCAAAAGGAAGCTCAAAGAAGAGTGATCCTATCGAGAAAAAGGATAAGGCTGCTCCAAAAGAATGCTCTTCTAAAGATCAAACTTCATTACCTCAAGAAGATATAAAAGCTCTGATGATCTATAAAGGAAAATCTATAAGAAGCTACTCATCAATAGATGGTGAATATTTAAATGTAGAGTTAGAATCTCCAATTATTGGAAACTGCTCTTCGATGTTAGAGCCAAAACTTACATATAGTAATAAGCACTCTAAATACCTATATGAAGTAAAAATAAGAAATACCTGCGAGGAAAAAGAGTGCGAGTACCAAGTCTCAAAGTTAGTAAACGATGAAAAAAAAGTATCAGTAAAAAAATATGAGCCAACACTTGCTGGTTTTTATAAGTGTATGCAAGACAACGTTGGTCTTAATGAAGACAAATCAGCTTGGAATAAAAGCAGTATTGTAAATAAAGATCTACCAAAAAAATCAGTATCTGCACCTGTGAGTTCAGACTTAATTTTTGTTTCTAAAGGGCCTGCAGGAATGCAGAATTCTAAGAAAAAGAACTTAATAAGTAATAGTGAGTGTGACTTCTTTGAAAAGATAAATGGTGAATACTTTACTCATTACTCTAGTGAAGATTTAAATGCGATGAGGCTTGAAAGAGAGGCTCAAAGACTTTGTAAATCAGGGGATTATACAGATATTGAAGCAAGCTTAGGTACATTTGCTGAAGACGGTGCTTTATATCAAACAATGATAAATATAAGAGATCAATTACTTTTAGATGAGTTAAAGGCTGAAAGAGAAAGATTACAAGATCTAAAGGCCGATAAAAATATAGGTGAAGAGGTAGATCCAAAGAAATACAAAAAATTAATGGATGATTTTTATGCATTAATTATTGATAAAAATTTATCTACAAAAAACCATAGTGAACAAGATCAATATAATGATGATTTACTTGTTAATATGAAAGCGAAATATAATATTGCTTATAAAAATAAAGATAAAGAAGAAATGAAAAAATGGGCAGAGAGAATTGCTGCTAAGGTTGATGAATTATCAGATTATATAGAAGCTCCTTACTTTGATGCTTCTGATTTTAAAGCGATGACGAATCTTGAGATGAAACCAGATCTTGAAAATGATGATTGGAAAGATGCTTCAAAGACATTACATAAATCTATTATGAGTTTAAAATTACTTTGTGAGGCATATGGAACGAGCGAAGCTTGTGAAAAGAGAAGGCCATCTAATCAAAATTTTGAAAAGAAAAAATCTAAATTGACATCACTTGCAGCAGTTAAAAAGAGGGTTAATGATTATAACAAAAAAGCAATAGATAATTATGACGATAAAGTTATATTAGTTAGTAAACCAACGGTTTACAAATCACTAAGATATCAAAAGTTATTATCTGAATGTGAACAACATGCAAAAGTATCTGAACAATACGCCACGGGAATACAATCTCAGATCGCTCCTATAACTCAGGCCTGTACTCAGCAAAGTAATGGAAACCAACAAGCATTACAAGCTTGTATTCAAAGGTATCAGTTTCAAATATCTGGAGATGCAAGTAGTTTAAAATTAAAACAAGATAATTGTACAAAAATGAAAACTCACTATACAAGTCAAAAAGAAAAATGGGAAAAACTTGAGAATCAAAGAGATGAATACTTAGAGTATTCCGATGAAGAAAAGAAAAAAAGAAAAGCAAAGGTAGCAAAAGTATTAGATAAAGAAAAAACAAAATATACATTTAAGTATAAAGGAGTAACTCCACAAAATAATAAATCAAGATTTAATTCTAGTATTCCTAATTTAGCGACTAACCCGTACGTAGGAAATCAAAATATATTCAGTAGTAATACAAATATTTTCAATAATAGAAGAGGCTATAATTATACTAATCCTTATAGTTATTCTCGTTATAATATGTTTCCAAGGTATAATAATAGTTTGAACAATTATTATAACTCAAGCTATAGAGCTCCATCGACTTATTCTGCAGGAGCTGGGTTTAACTTTGGAATAAATCGTTTTGGAAATTCTGGACAAAGTTTTAATAATAACTTTTATGGTAATAGAAATTTAAATATAAACTCTGTTAATTTTGGGAGCCGTCAAAATTTTGGTAATTCTGGGTTTAATTTTGGAACGAATTCAAATAATCCCGTTCCAACAACTAGCACTGGACCGGGATTTCAGTTTAATTTTAATTAAAAATTAACAGATATTCTCATACCTGAAGAAACGATATCAGATGTATCAATTGACGTTGATGGATTATTATCAAAAGAGTAGTAATCTCCTACGAAGTAGTAACCTATGAATCCAGAGATATGAATCTGTGGGTTCCACTCATACTCAAAACCTAAGTCAATTTCATAACCTAGGTCATTATCTTGATCTTCAGCAGCTGAAGTTGTTGAATAAGATTTTTTATCATGATTAAAAAATTCACTTCCTCTTTCAGCCACTTGATCTGCTTTGGCCATTAGGAGAGAAAGAGTCCACTTCCAGTTTATTGTTTTGTAATCAGTATAAAGGTTTAAATAAGTTGTATTTCTCATTGAAGAGTTAAACGGGTTGCTTCCACTATCCTGAAACCCATTAAGATCATATCTAAACATTATGTTAGCAAGTTGATAGTTTGAATGAAGATACATACCTTCAAAATCGCTATCTGCACCACTATCACCAGATATTAGACCTGCGTTTAATCCAAACGACCATTTATTTGATGGAGTATAAGTTGATTCAAAGATATATGCCTTAGCATCAAATTCTTGTTCAATCCCGTTAAGGCTACCAGTTGAGTTTTCAGTATAAGTTTTTCCAACTTGTCCTGACATGATTGGAGCTTCTAAAGCAACACTGAACTTATCCCAAGTCTTCTTAACAAATAAATCAATTAAAGTTACTTTTTGACTAACTCCAGAAGCGTATAGGTCACTTTGAATTTCAACTTTTCTTTTTGCGTATAGTGCTCCGGCATCAAGACCATTTATAGCATTGCTATAAGATACTTCAAAAGAAGTCTCTGATGCATCATATTTTCCTGAAGGAGAAATTGCTGTAGAACCTGGACCGTTACCAGTAGAAATTTTAGCGTAAGTTGGAACAAAAGTAAGATTTCCAAGTCTAAAGTTGGCTTCAACTCCACTATAAGCAGAAAAAAATCTATCCCAGCTTTTATCTCCAGAGTTTATAACTGCTCCAAGACCGAAACCTTTAGAGAATTTACCAATTTTGTAGATAGCAGTATCAGCATAAAGTTCTGCATAAAGTTGATTAATATTTAAAGTTGAGCTTCCTTCATTTGCACTGAAGTAAGCACCAGAAGTATTTGTTTCTTGATCCTCTTGTAAAAAACCACCTCTTATTGACCCTGTAGATAGTTCACCTTTTATTGAAGTACTATCGTTAACGATTAGAGTTGGATTAAGTTTAAGAAGCATTGTTTGAAATCTAGCATCCGTGTTGTCATCATTTATACATTGAGAGTCTGTATTAGCAGGTGCCGCAACACTGCATGAGCCTTGCCCTCTAGCATCTTTAATTGTTGTGGCGTCAAACCCTAGAGATCCACTCCAATCGATTGGCAATGAGTATGCCCCTAAACTAACTGTACATAATAGTAATGCGTACTTTTTTAAATTCACAAAAGCTCCTTATATTTATAGACTAAATCTCTATAATTTTTTAATGCAATGATATGCAATGAATAAAGGACTGGCAAACAAGATGATAAAAAAGCTAATAGGGATCATCTCTATTTTAACACTGTTGCTCTTTGCGTTAATTGTGGCCTACTACATAGTAATTTTACAGGAAGTTAAAACAAAAATTGAAAACATATCAATTAATAAAGATTCTGTAATAAGTGAGTTTGAAGTTCAATCAGATTCTCAGGTTTATAAGGCGGACTTTGAGGATTTTTTGAAATTATCAAGAGTACCATTAGAAGATGTTGAGAAAGTAAAAACTAAGTCTAGGGTTGTAAAGAATAAAATAATATTTGAAGATTCTTTTAAGTTACAAGCTAAAAGAAGTTCTAATTGTGAACACAATTGTCTTTTCTTAAGAGCAAAATTTGAAGATTTATCACCACTACTTTGGAAAGGTTTAGTTGGGATAGAAGATTATCGCTTCTTCGAGCATAGAGGAATTGATTATAAATCGATACTAAGGGCCTTGCTTATTGATTTAAAAGCAATGAAAATAGTCCAGGGAGGATCTACTCTTACGCAACAACTAGTTAAAAATATGTTTCTTAGTTCAGAGAAGAAAGTATCTAGAAAATTTAAAGAAATGGTATATGCGTCTTATTTAGAAGAAAAATTGTCTAAAGATAAAATTGTAATGCTTTACTTTAACAATGTTTTTTGGGGAAGTTTTCAAGGCATAAAATTAAAAGGTATAGAATCAGCAGCGATAGCATATTTTGGAAAACGAGCAAGTGAACTAACAAATTTTGAGTCCATTATCTTAATTGGTATGTTAAAAGGACCATATTATTACTCGCCATATAAAAATCTAAAACGTCTAAAAGAAAGAATAGAAGTCGTTTACAATAGGTTAGAAGGTTTAAAGTTGATAGGGTTGCATGATAAATGGAATGATAAAGATTGGGAATCTTGGCATCAAAATTTAATCAAAAGAAATAAGCGAAGAACCTATAAATCGTTTATTCAAATTAAATATAGTCATACTATAAGCCCTTATGAAGAATATACACTACTTCAATCAATAAGAAGAATGAAAGCTATGATGAGAAATAGTTTTGAAGAAAGGGATATTGGAATAAAAGTATTATTAAATAAAAGTGACAAAACATATAGCTTCTATTCAAAGACCGAAAGAGATTTAAATAAGGCAATTAAAAAAGAAAAACATCAAGTGGCAAGTATATTAAAGCCGATCCTGTACAACTATTTCTTTATGAATGGTAAAAAAGCTTCGGATTTAGTATCGACCAAAAAAATTAGTTTAAAGTTAAAAAGCGGTGTTTGGACGCCAAAAGATTCAAGTAAGGCCACAAGTGAATATGTGACTTTAGAAGAAGCTTTAAAAAGATCTAAGAATATTCCTTTAGTAAGAATAGCAAAAGAAATTGGTTTTAAAGACCTGGAAAAGTTTTTAAAAGAAAATTATGTGAAAGACTTAAAATCACCACTTACTGAGTATCCTGCACAGTTACTTGGAGCTGTAGAAATGACGCTAGAAGATGTATCCTTTGCATACAATAAATTTCTAAAAGAAAACTGTCTTATAAATAAGTATAGTACTAAAACTGTAAATATACTTTCAGATGCTAAGGACTCTACTTTGAAAAGAGTCGCTAGTAAGCAATTTAAACTATTAAAAATATTTGCTAAAACAGGAACTTCAAATAAAGCAATGGATAATTGGTTTATTGGCTATGATTCAAAAGAATTGATTGTAATATGGGTTGGCCAGGAGACAAGTAGAAATTCAAAGCGTTTAATAGCATCTGGAGCTACAAGTTCATTTAGAATTTATCAAGATTTTATTTTTAATAGAGGTAAAAGGATTAACGAGTTAATTTGTAAATAGGGAAAATTAATGACTTGAGAAGTTTTTCTTGCCAATTTTCTCTTAGAACAGTATATTTTTAAAAATAATCTTTAGGGGTGTCGTCAAGTGGTAAGACATCAGATTTTGATTCTGACATGCGCTGGTTCGATCCCAGCCACCCCTGCCACTTTATAAGGGAGTTTGTTTTGAGACGTATTGTTTTAGTCTCTGGTTCATCAAATCCTAGTCTGTCTAATAGCATTTCAGATTTTTTAGAAGTTCCCTTAGTTGATCCTCAATTAAGAAGATTTGCAAACGGCGAAATTTACTGTGAAATTGAGCAAAATGTTAGAGGTGCAGATGTATTTGTAATTCAAACTCTTTCTGATCCAGTCAATGATAACTTAATGGAACTTCTAATTATGATTGATGCTCTAAAAAGAGCATCTGCAGCATCAATTACAGCAGTTACTCCACACTATTGTTATTCCAGGCAAGATAGAAAAGCATTACCACGAACTCCGATATCAGCTAAACTTGTTGCTGATTTAATTACTGTTGCTGGGGCATCTCGAGTAGTAACTATGGATCTTCACGCTGGACAAATTCAAGGATTTTTCGACATTCCTTTTGACAATATTTATGCTTCTCCAGTTATATTGGAGTATATTCAAAAAGAATTAGTGTTAGATGATCTTGTAATGGTTTCTCCTGATGCTGGTGGAGTTGAAAGAGTAAGATGGTATGCAAAGAAACTTCATACAGATATTGCTATGATCGATAAGAGAAGAACTGGGCCTAATATTGCAGAGGCCGTTAATATAGTTGGAGATGTCAAAGACAAGAACGTCATAATTGTTGATGATATGATTGATACTGCAGGTACATTAATTGAAGCTGCAAGAACACTCAAAGCTAACGGAGCTAAGAAAATTTATGCTATGGCCACTCATGGAGTTTTTAGCCAACCTGCATCAGATAGAATAGATAGCTGTAGAGATTTAGAAGCAGTTATTGTAACAGATACTTATCCTCTTGATGAAGAATGTAAAAAAGTTGATAAGATAAAAGTATTATCAACAGCAGAAATCCTTTCAAAGGCCATTAAAAGAACTTTTAACCACGACTCTGTAAGTTCACTATTTGTATAAGAGAAAATAAATATGATTAAACTAATTGTTGGTCTTGGAAACCCTGGACCTGAGTATGAATTAAATAGACATAACATCGGATGGCTAGCAATAGATACTTTCGATAAAATAAGTTCTAATAATTGGAAAGCTAAATTTAAGGGTCACTATACTGATACTAACATTAATGGTGAGAAAGTATATTTTTTAAAACCTGATACCTTCATGAACTTAAGCGGTGAAAGCGTCGGGCCTTTGTGTCAGTTTTTTAAAATTAAGCCCACAGAAATTTTAGTTTTACATGATGAGCTAGATATTCCATTTGGACAAATACACTTTAAGAGTGGTGGTGGATTGGCCGGTCACAATGGTCTAAAATCTATGGCCAAAGTTTTAGGCACACAAGACTTTCATAGACTTAGGATTGGAATAGGTCGCCCTGACAGAGGAAGTGTTGCTTCATGGGTGTTGTCTAACTTTCCAACCGAACAAGATACAGAACTTGGTATCGTGTTAAGGAACACTGCACAAGCAGTTGAAGATCTCTTTTCAATGGGTCTTAAAAAGGTTAGTAATCAATATAATAAAAAAGATTTTTTAAAATTATAACGGAGAATAAATATGGCATTAAACGTAGGTATCGTTGGACTTCCAAATGTTGGTAAATCTACAATCTTTCAAGCTTTAACTAGTGCACCAGCAGAAGCAGCAAACTATCCATTTTGTACAATTGAACCAAATGTAGGTCTTGTGCAAGTTCCTGATGAGAGAATGGATAAAATTACTGAGTTTATTAAGCCACAAAAAGTAGTTCCTGCTGTTATGGAATTTGTTGATATTGCAGGACTTGTAAAGGGAGCCTCAAAAGGTGAGGGACTTGGAAATCAATTTTTAGGTCATATTAGACAAGTTTCAGCTATTGCTCATGTTGTAAGATGCTTTGAAGATGGTGATATTATTCATGTTGCTGGAAAGGTTGATCCAGCTTCGGATATAGAAGTTATTAATATTGAGTTAGCATTTGCTGATTTAGAATCTGTTGAAAAGAGAATTAGTAACCTTTCAAAAATGCTTAAATCACATGATAAAAATGTTAAAGCAAAGGCCGTAATTGCAGAGCCAGTCTTAAATAGATTAAAAATAGCTCTAGAGAACGGAGAAGCTGCAAGAACTGTTGAAATGAATGATGAAGAAGCAGATGCTATAAAAGATCTTCACCTTATAACACTTAAAAAAATGCTTTATGTATGCAATGTAGATGAAGAAACAATTAATGAAGATAATGAGTATGTTAAGGCCGTAAAGAAAATTGCAGAAGCTGACGGTGATCAAGTTATAAAAATTTGTGGATCTTTAGAATCAGAAATAGCTCAATTAGATACTCTTGAAGAGAAAAAAGAATTTTTAAAAGATATGGGGCTTACAAAGTCAGGTTTAGATATCCTTATCAAAACTGGGTATGATATTTTAGGGCTTAAAACATACTTTACTGCCGGAGTAACTGAAGTAAGGGCATGGACATTTAATGATGGTATGAAAGCTCCTCAGTGTGCTGGTGTTATTCATACTGACTTTGAGAGAGGTTTTATTAAAGCTGATGTTTATGATTGTAATGATTTATTTGAGCTGGGGGCAGAGTCAAAGTTAAAAGAAGCTGGAAAACTAAGAATGGAAGGAAAAGAATATATTGTAAAAGATGGTGATGTAATGCATTTTAGATTTAACGTTTAACTTGTAAATACTTTTCAAATAGTCTGTTCGTATCTGTAGCAGGCTTTCTTCCTTCTAGTTTATCTAAATAGTTATAATAAAATATGTTTCTAAAGATCAGTTTTACATATTTTCTAGTTTCGTTAAAAGGAATGTTTTCAATATTTTTTAACAAAGAATCAGAGATAAAATAATTTTTTTTCCATCTTTTTACATTTCTTTCTCCAGCATTATAAGCTGAAAGCATATGTACAAAGTTCTTATCAAATCTTTTATTAAGACCATTCAGATATTTTACTCCTAATTTTATATTTGTTTTTGGATTGTAAAGATCTTTAACTTTTATAGACTTCTTAAGACCTTTGGCCGTGTTGGGCATGAGTTGCATAAGGCCTCTTGCTCCAACTGAAGAGTTTGCAAAATTATTAAAACTAGACTCTTGTCGCATAAGAGAAAGAGCAAGATAGGAATCAAATTCCTTGTTTTGCTTTGAAATGATGTCCATATAAGGTCTAGGATAAAGTAGTTTTAAAACATCTTCATTTACTGAAATAAACTTTTTGTTAATACCTCTATAAACAATTTTGAAGCTTTCTAGGTAGTTACCATTTGACTGCATAAATTTAGCTAAAGAGATGTAAAGCTTTTTATTATGAGATTTATCTTTAGTAGAATTTTCACCTATAAAATTAGAAACTTCATCGGAAAGTAGAAAAATAGAATTATTGACGATTAATGCTCTGATTAACTGTAGCTGATCCTTAGATTTTTGAGATAAATTAAATTTAAAGTCGGAGTTAATATCACTTTTGGAGTTAATTAGAGTTACATCGATTTCGTTATTCTTAATTCGATTATAAGATAAAAGAGCATAAAAACTTAAAGGACTCTTGTCTACTATATCTTGATATATCTCTGCACCACCATTGACATTGTTTACTTCTAGGCTATGAGCTAGCCAAAATTTCAGTTTTGCATTATCAAAAGTCTTATAATTATGTTGAAGACCATACTTCTTTATAACATTTTTGAAAGCATCTTTGTATTGATTCCTGGAAACATAGGTCCAAAGTAATTGAAACAAGAATGTGTCTTGTTTGGTATTGGAATTTTCAATCATAAACTTAGAAAACTTACGACTTTCTTTTTCTTTATCGTGTCTGTTGAGAGTTTTAACTAAATAAATCATATGTTTCACGTTTTCAGAATTTTCTAAGTGATCTTTATCATCTAGCATTTGTAAGAGAGTTTTAACCTCTTTTACAAAAGTAAAATTACTTTCTGAAGTTTTATGTGACAACTTTCGAATAAGTTTTATTTGTTTTATAAAATTTAAACTCCCATTTTTATTCTTAGAGCTTTTAGTCTTAACAGTAGCAACTTTAGTTTTTTGTAAATACTTAGAAATTTTATATCTGACTTTGGAATTTTTTCGTGCCAGAGGTGTAGCTGAAGAGAGGTTATGAAAGAGATTTTTTTTCATTTTATATGAAAATGCTTTGTTAAAGCAATAGATAGAGATTCTTGTTTTAAAATTTGAAAAGCTTTTATCTAAATCATTGATCTTTTTACACTGAGAAATAATCTTTGACTTGCTTTTATAATGATTAATATTCTTAAGAATTTCTAGACTTGGTTTGAAATCTGCTAAACGGCTATTCTTTGAAAATTTATAAGAGTATTTTTTGAACTCATTTTTTGAAAAACTGGAAAGCTGGTAGTTTTCAAAAATATTAATAAGGACTTTAGATAACTCTATATCCGAGTTAAAGAATCGGATATTTTTATTGTTTAAAGGTATTTCTTTGGCCAAAGATTGACTGATTGAAAAGCTAAGTAAAAATGTTCCTATTAAAACTCGCATACATATATAGTCTAACATGTATCAAACTAAAATGAAGTCTTTACTGGTATCTATTTTGTATTTCTAGCAACTTATGTTGAATTTCTTGTAATACCGGCTTCTTATCGTCTGGAATAACTAAAGAAATATTTGCTATATAGGATCCAATTTCATCTAAATAGGCAAAATCTTCGTTTCGTTTTTGTACAAGAGAGTCCATTGTTTTATTAAATTCTTCAGCGATTTCTATAAAGTTATCACCCTTTCGAAAATAAATAGGCGTAATTATTTGAGTATTTCTTATAGAAAGTAGGTGGTTCTTTAATTTAAACATAGGGCCTGCAACCTTATGAGAAATAAAAATCATGGAAACGAATATTAGTCCTAGTATACCAATTTGGACTAAGGCTAAAGTCCAAAATAAATTATTTCGAGAACTTAGTAGAGATTGAGCTTTTTCTGGCGCGGAACTAATGAACTGCTCTATTAATTCAAATATAGTAATAGGATACAACACAGTAGAAATTAGTACTAAAAAACAAACAATCATACTTATTTTAAGTTGGAATTTGGGATTAATGATAAATATACTTCTTTTGTATGCTGCCAAAATAAAGCCTTTGTCTAAAATATTAATTACCTATTTATAATAATAGAGGTATAAGAATATTGAAAATTAAGGCAAAAAACACCAGTTTTACAGGGGTAATATATGAGTAAGTTTGATGATTTAGTGGGAAATGTTTTAAACCCAACTAGTGGAAAATCTTTAAAGGAAGAAAATAGAATAATATCTATTGAGGAGAAAGGTGAAGATCTTCATGTAACATTCAAAAGAGATGGTATTTCTGTTGATGCAAAAAGGACAATAGAGAACTTAATAGTTGATAGCTTAAAATCTGTTCACAATGAAGATAATATTTATGTGTTAACGAAATCTGAAAGTAGCCAAGATATTTATAAGTCTACAGGTGCAAGAGAAGTTAAAGAGCCTAAAAAGCCTGCCGAATTAAAAGTTGGTCACGGAACAGTTGGTGAGAAAAAAGGAATTCCAGGTGTAAAAAGTATAATTACAATTGGTTCTGGAAAAGGCGGTGTAGGAAAATCTACTGTGACTGCAAACCTAGCTGTAACTTTAGCAAAGAAGGGATTTAAGGTTGGTATTATTGATGCCGATATTTATGGGCCTTCAATGCCGATGCTTTTTGATAGAAGAAATGAAAAACCTTCATCTAATGAAGATAAAAAAATCATTCCTCTTGAAAACCACGGTATAAAGTTTATCAGCTTTGGAAACTTTATTCATGAAGATGAGCCTGTTGTATGGAGAGGCCCAATGCTTGGTGGTGTTTTAAATCAATTTTTCTTTGAAACAGAGTGGGGAGAGTTAGATTTCTTATTACTTGATCTTCCTCCTGGAACTGGAGATGTTCAATTATCAATAATTCAAAATCTAAATGTAGATGGTTCAATTATTGTCTCAACCCCTCAAGATGTAGCATTATTAGATGCAAGAAAAGCATTACATATGTTTGATAAATTAAATGTTCACGTAATAGGTATGATTGAAAATATGAGTTCATTTATTTGTGACAGTTGTAATCAAGAACATTTTATCTATGGTACAAATGGGGTATTAGCGGCAACAAGTGAGCTTGGAGTAGGATTTTTAGGAAGTATTCCATTAGAGCTTGGATTAAGAAAAGGTTCTGACTTTGGAACTCCATATATGCAACAAAATAAATATGAAGGTTCAAAAGTGTTTGATGCTTATCAGTCGATTGCAAAAAAGCTAACAGATTACTTTCACCCGGGTGAAACAAAAAAGAAAAGTCTATTATCAAAGATTTTAAAAAACTAAATGAAGAATTATCTGATCGATGTACTTGAGGAGCAGAGCTTTTTAAATTTTACTGGAAAGGTAAATGTGCTTGAAGCTTTAAAAGGGATGCTCCTAGGTTTAATCTATATAAGAGAAGGTCAGATAATTAATTGTACGTATCATAAATATGAAGGAATGGAGGCTTTAGAAAGCCTTTTCTTTTTAGAATTTGAGGGAGTTGAATTAAACATTATTCCTGAGCCTGAAATGATTCAAGATATTCAAAGAAAAATTCACTTTCCATTAAGCACTTTAAAAAAGAAGATTGAAGCGGTTGTTCAAGTTTGTGCTGCAAACAAGAAGGACGCACCCCCACTGAATTTAAAATTAGCAGTAAATCCGACTATTTTAGAGAATGGGCAAAGTTTAACTAGTGATGAATTTGATGCATTAAAAATTCTTTGTGATTATAATAAAGTTGAAGATATATATAAAGAATGTGATCTTGCAAAGCACAAAGTGACTAGTGCTCTAGTATCATTGAGAAAGAAAAAAGCTATAAAAGTAATAAAATAGAGAGGTTAGTATGAAGGGACAAGAGCATAATAAAGGTGAACTTAAAGAAGTTACTGTTAAGATAGAATCAGCTTTAGCAGATGATTTAGCGACTATGAGTCAAAATAGTGAGTTGGATCAATCTGAAATAGTTGCAATTGCTTTAAAGAGATTTAGAGCAAGTCATATGGATTATATGGGTAAAAGATTAGACGACTAATCATTGATTAAATGAAACAGGTGACTTTACTAATAACTGAATAGTAAAACCTGAATGAATATTCTTAAAATGAATACTCTAAAAAAAAACTAGAAAATAGAACAGTTTTAAAGTTCTACTTTCTAGTTATATTTTTTTTTCTACAAGTTACTGCCCTTAGTTGTAAGAAGGGTTCTTAATTCTTCAACTTGAGACACTTCTGAACTATTATCTAAAGTTTGAAAAAGATCATCAACTTCTACCTGAGAGAAAATAATCTCATCATTAGAGTTTTCTTCTGTTCTCTTAGAGTTTGTCATAACTTCAATCTCATCAAAAATATATTGTGGGATCGAAGAGAAGTTTTTCTGTATTGGCTTAAGGTTATCTGAATCTAGAACAAGAATCGTTCCACCTAGAAGAATCGAACCTATCCCTGAAATATCATACATGCCACTTGAGTTTATTGCTTTGACAGTACCGATAGTCCCAAGAACAGCTCCAGAGCCTATAAAAAGTAGTCCAAGAGTTGTTCCTCCACTGGCTGCAACAGTAATAATTCCGGCTTCAGCTTTTTGAGGTGTAAATGTCATGGCCCCAATCATAATTGTTAAAGATAAAAAAAATCCTTTCATAATTTCTCCTTGTGTGTGGTTTTGTAATTAAAGTTAATTAAACTTACGATATGATTACTATTAATTTTTGAATAATGATTTTTGAAAAATCTTACTTCGTGTTTATCTATTGTATTAATTTTTATACTGATAAAGCGATCATTAGTAGATACTAATCTAGAGTCTTTTGTTCTAAAAACTTTTATTGAATTCTTTGAGGTAAGTAGTGAACAGTCAAACTCGAAAGAGTTTACATTTCTAGTATTGCTTAGAGAGCCAATATAATTATTATTCAAGTACAAACTATATCCAGGGTTAGTATGTTGAGATTCGATACTAAACTGACACTTCTTTGAGTGTTGAATTTTATCGCTATAGCTTTTAAGTGATAAGGCTTTGATTTTTTTTAATGATAAGATAGGAGTTGTGTCTCCAAGGAATGATTTATATCTTTTTACAGTTAGCGGATAGAAGTATTCATAGTTATCCCTTGTGCTTTTAATGTCATAATGCTTGATAACTTTAAGCGAGTTACATGAGTACATTATAATTTGAGCGAGACTATTAGGCATAGACTTGAAAAAGTTAGAGGGAATAGTATTATTCTTCGCATCTAATATTCTTCCATCCTTAGCTGAGTGAGCTATGAAAATTGCTCTTGTTGCATTGTTATTTAATAGTTCATTTGCTCTGTAGTAAGTTGCTCCTTCAATAATTTTCCAGCCATCTTTTAAAAGAAATTTAGTTTTTGATCTAATAAGTTTATAGGTTTGTAAGTTCTGATCTTTTGCTTGAAGCTTTTTAAGGGTTTTAATTTTACTATCTAAAGAAAGAATCTTCTTCATTTTTTCTTCATGTTCATTAAAATATTTTAAGCAATGATTTATATCTGTAGTATTCGATAACTCTTTAAACAATATAGAATCTTTCAAATTATTGAATTCTACTTTTAAGTTTCGTTTTAAATCTTTTAGAGCTTTACGTTCTTTTTTTGTTAGAAATTCTTGTGGAGTTAGTATGAATACATATTTTAACTCTGTAGAGCTCGATTCAGAGTATCTATTGGTTAGGGGAGATTGTGGTAAACCTTTAATTTCAACAATCTTTTGAGGTGTAAAGATGGCATTGAATAGAAAGCTTAGTTCAAGCTTTCTATTGGGTTCATTTTTATCAACATGAGCTGTATTTTGGTTAGAGCTTACTAACTCCTGACAAAATCTCTTAGAAGAAGTTTGGGCAAATACACTTATTGTATGTATCAAAAGCAAGATAAATATGAATCTAAATTTACTCATTTCTTACAGCCTCAGGTGTATTAACTATTTCCAATAAAGGTAATGTATATTAGTGTTGTGCGTTGCGCAATTACTTTCCTGAAACGTGAACTTTTTATAGAGGCTTATATTGTATGCAATTTATACTCTGATCTAATAAAGAGAATTGTTATAGGCTTTATAAACTTGCATATATAAGAATTACAAGAAACTTAAGAACTTTAAGGGTAAATAATGAAAAGTTTGTTAGTCGCAATATTGATAACTACAAATACACTCGCCTCTTCTTGCGATCCTCTAGACTTATGGTGGAAGAAGAGTGATCTCGCAAACGGTGGGGCGAATATTGATAATGCGCGAAGAATATCTAAAAAAGTATATAAACCAATAGTTGCAGTTATTGACTCAGGCGTAGATGTCTTTCATAAAGATTTAAAAGGATAAATATTAATCAATAAAAAAGAAATTCCAAATAATGGAATTGATGATGATAACAACGGTTATATTGATGATTATTATGGCTATAATACAGATACTAATACAGGAGATATATTTCCAACACAAGATTATGGTACACATGTTGCTGGTATAATAGGAGCCAATAGTATTAGCTTGGGGATGAAGGGAGTTTCTAGCTATCTTAAAATTTTACCTATTAAGATAAATACTGCATATCATAAAATCGACGGGCAAATGCCTTCTGCGATTCACTATGCAATTGATAGAGGTGTAGATATTATAAATATCTCGCTAAAGACCGGGTTTCATAAATTGATTTCTGATGCTATTGAAAGAGCGAAAAAAAAGAATATCTTGATTATAGCTGCAAGTGGAAATAAATCTCAAAATAGTGCTGATTACATTGCTTTATATAAAACGTGGTTTTCTAATGTAGTATCAGTTGCATCATCTGATCGAGATAGACTAAAATCTTATTTTTCAAATTACGGCTCTGAGAGTGTAGATATATTTGCCCCTGGATCTGATATCTGTTCTACTATTATGAAAAATAAATATGGAATAAAGAGTGGGACTAGTATGGCCACTCCGGTTGTCAGTGGAGTCGCAGCTTTGGTTTTAGCCACACATGGTAAACAAGCGGCTAAAACAATGAGAGAGAGACTTGTTGGAACTGCTCATAGGTTTGAAGCTCTAAGCGGGCTAGTTTCTTCAAATGGCCTTATTGATGCTCACAATGCACTTACAGGTCAGCTATCTTTAAACTTTCTATGGGAGTAAATTGATTAAAAAATATACATCGACTAATAAAACCACAGGAATATTGTTACATTTTACGTGATATCAGTCACTTGGAGGGTGTGTTGTTTGGCATCCTCGTTGCATTATATATAGCAACAGGAGACAAACATGAAAGCACTTAAAAAACTAACATTAATCGCAGCAACTTCAGTAACAGCATTCTCTTTAGCTATTACTTTTTATAATTCAGCTGCTTTAAATAATGATTCTTTTATGGATGCTAGGTTTGCTTCAAATAATAAAAGATTAGATGAACTTAATGGAGATATAACTATTGGAAGAATGGCAGCATCAACACAGAGCTGGGATTCTTTAGAAGTTGAAAAAGAAGCTGTTAAGCCTGTAGAATTAAGAAAAAAAGCAAAGGTTGCTAGCTCTTTAAAAACAACACCTGTTGAACTTGAACCAGCTATTAAAGAAGACCTAGAGTTAACTTTAGCATCAGTTAAATTAGGTGTTAAAGCTGAAGGTAAGCCAAATAAACTAACTGCTCTTAAAGAAGGAAGTTTTTCAGGTTCAGCAAGAACTTCAAACGGATATGTAGAAGAAGTAGTGGTAAATCTTCCAAATGGTAAAACAATTGATATCTACTCTCACAAGAGAATGGCATCAAATGTATTTGAGTACGAAGATCCTGAAACTGGAGAATTAAGAAGTGCAATGATGTATGAGTCTGCAAAAAATACATTCACAGTAATGCTTACAAACGATACTTACTACCCAGGAACAAGATTAGAGTTTAAAACAAGTGGTGAAACTTTTGGTAACGATTCAAATGCTAACTGGGCAATGAATGACCAAAATATCAATAACGAACTAGCTGAAAGTGAAGAAGTACAAAATAACTACGAGCAAGAAGAAGTACAAACAGACTATGCTCAAGATGTTAACCCATCAGAGAATACACCAAGTTTCTCTTTTCAATTTAACTCTTAATCATAAAGAGGTAGAGTAAATGAATGATAGAAGAAAAATTACTAGATCAATTATTTACTAAAGTTCAAGATTATTTAAATATCGATAAAGATTCACCTGTTGTTAACTACATAGGTGGATCATCTCTAACTAAAGATAACTACTCTGATATTGATACAAATGGCCATAATTCTAGCGCTAAACTCTTTGAAGATGTGGATTACTACTTAAAATACGCCTTAAATACTAATCATCCACAATTTAATAACCAATTAAATGGAGGATTTGTACCTCCTGCATTAGTTGGAGAGATCATAAGCTTTATTACAAATACATCTATGGCCACATATGAAATTGCCCCTATAGGGACAATTTTAGAAAAGAAAATTATCACCAAATTAAATGACTTAATAGGCTTTAAAGATGGTGAAGGAATTATGACAACAGGTGGTAGTAATGCCAATATGTTGGCCATCCAATGTGCAAGAAATAAAGTAGATAGTACGATCAAGTTTAAGGGCAATGGATCAAATCGATTTCATATATATGTATCTGATCAGGCCCATTATTCGTTTCAAAAAGCAGTAAATATAATGGGAATTGGTCTTGAGTCAATAATTCAAATTCGATCGGTAGATGGAGTGATGGATAGTAAGCACTTAAGAGAATCAATTGAAGATTCAATTAAAAACAATTTTACACCATTGATGATTGCAAGCACAAGCGGGACAACAGTCTTAGGATGTTTTGATAGCATAATTAAAAACGATTTGGTTGCTAAGGAATACAATCTTTGGCATCACGTAGATGCAGCTTGGGGTGGACCAGCTCTATTTAGTGATAGATTAGAGTCTCTTATGAAAGGCGTAGAACAAGTTGATTCAGTTACATGGGATGCACATAAACTCATGGGAACAGGCCTTATAACTTCGTTTATTTTACTAAAAGAAAAGGGACAATTAATATCGGCCAATAGTGGAGGTGGTGAGAAATACCTCTTTCACGAATATGAAAACTCAGAATTTGATACTGGAGCAATGTCTTTACAGTGTGGAAGAAAGGTTGACTCACTAAAAATGTGGCTTGCATGGAGATATTATGGAAGTGACGGTTATGCAAAGCTAGTTGATAAGCAGCTAGATACTGCAATCTATCTTGAGGGACTTATAAATGAGCATCCTAGACTTAAAATGCTTTATAAAAGGGACTATTTAAATGTTTGTTTTCAGGTGATACCTAAAAATAATGAAAATATAGATGAATATAACTATAAGTTAAGATTTCATATGGTTAAGCAGACTAAATCATTAGTAAACTTTGCTAGGTCTAAGAGTGGAGATATCTTTTTTAGGTATGTATTGACTAATTTTTCGACCAACAAAGAAGATATTGATATTTTTATAAAGAATCTATTTGAGGCGGAAGATACATTTAAATTAGAATAGATAAAAATCAAACAAGTGTAAAAAAAGTATACACTTTTTATTAAAAAATTGTCTTAAAAGTAAACAAAAAATGGCATAAGAATTGCTCCTTAAACAGTAATTAATTTAAGGAGAAAAATATGAAGATGAAAAGTTCAGCTTTAATGCTAACAGCTTTGGTTTTAACTAGTTGTGGTAAAAATGCATATCTTAATAAAAGTCTTGAGAGTGCAGACAAGGCCTTAAGAAGTGTAACAACAGAAAATAAACTTGAAGACGTATCAAATGATGTTGAAATCTCCATTGCAACAAAAGATTTAAATTTAGGAAATATACTACAATCGACAACAAAGTTAGTACCAATCATAATAGAAAATGATGGTAAAGATATTATTGATCAAATAAAGCTAATCTCTGGTGATGGAAGTGTAGCAGTGAAAGAGGTTGGTGAGATTGCTTTAGCTAATGGTGGAAGGGTCTTAGGTTATATTGAAATAACAGAAGATCAACTAGGTGAATTCTTAAAAGAAATTGAAGTAGAATATAAAAATGGTGAAGAGTCTAAAACTCAAAGAGTAAATATAACTGGTGTAGTAACTGAAGATAATTCAATTGTTGGATCGACTCTAAAGCTAACAAGAGAACAAGATGATAAACTTAATTTTAGATCACTTCCAGTAAATTCAAATTTTTCAAAAGAAGTTATCTTAAAAAATGTTGGAAATACTTCGAGTATTGTAACTGCAATAAGCATTGAAGATGGAACTCAATTTTCAATAGATGAGAAGACTATGAATGAGTGTATTGGTGATGTTTTAGAAAACTGTTCAGTCATTACACATTTTAACCCTAAAGAAGTTGGAAAATTTAGTGATAAAGTTAAAGTAACTTATATGGACAATAATGGCATATCAAATGATATATTCATAAAACTTAGAGGTAAGGCCACAGATCAAGACAGATGCGTTGAAATAAATGAAGTTGCTCATATGCCAAAAACAATATCAGAGCTAGGAGAAGATGAGCTAAATATGGAGCTACCATATTTTGAAAAAATATCTTCAAATTCAAGAGTAATAGAAAAATTACTTAATGATCAAGAAAATATGAGAGCTGTGACATTAGAAGAAACATCACTATATGTAAGTGATGCCCAAGTTGTGACAAGTTTTAATATTGAATCAAAAAGAGTTGAGGGAACTATAAGCGGAGTTGAGCTTACGGCAGATATGAAGAAGTATGTATCGAAAAATGATCGAGCATATCATGAGAAAACTGAGATACTTTGTATTGAAAATACAAAAGCTTGTTCTGGTGTAAGATTTATATCAAAAAATTATAAACAACATATTAACCCTGCATTTTCAATGGACTCTGATATATTTTCAAAAAACCTTTTAGAAAATGGTACAGAAATGGAGGAAGCTAATATTCCATTCCTAAAATATAGTACGACAATGAAGATGAAAGATGTATTTCCAAATTCTTATAAGAGTATCTATGATAAATTAAAAATTGACGCATCTGCTATGATTATACTCTCTGATGATATAAAGCTTGAAGATTCACCTCAATTAAATATAAAATACAAAAATATTAAAGATAAATTTAATAAATGTATTTAAAATGAGGTTTTATGTTTTCAAAAATTATCCTAATCCTCGCCTTAACGGTGGGGATTTCTAGTTCTAGTGCAATCAATTTACAAAAGTTTCACTTCTCTAACAGTCCTGAGTATGCAACTTTAGAGGGAAGTTTATTAAGAGATGGTCATGTAGATACTGATTATAAATATATATTAATTGGCAGTTATAATTATGTAAGGGCTCCTTTTGTCGAATTAGACAATAATAATAGAAGTAGAGATATTATTAGATGGATGCATACACTTAATATCGGTGGGGCTTATAGGTTTACGGAAAAATTTCAAGTTGGTTTATCAACTTTTTTGACATACCAAAAGGCAATACCTAGTGACGAAGATCCTTCTACGGCTGGATATGACAAAGAATTCTCTCTAGGTGATACTACGGTAGACTTTAAGTATAAGTTTTATGAAAAAAAGAGACTAGCAATTGCTTTCACTCCTAGACTTTATGTAAATACAGGTGATGAAGAGTATTATACATCGAATGATGAGATTGGATATTATTTAGGGTTTGCTCTTGAAAAAGCATTCAAATATTTTCAATTAACATTTAACTTTGGTCATAAAGAGAATAAAAATGCAGTTTTTGCACAAGTTGATCATGAGCAGCAGTTACATGTTGCTTTAGGTGGTTTAGTACCATTAACAGAAAAATTAGATCTAACAGCAGAGTTTTTTAGAGACACTCCTTATGATAGTGACAATGAGCAAGTTCCAAGTGAGCTAAGTGTTGGAGTAAGATATGAAACATCAAAATCAGGAGCATTATTTGGTGGTGTTGGAACAGGATCTTTAGATTCTGATAACTCAACTGATTTGAGACTTTATGCTGGATATAAATACTTTCCTGGAAAAGGTAAGGTCGTTCCAGTAGCACCAATTCCTGTTAAAAAGAAAAAATCTAAAAAGATTGAAAAAGAAGAAAAAAGTTATGGAAAGTTCTATAAATTCTTAAATGTTTATTTTGATACATCATCTTCAAAACTTACAAAGTTAGAAACTATGAAGCTAGATGAGATGATTAAACAAGTTAAAAATGAAGAAAAAATTTCTAAAATAGTAATTGAAGGATATACAAGTAAGGTAGGGTCTAAACAATTAAACGAAAGACTTTCAAACAGTAGAATTAAATCTGTAGTAGAGTATATTTCAAAAAGAGGTGTGGACGTTAAGTTACTTCAAAGAGTATCTTATGGAAGCAGAATGGCATCTGATGAAGATGTTAATCTTTCTACAGACAGAAAGGTAATGTGTAGAATATATAAAACAAAATAATTTACTCTGGTATTTATTACCATCTATTAGGCCCTCTATGTATATGAAATAATATTTGTATACATAGATAAAAAAGGGCCTAAATGAAAAAAATATTTTTTCTCTTACTATTCAATATAATTATTTCTTCTTGTGGCAGGAACCCTTATCTTGAAGCCGATATTAGAAGTATTACTGGTATTGAGGTCGATAATAGAGAAATTCAAGCAGAAATTTCTGATCCATTTATAGACTTTGGTGTTATCTTAGAAGGTAAGTTACTAACTAAAGAGGTACAAATATTTAATAGCGGAGTTGTCGATATTTATAATATGGACATGGTCTGGAATGAAAATGTAAATATAGATCTTGATAATTGTCAGGTTCTTAAAGTTAGAGAAACATGTTCAGCAAAAATTAACCTTGATACAAATTTAATGAGTTCAGGAATATACAACAATTTAGTAAGTCTCCAGCTAAATAATTCAAACTCATTTTTAAACTTTTATTATAAGGTTGAGATCGAATCAGAGACTACTGAAAGTGGAATCGTTACGCTTAATTACTTGCAAGGTAAAACTATTAATCTTGGTAAGGTTTATAAAAAGACAAAATATAGAAAACTTATTTCTCTAAATCCTAATGGACATTTAATCGAAATAAATGGATTTTCCTCTACTGATTCAACTCAATTTAATGTCATAAGTTCAACCGAAAATAATATATGTAAAAATACTTTTTCAAAAGATTGTTTTATTGAGTTGGTCTTTACACCTAAGAAGCTTGAAGAGATAAAAGAGCAAGTCACAATTAGTTATACAGACTTAGTCAACAGTACTAGCCATGAATTGAAAATAAAAATAGTTGCGAATGTTAAAAGAAGAGAAAAATGTTTTGAACAAAGGGAAGAGGCCATTGTTGTAAAAAATGAAGGTGAATTAAATCAATATGAGTTGGCGCTATCATATCCATATTATGATAGTTTAGAAACTTCAAATATAAGATTAGAAAAGGTTTTAAATAACGCTTTTACACAAGAGGTTGATATTTATAATGAAATCTTAAGATATAATCAAGATACACAAGTTAGGTTCTCTTATCCTTTAATCGATAGTGATAGTGTGGTTTCTGCACAACTATTGATAGATCTTTTGAAGTATGAAGATGTTCAAGATGATAGTTCTGATACTGAGGTCCTATGTAGTTTAGATTTGCAAAGATGTTCAGGAAAAAGATTCGTTAATAGTCGTTATAGAGAACTTATAAATTTAAATTTTGAGATTAAAAACAATAAATTTTCAAAAATACTCATGCATAAGGATAAACGATGGAACTTTTTTAGCTATAAGAATAGTTTAGATTTAAATGAATATTTAAAAATAGGAAAAAAAGAACTACAAACTATGTCTAAAAATAATTCAATGAGCTTCGTAGTAGCTGATGATGTCATGCTAAATACAAATCCAATATTAATTTTAAAAAAATTTGAAAAAATTGAATGCAGATAAAAAAATGAAGATAGAGGCAATATTTAACATTCTGTAATGTTAACAGCTAATCCACCACGACTAGTTTCTTTATATTGTTTTTTCATATCTTTACCTGTCTGCTTCATTGTTTTAATAACTTTATCAAGAGAAACAAAATGTGATCCATCTCCGTGTAAGGCCAATCTTGTTGCATTGATAGCTTTGATGGCACCCATAGCATTTCGTTCAATACAAGGAACTTGCACGAGACCACCAATAGGGTCACATGTAAGTCCAAGGTTATGCTCCATTGCAATTTCTGCAGCATTTTCCACTTGCTCAGTAGTTCCACCCATGACTTGAGTTAAAGCAGCAGCGGCCATGGAGCATGCCACGCCGACTTCGCCTTGGCAGCCAACTTCAGCACCACTTATAGAGGCATTTTTTTTATAAAGAATTGCTATTGCTCCAGCTGTTAGAAAAAAGTCTATGATTCCTTGATCAGTTGCCTTAGGATAAAAGTTTAAATAATACTTTAATACAGCAGGTATGATTCCAGCAGCACCATTTGTAGGAGCAGTAACGACTTGCCCACCAGCTGCATTCTCTTCATTTACTGCAAGAGCATATAAGTTTACCCAATCTAAAACACTAAGAGTATCACTGAGATTTTTTTCGGTATTTTTAAGCATATTTTTATGAACATCAGGGGCTCTTCTTTTAACTTTTAGTCCACCAGGAAGAATTCCTTCATTCTTAAAACCTCTTTGGATGCATTTATTCATAACGTCCCAAAGTGTATTTATATCAGCATAAACCTTTTGTTTTTTATTCCAAGTTAGTTCATTTTTTAGCATTAGCTCTGGAATAGTTAGTCTATGTTTAGAGCATAATTCTAATAATTCTTTAGCATTATCAAAGTTATATTTAACTTTAGAAGTATGAGCTTCTATGCTCTTATCAGCACTTGCTTCAAGTTCAGTTAGAATGAAACCACCACCAACTGAATAATAAATCTCTTTGAAAATCTCTTTTCCATCTTTGTCAAAAGCGGCAAGGGCCATAGCGTTAGGATGGTATGGCATTGATACTCTTCTGTGAAATTTTAAATCAGACTTTAGAGAAAAATTTAAACTTATAGCTTGCTTTAAGCATACAAGGTTAAGTCTATTTGTTTTTTTTACCTCTTTAAGAATGTTTTCAATGTTATCAGAATCTATCGTTTCTGGTGTGTAGCCACTAAGCCCAAGTATAACAGCCTTGTCAGTACCATGTCCTTTACCTGTAAGAGCAAGAGATCCATATAAGTCACATTTTAATGTCTTAACTTTTTTTAGAGCTCTTTTTCTCTGTAGTTCTTTGATAAATAAATATGAAGCCTTCATTGGACCAACTGTGTGAGAGCTCGATGGGCCAATGCCAATTGAAAAAATATCGAAAACACTTATACTCATAATGGCATTATCCCAAAGGTTGCTAACGTAATCCATAGAATGAAAGATACAAAAAGTGGAATCGTTATATTGTCGTCAATTTTAAAAGGTATCATCTCAAAAACAGTGGTAGCTAATGAAATAAATAAAGAAATAAAAAATATAAAAGTTGCACTAATTTGTAAAAAAAAGCCCAAAACGATAAATGAAATTAAAAACATAGAAATGAAAAATGCAGTCGAGCCCTCGAGGGATTTGTGTGGAACAATCCTTCGCTTTCCATATCTAATGCCGAATATAGCAGACAAAGGGTCACTAATGGCAAGTGTATAAATAGCGATTAAAGCTATGACTTTAGGAAATGTAAGTATTGAAAGTAAAACTGCAAATGCATAAGGCACCATTGCCGATTCTTTAAGTTGTTCTTCGGCCCTCATTACAAGTCTTGAAAGAGGTAAAAACTTAGATGCCATTTTGGGATAATTTATTCTAATTTGTTCAACTACATATAGAACACAAGCTAAAGTACCAAGCAAATGGATCATTTGAGTATGAGAAAATGAAAGCCAATATAGAGTAGCAATTCCAAAGCCACATAACATGTGAAAAAATCTTCTTGTTAGCTGCAGGTCATGTCTGGTTGCAAGTTCTTCCTCTTGTTCATGATCATCACTAGACCAGCTGTAGTTAATTTTATTCATAGTAACCTTAAAGTTTGTTTATAATAACTAATCGTCATATTAAAATTATTAATTAAAAAAAACTTTAGTTGTAAGTTCTTGAAAGTACAAGTGACTTTGATCACAAATTGTAAAAACAATAGATACTATTAACTAAACAGTTGTATAAAATTTATACGAAAAATAACTTTATCGAAGCTTTAAGTTATTAAAAACATTTAGTCATTCTTGGCATTTGATTTGCTTGTTATAGATGTATAAATATCAATAGGAGTTAAAATGAAAAAGTCATTATTATTATTACTAGTTTTTGTAGCATCTTGTAAGAATGCATTTCTTGAAAAAGAAGCTTCTCAAAAAGTAGATAAAGAAATCAGGTCTGCATCTGAGACTGAAGATATGATAAGAAGTGGTTCATTAACTGGAACTAAATGTGAATATGTAAATGAAGATGGAATTCATGAAAGAGATATTTTGATTCATGATATTTCTCCAGCAGAGCAATATGTACATCAGTTTTTTGAATTAGAAAAAGAAGCAGGTCCAAATGAAGTTGGATTAGCTACACCTAGTTTTGTAACAGGTGATTACTCTTTTCAAGTCGTACAATATGATCAAAGAGAAGATTACGGTCCGTATGTAAATAATGAAAAAATTGAATCTGATAGAAATATTGAAATATTATATTATGTTGAAAGAGATGAGTTTGAAATTGTTGAAGTTGATTCTCTTCAAGGTGATTATACTATTGTAGGTCAGTTTGTTAACTGTGAAAAAGGATATGAGTTTGATTACTCAATTAACTAATAGGTATATTGATGAAAAAAACTAATTTTATTTCTTTTTGTTTTCTGCTTATTATCTTTATCTCCTGCAATGCAAGAGTTAGTGGAAATATCGTTGATCAAAGTGCTGGCCTTATAGAGGCTAGCTCTGTCAAAAGTAAGATTAGTGATTTAACTTTAGAAGAAGGTAAGTCTGGATTAGAACTAAAAATTAAATATGTTGATATGGATAATACTTTTAGAGAAGAGAGAGCAATTATTCAAATGGTAGATAATGCGTATGCGTATAATGCTTCTATGAATTTTTCGAGTACTAATAAACGCTTTTCTGGGCAATTAAATTGTAAAAATACAACTTGCAGTAACTTAGATGTAGACCTTTATTTTGTTGGTGATTCAAATGAGCCTATTACTATATCTCAAAGAGAGTTTACATTGGATTCATCTAAAGTTGAATTCACAGCGAAGGAATTTCAAACGAATGGAGATACTCTGTTTGAGGCAAAATCGGCGAAATCAAATTCTATTTCTAGCAATCTAACAATGAAGCTTATAACTATTGAAGGTATTGAAATGCCTTTGATAAATATCGAGTCTGTTAAAACGAATGGATCTTCTTATCGAATTAAATCTAATGGTGTAAACTCTACCATCTCCTTAGATGTAAATGAGAGAGTGGGTAGTGATTTTAATGTTAAAGCTTTTAATGTTGGAGGCTATGGCCGTTTCTATTTAGTACTAAGTAACTACTCGGGTGAAATAATTATTGATTCTAATTAAGGCTCTGAAGCATTATTTCTAAATCTTCTTTTTCATACATTTTTATTTCGCCTACAATTATTTCAATCTTTGAAAATGGGTAGGCCAGTTTCGCTTTATTCCAAGCATTTTCAAAAGTCTTAGCTTTAGAAGGATAAGATCTCAATGGTATTATAGGTCTTTGTGTTTTTTTACTTATTGCTACAACGCCATCTTTGACTTTATAGATAGGGCCTTTAGGCCCATCAACAGCAATTGCATTTGAGTAGCCATCCTTTACTTTTTTTATACTTGCTATTAACCCAGCAACAGCTCCTCTAGAGGAGGAGCCTCTAACAGGTATATATCCCATTCTTGTTGTTGCTTCAGTCATGATTTGCCCATCTTTTGAAAGAGAAACTAAGATACTTATTTTTTTATGCATAAAATAAGGAAGCATACAAAGCTCGTCTTGATGAAAGAAAGCAATAACAGCATTGTTATTGATATCTGGTTTTTTTGTGTGGATAAGTCTTTTAAATAAATCTTTATCAGACTCTTTTTTAAATATAAGTTCATACCTGTAGGTAAGTCTTAATATTTTGAATATATATGCGGCAACTAAACCGATCAATTTTTGTTTCATAAGTGAAAAAAGAAAAGGGAAAGTTATTAAACCTTCCCTTTAATATTTAGAAATTATCCTAAGATCTTTTTGAACTCTTCTTTTAATAATGGAACGATCTTGTAAAGGTCACCAACAATTCCATAGTCAGCTTTAGTAAAGATTGGAGCATCTGGGTCAGTGTTGATAGCAACAATAACTTTTGATGTTCTCATACCTGCTAAATGTTGAATAGCTCCAGAAATACCGCAAGCTATGTAAAGTGTAGGAGCAACAGTTTTTCCTGTTTGACCTACTTGCATGCTTGGCTCAGCATATCCTGAATCTACAGCAGCTCTTGAAGCTCCAACTGTAGCTCCAATAACTTCAGCTAACTCATTAAGAATTACAAAGTTTTCTTTATTTTTCATAGCTCTACCACCAGATACGATGATGTTTGCTTCTGTTAAATCAACTTTTTCACTTGCTGAAGCAATGATCTCTTTGATTGCAGCTTTAATATCTCCTGCATTTACTGTTTCATCAGCTGCTTCTCCTGCACCTGTCGTTTTTGTTTCTGGCATTCCAAGAGCATTTGGCCTAACAGTTATAAAGTGAGGTTTTGGACCTTGAAGTTCAACTTTAGCTAAACATTTACCAGCAAAAAGAGGTCTTGTTCCTGCAAAGTTATCACCTTCAAATAAGAAGTTTGTACAGTCACTTGCTACACCGGCATCAAATGAAGTTGCTAGTCTTGGAATAAAATCCTTTCCAGCAGAAGTTGCACCAGCAAATACATAATCAAATCCACCTTTAGAGATAAAGTCGTTTAATGCATTAGTGTAACCTTCTGGAGAATACTTATCTAAATTATCACCTTTAAGTTTATGTACTTTTGCAGCTCCATATTCTGCTAAAACTTTTACTTGATCATCAGCAAGATCACCAATTACAGCAACATGAGCTTCATGTCCGCCAAGTTTTCCTAAAATTTCTAGAGTTACAGGTTTGATAGAACCTTTATTTAATTCTGAATAAACTAATATTTTTGCCATTATTATATCCTTATATTACTTTTGCTTCGTTTCTTAATAATCCAACAACTTCTGTTACAACTGAAGCAGCATTAGCTTCATCTGATGCATCAAATTTCTTACCAGGTGGCTTTTCTGGAGGTAATTGAAAGTTAGAATACTTTACTCTTCTATCGTCATCAGAAACGCCAACATCAGCTAAAGTTAATTGCTGAAGAGGTTTTCTTTTTGCCTTCATAATCCCAGGTAAAGATGCATATCTTGGAGTATTTATTCCTTTGTTTGTTGCAAGAACTACAGGAGTGTTTACTTCGTATACTTCTAAAGCTCCACCTTCAATTTCTCTTTTAACTGTTACTTTTTCACCATCTTGCTCAAAACCAACGATTACAGCAACTGATGGAAGAGACATCATTTGCGCTAAAACTTGAGGAACTTGTAAACAGTCATCATCAATTGCTTGTTTTCCACAAAGAACTAGGTCTGCAGCTTTTCCAGATTTTTCAATTGCACCTTTTAAAGCTTTTGCAATTGAATAAGAATCTAAATTGTCTTCAGCTTCAACTAAGATAGAGTCATCTGCACCCATGGCCATAGCAGTTCTTAAAGCTTCAGTATCTTTAACGCTTCCAACTCTTACAACTGTTACAGTTGATCCTGCGTTGGCAGCTTTAACTAGTAAAGCTTGTTCAACAGCAAATTCATCATAAGGGTTCATAATCCACTTGATTGATTCTGTTTCAATGAATGTTCCGTCACCATTAGGTTTAACTTTTGTTTCCGTGTCAGGGACTTGCTTTACACATACGAATATATTCATATTATCTCCTTGTTATATTTATTATTTATTTGCTAAAAACTTCTCTAGCGATTACTAATCTTTGAATTTGACTTGTTCCTTCATAAATTTGAATTAACTTTGCGTCTCTCATTATCTTTTCAACTGGATATTCTTTTGAGTAACCATACCCGCCATATACTTGAACGGCATCTGTCGCTATTTGCATACATGAATCTGATGCAAAAGCTTTAGCGTAACTAGCTATTTCGGTATTTTTAATTCCTTTATCTAAATAAGAAGCAGCTTTATAAGTTAAGAGCCTTGCAGCTTCTACTTTCATGGCCATCTCAGCAACCATAAAACCAATTGCTTGATGTTTTGCAATTGCAACACCAAATTGCTTTCTTTCTTTTGCATATTCAACACTAAGATCCATTGCTCTTTGAGCACCTCCAACAGCACTTGAAGCAACAAGAGGTCTTGAATGATCTAGAGTTTGCATTGCTATTTTCCAAGCTTCACCTGGTTGTCCAAGCATATTCTCTTTTGGAACCTTTACATTTTCAAATCTAACAGAGCGGGTGTCACTAGATCTGTGTCCCATCTTATCTTCTTTTTTACCCCTGATGATACCTTTGGTATCACCAGGTACAATAACTGCACTTATACCTTTGTGCTTAAGGTTTGGATCTATAGTTCCATAAACTACAAACAAATTTGCAAAACCAGCGTTTGTAATCCACATTTTTTCACCATTAATTATCCAGTGATCACCACCGTCTTTAATAGTTGTTTTTATACCTGCAGCATCAGATCCATTAGAAGGCTCTGTTAAACAAAATGAAGCGATTTTAAACTCTTCAGTAAATGGCCTTAAAAATTTTTCTTTTTGTTCGTGAGTTCCTGCAATTGCAATAGGTAATAATGCTAAGTCGTTGGCCATAAATGATGAATTCATTCCCATACATCCATAAGCCAGTCTTTCACCTATAATTACTGAATCTAGAGTTGAAAAGCCAGCTCCACCGTATTCAGCTGGAATACATGTGTTGATTAAACCAAGTTCCCAAGCTTTTTTAAACTGTTCATGAGGAAATATACTTTCTTCATCATACTTAGCAGCAAAAGGAATGATTTCATTTTTTACAAATTTAGTAACCATTTCATAAATTTCATTTTGTTCTGTTGATAACGAAAAATCCATTATTAATTCCTTTTAATAGGTTGAGCATCAATTTCAAATGACTTAACAATTGTAAAACATTTTTTTAAAGTTTGAAAGAACGGTAACTGTTGCAAAGGTTTCACAACAAAACTGCGCTCTTGCCACTTAGGGTGAGGTGTTTGAAGGTTTTTAGTTTTCAAATTCTCTAGTCCCCAAAAAATAATATCTATATCAATTGTTCTTGCACCATACCTTGTCGTACGAATTCGTCCTAAACTGTTCTCTATTTCTAGGATTCGAAGCATAGTTTGATCTGGGTCACTTTTAGGAAGCTCAAACTCAAGAACCTGATTGTAAAAGTCAGGCTGATCGCTAACTTCAACAGCTTTTGATGTGAATACTTCACTTTGAGCTAAAAAGTTAAATTCTTTAGATAAAAGATCTTTTGCTAAAGATAGATTTTCTAAGCAATCACCAAGGTTTGATCCGGTTGCAAGAATTAGACTCATTAAGGGTTTACTCTTTTAAACTGGTCTATATATTTTTGAGAAATTGACTTAAGTCTTCCTTTGTTTGATGTCGGTTTTGTCTTAAGCCCACATGAGGACAATAAGATAAGACTTGATAGTAGCAAGTATTTAAAACTCAATTGCAGCTCCAACGTTTAGCATGTCAGTACCAAGGTCAACCTTTACAAACCATCCAGGTACAAGCCTTCTTAAAAGAGTTACTCCTGCCGCGATTTGACCTTGAGCCAAAGCTGTGGTGTCATTTGTTTGTTGGCCGATACTTGCATCTGGACTATCAACAGTATTGATCTGGTATCCAATATAAGGCATGGCAAATGAATAGAAAGGTAATTTAACAGTGTACTTTAATCTAAATGTATATCGGCTAACAATTGTTTGTTTATTATCTGCAGGATAATCATTTAAAATCCAAGCAGTAAAAAGACCTTCAATCCAAATGTTATCTTTAAACTGATATGCCCATCCACCAGTAAGTTCGTGCCCACCAATACCTGAAGTACCAGAGCTTTCATCAGTTACTGTTTTAAATCCATATGCACCATTAAGAATATTATCTGGTTTAATTAACCTTTTATCTTTGCCAAAGTCACCTTCAAATGTGCTCTCCAAAGCAAGTTCTTCAGCATATAGGTCTTCTTCATCAGAAATTTTAGAGTCTTCAGCTTCTTTTTCTTCTTTTGGCTTTTCCTTAACAAAAAGAATACTGTCATCACCTTTAAGGATTTTGATATCCATACCTTTGTATATTTTGGACCAATTGTTTAGTGAGTAAATTTTTAAGATTTTAATTCCAACTAAAGAGTCGTGGTTTTTTGCAACAACAGCACGTGCAGCGGCATCTTTATCATTAATTATAAGTGTTATAAAGTCACCTTTATTTAGCATTGAATTGGTATTTGTTAAAATAAATATCTTTTGAGATCTACCAATCGTAATAACTCGCTCAGTAAAAATTTGAGATGAATCTCCAATTGAGCCTTGTGCACTAAGGTCTTCTAGTAAGTCTTGAGAAAAGGCAGAACATAAAATAAAAATATAAATAAAAATTAGTTTAAAAAGCTTCATCCTGTGTATTTTATAGGAGTTAGAACTCAACGTAAATAAATAACACTTTGCAGGGATATTAAATCTTTTATAAGAGTTTGACTGTTTTAGTCGGAATTTGGTACGAATGACATATACAAGATGTAGGGAGAGATGATGCTAAATAATGCGTATAAAGAGCTATCTAGTGGTACAAATAATATGTTCGTTGTTGTGGCCGGTAATATCGGTGGTGGAAAAACAACACTAACTAGAAAGTTATCAGAACGTTTAAATTGGAAACCTTACTATGAATCTGTGCAGGATAATCCATATTTGTCAGATTTTTATGACAATATGAGTAGATGGAGCTTTCCACTGCAAGTTTATTTTCTCAATCATAGATTTAATACACATAAAATAATTGAAAGCAGTAACGGAAGTTCTGTTCAGGATAGATCTATATACGAAGATGCCAATATTTTTGCCAGAGCTTTATATGAACAAGGTGATCTAGATAAAAGAGATTATGAGAACTATAGAGGTCTCTATGAGTCTATGATCAGTTACTTAAGCCCGCCAACTCTGATGATATTTTTAAAAAGAAGTGTTCCCAAACTTCTAGAAAGAATTGAAATGAGAGGTCGAGACTATGAACAAACGATACCTGTTGATTATTTAACCAAGTTAAATGATTACTATGATGATTGGTATGCCAAGTATGACCTTGGAAAGTCTTTAATAGTAGACACTGATGACTTGGATTTTCTAGAAAATGAAGAACATTTTGACAGGCTTGTACAAAGAATACACGACTCAATTGATCAACAAGAGATGTTCATACATTATTAGACCTTGCGGCAGAATTTTTCCTCTAAATTAATTTTTTGTATATACTTATAATAAGTGTGTATAAAAAAATATTGAAGGAGTATTCAATGAAAATTATTTTAATGTCATTATTATTACTTGGACTAATTTCATGTTCAGCAAGAAAGCAAAACACAACTAATGAAAGCTCTGATGCAATAGAACTTACGGATTCAGATGAGTTGTTAGAAGATACAGATGAGTTAGCATTATCTGATGAGACTTTAGATGAGAGTGAAGATGAACTTGCATCTATTGGAGATGAAATACCTAATGAAGATGAAGTATCTAATGGTGAAGAGATCGTGATTGATCAAGTTGAATCTCAAATGGAGTATACTGTTGTAAAAGGTGATACTTTAATGATGGTTGCTTTTAAAATTTATGGTGATTATTCAAAGTGGAGAGAAATCGCTGAATTAAATGAAGGTAAATTAATACAAGGACAAATTGCTCCTGTGGGAACAAAGCTTAGTTATTATGCTCCCTCTGAAGCATTTTCTTGGAATCCTGAGGGGAATCCATACTTGGTAAAAAATGGAGATACTCTTGGAGGCATCTCAACAGATACTTATGGGACGATGAAATATTGGAAAAATATTTGGGATAATAATAGACCACTAATTCAAAACCCAAATAAAATTTATGCTGGCTTCACAATTTATACACCTGTAATGGAAGGTAGAGACGTTGCTACAAAGTAAACAATTACAAAGACAAATAATAAAAAGCAGGCATATGCCTGCTTTTTTATTTTGTTTAATCTTCGTTATGTCATGCTCAATGTTCTCCACGAGTAAAGAAGATAAAAAAATATATTTAAAAGATTATTTAAAATATGAAAAGAAAGACTTTGTTGAACATTTGTCTGGATTCGAAAAGCAATTTTTAAATACACCTGGAGTTAATAGAATATATTTAAACCAGTCTAATAAAAAATATATAGAGCATCTTGCAGATAAAATCACTAAAAATAATTCCGTTTTTTTTCAAAATAAAAAACAAAGAGTAAAGATCTACTTTATAAAAGATGATAGGCCTTACCATTTCTCTCTACCAAAGAAAAAAATATTCATATCAACAGGACTCTTTAAAAAATATGTTCAAAATGAAAGTCTTTTATTATGCCTTTTAACATTTGAGCTTATAAGAACAGAAAAAAACCTTTATAAGAAAAAAATTATAATCCCTACGGGGAGTTTAGATGCCTCAAATATATTACCACTATTGAGACTAAATGCTTTTGAAAAAACAAAAATTCACAAATGGGCGTTCAGATTATTAGAAAAGTTGAATATAGATAGTGATACATATTTATCTTGGTTACAAATACAGAATAGAAACTCAATTGATTTTTCGATGCAACTTGGAGATATTAATGTTATTTCAAGGGAAGAGGCTTTATTTAAAGCATTTGTAATTGAAAATTCTAGAGGTGAGAAAAAAAGAGAGTATAAAAGATCGACAAAAGCATTTTATAGATTTTTAAGAAGTATAAGGAAGAAGTCATGAAACCCGAAGTTTCAGAAAGATTATTTATTGAACAATTGTTTTCAAATTCGCAAAAGAAAATAGAAGATAAGACTAATATTGAAAATATAGACAAGCTAACTGGAGATGCCTCAACGAGAAGGTATTATAGAGTCTTTACTCAAAAAAAATCTTATGTCGTCTGTTTAGATAACCCGACAGAAGAGAAAAATAAATTCGTTGAAGTTCAAGAGTTTTTAGAAAAACAGAATGTTTGTGTTCCAAAAATATATGATATGGATTTAAATAAAGGGTATATATTAGAGGAGGATTTAGGAGATTTAACATTACTAAGTCAACTCTCGAATATAGAATCTCTTGATGAAGAGTTTAACATATATAAAAATATTATAAACAAACTAATTGAACTACAGTCTATAAATAAAAAAAGCATATTAGATTCAAATAAATTTTTAGAAAAATTTGATTATGATAAATTAAAATCTGAGATGAATTTTTCGATCAAATACTTTTTAAAATTGTTATTGAAAGTAGATAACCCAAAACTACTAGATCAGATATCTAATCAGTTAGGACCTCTGTGTGTAAGACTCTCTGAACAAGAAATGATATTGACTCATAGAGATTTCCACTCAAGAAATATAATGGTCTCAGATGATGATTATAAAATCATCGATTTCCAAGATGCTAGAATGGGAATAGCCCAGTACGATCTGTGCTCGCTATTGGATGATTGTTATTATGAATTGAGTAATTCCAATAAAGAGAAGCTAAAAAAATATTATTTTGAGAAAATGAAAGAGATATCAAGACAAGATGATTATGAAAGTTTTGATAAATTGTATACTGATATGGCAATACAAAGAGTATTTAAAGCTGTAGGAAGTTTTGCATATATTTATAATCAAAGAAAGGATGAGAGGTATTTAAAATATATTGGTTTTGCAATGGAAAAGTTAAAAGGCTATATGTTAAAAGATCAAAAATATTCTAAATTAAGAAAATTACTCTTTGGTATATACTATGAGAGTTGATAATGTCCTCATTCTAGCAGCTGGGAAAGGAACTCGGATGGGAGAGATTGGTAAAGTCCTACCTAAGGTAATATGGCCAATTTTTAATAAATCAATTCTTGAACTTGAAGTTGAATACGCTAAGAGATTTTCACCTAAAAAAGTTTATGTAAACTTATATAACTCAAAAGAAAAGATCAAAAATTTTGTAAGAGACAAAGCAATATTCAATAATGTTGAATTTATTGAAGAAGATAAGGTCTTAGATATTGGCGGAGCAGTCCATAATATTGCAAAGAATTTAGGATATAAAGGAAGCTTACTTATTATAAATAGTGACCAATTTATAATATTATCTGAAGAAAAAATTGAAGAATTTGAAAGAAAAGTAAAAAAAGAGGCTGCAACATTGTTGGTATATTCAGTTGATCCAAAAGGTGGGTATGGAGGATTAAGGCTTAGTGATGACAGAATTGTAGGTCTGATAGATAAAAAGGATTCTAAAAAAGAGAAGAACCTAATAACTTATACTGGAATGAGTCATATAAATTTAGAAAAATTAAAAAATGTACAGGGAAAAAGTAACTTTTTTAAAACTGTAATAAACTTCAATGAGGTGAATCCAAATTTTGTAAATGTAGATTGTTGTGAGTATTGGGATTTTGGGACGCTAGAGCGATATAAAAATAGTATGAGTAAATTGTTAAAATCAGATGATGCTTTTAAAGACTTTTTAGAAGAATCAGGAGTAAAAATTTCAAATTTAAAGAATATTGATGAAAGATTTTCATTTGAGAGAAACAAATTAGTATTTAAGAATTAGCACTTTTGATTGCATCTACTGGACAAACCTGTACACATAGCTCACATGCTACACATGACCACTTATCAATTGCATATCCATTCTTATTATAAAGTACAGAACCCTCAGGGCATATTTGTCTGCAGGAATCGCAATGGATGCAGGAAAAATTGATTTCTAATTCTTCTTTCATGTTTTTTTTCTCTAAAAGTAGTATAATGTATATTATGAAATTATACTACAGAAACGGCGTTCTTTGGAATCAAATTTATTTTCTAATTGTGTCTATAGTTTATCTTTTTGTAATAAGTGCAATTGGTAACTCTATAAGTCCATTTAAGTTTTCAAATCTAGAAACATTTCTAGTCTCTCACCAAGCAATTGTTATTTTTGCTGTTATATCTGCTTTTTTTATTTATCTTTCAAAAAAAGTAAGTAAAGCTTTTTTCTTATCATTCGGACTAACGTGTTTACTTTATTCTTTTTATACTATGATTTTTCATTTCAGTAAGATAAGTATCGTTTTGACAGCATTTTATATAGTTTTACTTTATTACTTTTATCAAATACTTTCAAATGAGCTGTCCTTGGCCTATAGAAACTCAATTTATAAAAAAAATGAAGTTTTTGCACCTGTTCTAAAAAAAATACCCTTAAGACTTATTAGTAATAATAACAATGAACTTAAAGCATATCTATTGAACTGGGACAAGAGTAGTTGTTACCTTAGGGTCATTTCTGGAAGTATAAATAAATCATGTACTGAATATAAAGTTAGTTCAGAGCTAAGAGGTTATAGGCTAGAGGATATTGGATACTTAGGCACACTAAGCGTAAAGGATAATGAGCTTGGGTTAAGATTTAAAGAAGAAAACTCCACTTATGGTTGGAGTCACTTTTCTGGTATACTAGAAATGTTAGGATTTAAAATGGAGTATTTGAAATGATTAAAAATTTAATTAAGGGACTCTTATTGGTTTCACTATGTTCTTGTTTTGAAAGTAATAAATCACCAGTAGGTTCACTGAAGGCATTTGTTAAGAAAGCTACAGAGGGTCTTGAGCAAGGTTCTTATAAAAAATATGCAGTAGGAGAACTTTTAGATTCAATTAATGCTATGAGTGAAGAAGAGTTTAAACAATACCAGGAGCAGTCAAAAGTTGGTAATGTACGAGTTGAAGTTTTAGCTAAAAGTTGTAACGATACTAAATGTACAATTACATATATTACTAAATTTCAAACGAAAACATCAGATGGTTCTATTTATAGCTCTGAAGTACGTAAAATTGCTGAGTTAAAAATGATTGATGAAAAATGGAAGATATCTTCTGTAAAAAATGTAAAAACATATCTTGAAGCAAAAGAGGGGCTAAATGCTCTAGAAGAGTAAGCTTTAGATCATAGACCTTTAGTCTATATCTATGCTATATAAGCACTATGACAGAAACAATTTTTAAAAAATATGGAAAGAAAAATCTAACGGGAAAACCTAGATATTTGAAATCTAAAATACCTCGTGGTGAGAACTATAATGAAATAAAAGCTTCTCTAAGAGAAAAAAACTTGTTCACAGTTTGTGAGGAAGCAAAATGTCCTAACCTCGGTGAGTGCTGGGAAGCTAGAACCGCGACTATGATGGTTTTAGGTGATACTTGCACAAGAGCTTGTAAGTTTTGTCATGTTAAAACAGGAAACCCAAAGGGAGTTACAGACCCCAATGAGCCTCAAAAAGCTTCCGATATGGTCAAGCTAATGAATTTAAACTATCTTGTTATTACAAGTGTCGATAGAGATGATCTAGTAGATTATGGTGCCGGACAATTTGCAAGTATTGTAAAAAAAGTTAATGAAGATCACGAAGAGGTAAAGGTCGAAGTTTTAATTCCTGACTTTAATTGTGAAGATGAGCATATGCACACATTGGCCAAAAGTGGGCCATTTGTTATCGCTCAAAATATTGAAACTGTAAAAAGACTCACGCATCCAGTTCGAGATAGAAGAGCTGGTTATGAAAAAACTTTAAAGGCTTTAAAATTCTATAATGAAAATTATCCGTCAGTATGGACCAAGTCTTCAATTATGGTTGGTTTGGGAGAAACAAAAGAAGAGTTAACTCAAACAATGATAGATTTAAAAGGAGTTGGAGTTAATATTATAACTTTCGGTCAATATTTAAGACCGACACTTGCTCACCTTGAAGTTCAAAGATACTACGAAGAAAATGAGTTTGAGCATTTAAAGAAAATTGCATATGATATTGGATTTGACTATTGTGCTAGTGGACCTTTGGTTAGAAGCTCATATAAAGCTGCAGACTTTTTAAAGTTTATGGATGAGAATAAAAAGAATGGTTAATCAGTTTGGTTCATTTCAATTTCCTAAAGATATAGATTTAAGCTTTAGAGACAATATCGCTATTGTAAAAAAATGGAACTGGCCTTATGAAGAAGCTCTTGCTTTTCAAAAGAGAGCTCAAGAATTTATTCAAGAAAATAGAAAATTAAAAATATATATATTTTGTAATCATCCACATTGTTTTACATTAGGACGAGGAAATGAACGCGGAAGAGAGGACCTTTTAGATTTTGATGAAGCTCTTGTTTCTAGTTTAACTTTCAAAGTTCATAGGATTCACAGAGGTGGAGGAATAACTTTTCACTATCCTGGGCAATGGATATTCTATCCAATCGTAGATATTAATCAAAAACAAACATTAGATGATTTAATGTGTTGGATGCTTAAATCCACAAAAGATGTATTAACTGATCTGGGTATTGATAAGCTTTTAGCTGCGAAAAAATTGATTGGAGTTTGGAGAGAGAAAAAGAAGATAGCTTCTATTGGTCTTGGACTAAACCGTTTTGTGACTGAGCATGGATTAGCATTAAACTTAATCTATGATAAAGAAATGTTCAATGAACTTATTAAAATTAATCCTTGTGGTATGAATTCACAAACTTATATAAGTGCAGATCAATTCATTAGTAAAGAAAATCTTCTTGAAAAATTTCATGAAACATTTATAAAAAAAATCTTATAAAGTTAATTTCTCTAGAATGAGATATCTTTCATGATCGGTGTATTTAGACTGATGAAAGATTCTGTTGATTGAACTGCTTCGATAGATTGAAGCTTTTGAGATAAAAAGTAATGAAAATCCGAAATACTTTTTGTATGAACTTTTATTAAAAGAGAAAAGTTTCCAGTCGTAAAATGAGCTTCGACAACTTCGGGCATCTTCGAAAGTTGATGAATGACCTTTGGAGTCTCTTTAGTGTTTTGAAGATGAATTCCTAAAAAAATAGTTACATCTAGTCCTATTTTTTTGAGATTTATTTTTAAAGAACTTCCTTCAACTATTCCTGCTTCTTTTAATTTATCCATTCTTTGATGGATCGTTCCTCCTGATACAATTAGTTCCCGAGCTATTTCAATATAAGGAGTTCTTGCGTCTTTCATTAAAATAGATAAAATTTTCCGATCTAGGGTATCAATTTGATAGTTATGGCCCATATTTCAACTCCTCTTTTGATATATTATCATAAATAGTCATTTATTATTAATAAATTGTTAAAAGTTTAATTATTTGATTATTAAATATTGAGAGAAAGATAAGAACAGTCGATAATATAATAGCCAAAGGAGCTATTATGTGTGGATTTCTTATTGTTGATGATCAAAAATTAAAAAAAGACATATTTTTAAGATCGCTGGAAAAGCTTCATCATAGAGGTCCAGATAGTAACGGTGTTCTAAATGTGGATTCAGTATGGTTGGGATTTAAAAGATTGGCGATAATGGATATTCATCCAAGAAGTAATCAACCTTTTAGAAAAGGAGAACTCTCTCTAGTGTGCAACGGAGAGATTTATAATTATAGAAAGTTAAAGGAAGAGTTTAGCGATTATGAATATCAGTCACAAAGTGATTGCGAAGTCATACTTCCACTTTATGAGTCATTCGGACTTGAAAAAGCATGTCGCTCTTTAGATGGTGAGTTTGCCTTTGTTGTTCATAATGGAGAAAAAATTCTTGCAGCTAGAGACCCTATGGGAATACGGCCTATGTTCTATGGAGAGACTAAAGAGGGGCTGATTTGTTTTGCAAGTGAAGTTAAGGCTCTAATGGACTACTGTGAAGAAATTCTACCATTCCCACCTGGTCACTTTTACGATGGAGAGAGATTTGTTTCTTTTCACGATCATGGATCAGTTACTATAGACTCAAAAATTACTTTTGATGATGCTTTAGAAGGTATAAAAGAAAAATTAGAAAAAGGTGTCATCAAAAGACTTCATAGTGACGCTAATATCGGTTTTCTTTTAAGTGGTGGACTAGACTCATCCCTTGTATGTTCCATTGCTCAAAAGCACTCTGAAAAGCCCATAAAAACCTTTGCAATTGGTATGAGTGAAGATGCTATTGACCTTAAGTATGCTAAAGAAGTTGCAAATTTCATTGGCTCGGACCATACCGAAGTCATTATTGATAAAGAAGATGTCTTGTCTTGTTTAAAAGAAGTTATTTATAGCTTAGAGACATGGGATATTACTACAATTAGAGCAAGCATTGGAATGAGTCTAGTTTGTAAGTATATTAAAGAACATACTGATATAAAAGTTGTTATGACAGGTGAGGTCAGTGATGAAATCTTTGGGTATAAGTATACAGATTTTGCTCCAAGTCCAAAAGAGTTTCAAAAAGAAGCAGTTAAAAGAGTTAAAGAACTTTATATCTATGATGTATTAAGGGCCGATAGGTGCATCAGTTCTCACAGCCTTGAAGCTAGAGTGCCTTTTAGCGATAAAGATTTTGTAGACTTTGTAATGAGTATCGATCCAAAAATAAAAATGAATACATATGGGCAAGGGAAGTATCTTTTAAGAAAAGCATTTGAGGCAGACTACCTTCCAGATTCAATTTTATATAGAGAAAAAGCAGCTTTTAGCGATGCTGTTGGGCACTCGATGGTAGATTCTTTAAAAGAATTTGCTGAAGTCCAATACTCTGATGATGATTATGATAAAAAAATAAAGAAATACAATTATTGCACGCCTTTTACTAAAGAGTCGCTCCTTTATAGAGAGATCTTTGAAGAATTCTATTTTGGTAAAGGAAATTTGATTAAAGACTATTGGATGCCAAATAAAGAATGGGAGAACTGTGATGTATTAGATCCGTCAGCGAGAGTGCTACCTAATTATGGAAATAGTGCAATTTAAACACCACTATGGAACGATATAAATGTCTTGAGAATTTGAAAATGATCCAAAGCTTTGAATGAAGTTTCCATTTGTGTCAAACTCTATAACATTATTTCTAGAGGTATCTGCAACAAGTATATTTCCTTCTCTTGAGATTGCTATAGAGTTTGGGTTTGGCATAATTCCTATATCAAGGTTACTGACTATAACTTGAGGATTAGAAAAATCACTATCATAAACTATTAATTGATCTGCAGCTCCGGCCCAAGCGACAACTAATCTTCCATCCAGCAATTGCTCACAACCTCTAGCATCATGACCAGGAGGACCAGAAGTAGCGTGAAGTTGATTCCCGTCGATATCGTATATCCTCGCTTGATCAGTAGTTCCACCTGCACAAGCAATAAAGTCTCCACTATTATCTCTTAAGTCTCTAATTTGAGTTCCACTGGGAAGTGATATTGGCCATCCAGCTGTTCGCCTTAGCCCTTCTTTGCTAAATCTTTCTATATTACTTGTTTCAATAACTAAAATATCCCCATCATCCAATTGAGTTATCGATCGTATAACACCATTTAATTGACCATCCACAATAAGGTCTCTTGTTGAACCGTCGATAGGACTAATTGCAATAACCCTATCTCTACCATCAAGCGCAACTGCAAGTTCATTTGTATCCTCAAGAAGAACAACCCCACGAGCAGTATCTGTACCTCTGCTTAAATTTGAAACTGTTTTTTGGATTTTAGTTCTCAAATTATAACTACTTAAATCTCTATTAACGTAGGAAACAGCGATGAGTTCATGTCTATTTATGTGAAGATTAGAATAAGAGCTCTTAAGCTTTTGACCACAAGAAGTAAATATGAGTGCAAGCATTATAAATTTCACAACTTATTATCTCAGAGTAATGAACTTTATTCATCTGGGTAAAAAAGTTCTAATGTCGAGCGAGGTTTGAGTCATTTTCTTATAAAGGGGAAAAAATAACCGAGATGTTAAGCTAGGTTTAAAAACTGATAAAATTAATATGTAGGAGGAGTATGTCTAAAGTTACTCTCTATTCAATATTAATTTTGTGTCTTGTTTCAAGTCAAGGTATGGCTGCGTTTTTAAGTCTCAATACTGGCTATGAGCAATTTGGAACAAAAGAAATGAGATCAAATAGAGCCTTTTCTCGAGGAACTCATTACCAATTTGAATTAGGTGCCCAAATGAGACACTCTATTATTACCTTTTATCTCAAGCAATCAGATCTTAAGACTAAAATTTTACATGATGAAACAAACTTTGAATTTAATACTAAAGACTTTTCATACGGCCTAAAGGCAAGTTTTACAATAAGTAAGAAAAACTATTTAAGCGTTGGATATAATATTTCTCGTCTAAGAAGTGACTTTTCTAATATAAGCTTATTTGACTCAAGCGGAATTAAGCAGGCCAATGGACTAGATGACGTTCAACATACAAATGGAATAGTAGTCGGGGCTGGTAGAAATTTTTACAAAAAAAGGAAATTATCTATATTTGGTGAATTTAACCATGTTAGTCACGCTAATATTAAGGCAAGTACACAGTCTCTATTTTTTGGACTAAGATATAAAGTTAATATTAGGATATAAAAAAACCCACTCTTAGAGTGGGTTTGAAATACAAATTATATAAATACTTATAATGTTTGGTAATATTTTTTCATCATAATTGCATCTTCTTCAAGATTTGGTGAATTACAAATGATATATCCTTTACAGTCTTTATCTTTAAGTGCTTTAAGCATTGCTTGCCAGTTAAATTTAGATTTCTCTAGATTTAAGTGTTTAAGATCTCCTTTGGAGTTTGAACTAATCCCTGAAACATGTATATGCATATTATCCAGTGCATCTTTTCCAAGCTTTTCGGCCAAGTGATCTAAAACTTCAACCATTTCTTCGTAGGTATTGTATTTGTTAGTTCTTGCAAATAAGTGTGAGAAATCCATGCAAGGTTTAACACTGTTTACATTTTGAGTAAGAGTAACAAGTTCATCTAAAGAACCAAATTGTGAAGTCTTACCAGTAAGTTCAGGTCTTAATTCTATTTCTATATCTAATCTTCCAAGTCTTTCTTCGATAACGTTCATAGATTTTTCAACAAGGTCAAAAACATCATATGGTGAATCTTTCATATAGAATGCAGCGTGAAAAGTCATGGATTCAGCACCACAAAGATCAGAGATTTTAGCAGTTTGAATAATTCTTTCAACTGAAGAGTCAATTTTATCTTGCTCTCTTGCGTTTAAGTTAATGTAGTAAGGACCATGAGAAGTTAGAGGAATATTTAATTCATAAGAAACCTTTCTTAATGCAGAAGAAACTTCTTCTTTCATTCTTACTCCGTGTGCAAATTCTAATTGCATGCAGTCCAGACCTAATTCAGAAATTGCTTTTACTCCATCAACTGGGCTATTCTTTTTTGCCGTAGAGTTAGGTACTCCGGCTGTTCCAAATAATAGTCTATCAAATGACATTAATGTACTCCTTCTTCTTGTTTAAAAACTCTCAATTTTATATTCTTTTTAAGTCAATGTTTTTTATTGTTTCGATACACGACTTGCAGCCTGTACCTAAATTAAATTTCTCTGCTAAGTACTTAAAATCAGTATTGCTATTTATGTACTTCTTAATTTCACCTAAGCAAACGCAGTTGCATTCACATATTAAAGTTTTATCGCAAATCTTTAAGTTATCGATTTTACGAGATTTTGATCTCAATAACTCTAACTCGTATGAATCAAACTCATCCATAAAAAACATACCAATTTGCTTTAGTTTTAGTGAACAAATATATAACGCGATATTGAATAAAAGTCGAGACCGGTAGTGTTAATCTGTAATAATGATAGGGGTTATAAAATGTGCTCACTAGCAAAAAATTAAATATTTAAATAAAATGTTATAAATATTTGAAATTATGGAAAAAAATGAATTCTATTAGATTTATATTTATAATACTTTTGGTGATAGTCACCTTGGGAATGTTTAACTATACTATTTTTGACAAACTAAACTATATCTATTTATTTCTTGTTTTGATAAGTACTTTTATTGTTTTAAAGTTCGCAGATAAAATTTGTCTTAGCTATTTTAATGCTAAAGAGATTACCTCTATTGAAGACCCTGAACTCGCAAATTGTTTAAAATCATTGTCGTATTCATATTCTGTAAAAGAACCTAAGACATATATATATGAGGGAAATTATAAATCCTGTTTTTTATTATCATCTATATTAAATTGGAATTTATTGATAGAGGAATCTTTGCTTTTAAAACTAAGTGAGAAACAAAAATATGAACTTGTCTTAGGTGTGATTAAAATTAAAAAGTTGAATCCAAATTACTTAAAAACATTTGGTCTTTCCCTGCAAGTTATTAGTCTAAGTATGTTGTCAGTTATTAAGAGTAAGATAATACTAAACAACTTTTTATTCTTTATAAATCCCATTAATAAGTTAATTGAAAAAATATCGAAACCAAAGGTGAACGGCAAATTAGATAAATGTTTACAAGAGTTTTATTTTAGAAATGTTGAAACTCAAAAAGAATTTGAGGCTTTAGAAAATATCTTACTTAAAACGCCATCAAAAATTGAGTTTCAGTCATATAATATCTTGCAAGATGAGAATATAGAATATGAATAATTTTTTTAAAAAATTAAAAAATATTGAGTATAACAATTTATATCCCTTGTTTTTTACAATAATATTCATACTTCTTTTAATTCAATATTCATTTAATTCATTAGATGCAATCTTTTATGACCTTTGGGTTAGAGCAGATATTGTAAACTCAACAGATCAAGAAACTGTATTGGTATATATGGATGAAGAAAGTGATCAGTTTTTAGGAGAGATATTTCCTTATACTCAAGCAACACATTCAAGATTTATAAAAAAAATTGTAAAGGATAAACCAAATGCAATAGGGTACCTGGTTCCAATTACTGATCCTGAAAATGAAAGGGAAAAACGATATATTGAAAACTTTAGTTATGAAGTTGATCAATACAAAGGCCATGGAGGTATCTTTAGATTCGGAACAAATCGAGATGCCTGGGGAGAACAGGTTCCAACAGAAGGCTTACGGCACTTAGGATTCTCACTAGCTTTGATAAATAAGGATGGAAATGTCTTTTCACAAGATGAAGTGTCAAGGCGTGCTATCTTGAATTTTTCTGGAGAAGACTCATTTCATTTGTGGATGGCCAACAAACTTAGAGAAACTAAATTAAAGCCAAGGTTAAGTGCGACAAGCTTCAATGGTGCTTACTACAATAGCGAAGCAGATGCGATTTTTACATTCTTTAGATATGGAGACAATCCCAATAAAGAGGGTAAGATAAAAACAATACCTTTTCATAGAGTTGTCGTTGGAAATTTTCCAAAGAATTTTTTTAAAAACAAATTAGTTTTAGTTGGCTCTCGATATTATTCACATACCAATGATTATACAAATACTCCATTTGGCAAAGAAGAATATAAATCATCAAAGCTAAATGTTCATGCTCAAATAATTGACTCATTAAAGAAAAATACAACAATTAAACAAACGCCAAATATTATAACTGATATCTTGGCCATAGTAATTGCAGCATTTCTATCTTTCATTATTTCCAAAGTGCAGCCCACAAGAGGTCTTTTAATAACAATGACTATAATGCTTTTTATGTTCTTGCTGTCATTTGTTTTATATATGTTTTTTGGAATTCTATTACATTTGTCACATATTATACTAAGTATCTTTGTTGTTTACTATATATGGGTTCCATTTAGAGCAATTGGAGAATATCAATCGCGATATGCAATTGAAGAAGAGACAAAAGTTTTGAAAAAAGTGGATAAGCTAAAGCAAAACTTTATATCTTTAATGAGTCATGATTTAAAAACTCCTGTAGCAAAAATTGCAGGAATTGCTGATATCTTAAGAGTTCAATATGACAATTCAAATGATCAAAAAGGATTACTGGATAATATAATTAAATCAACTAAAGAGTTAAATAATTTTATTTCATCAATACTTGATTTAACAAAAATTGAGTCTCAAAATCTAGACTTAAGAATTGAATCTAAGGATGTAAATGTATTATTAGAATCAACAGTGGATGCATTGAGATTTGAAGCAAATTCTAAGAAGATGAAAATTCACAAAGAGTTATCTCCACTATATCCAATTAAAATTGATACTATATTGATTAACCGAGTTTTGGGAAATTTAATAGGTAATGCCATCAAATATGCAGGAGAAGGAAAAGAGATCTTCATAAAAACTTGGGATGACGAACAATGGGTGTATATAGAAATAAGAGATACAGGTAAAGGAATTAAAGAAGAGGACCTAGAGCATATATTTGAGAAGTTTTATCGAGTTAAAAATGATGAGAATCATCAAATAAAAGGTTCTGGGCTGGGTCTTTATTTGGTAAAATATTTTATAGAACTTCATCATGGCTTAATTGAGGTGTCATCAAAAGAAGATGTTGGAACAAGATTTATTATAAAATTAAAAAATGAATAATTAATTAGGAGATAAAAAATGCAAAAAGTACTAGTCGTAGATGATGACAAAGTATTACAACAATCTGTTAAACAAGCATTAGAGTTTCATCACTTTAAAGTTGATGTTGCTAATAATGGTAAGGAAGCTGTTGCCGCAGTTTATAGAGAAAAGTATGAACTAGTTGTAATGGATGTAAATATGCCAGAGATGGATGGAATCCAGGCATTAACAGAAATTAAAAAGCATGATGCTTCTATTATTGTATTAATATTAACGGCTTACTCTAATGTGAGCGACGCTGTTAAGGCCGTAAAAGAAGGTGCCTTTAATTATTTAGAAAAGCCAATAACTTCAGAAAACCTTGTCGCTTTAATCAAAAGAGCACTTAAAGCAAGATCAATGGTTGAGACTACTGCATTTTCAGCTCCGACTCTTTCGCTAGGAGATAGTGAGGACGATAAATTTGTCGGTGAATCAAATTCAATGCAAAAAGTTTTTAATGTAATATCTAAACTAGCGCAAGTTAATACTCCGGTATTAATTAGAGGTGAATCTGGTACTGGTAAAGAATTAGTTGCCAAAGCAATACATTATAATGGGCCAAGAAAAGATAATAAGTTTGTAGCTGTAAACTGCGGAGCAATCGCTGAAAATCTTATTGAGTCTGAATTATTTGGACATGAAAAAGGTGCATTTACAGGAGCAGACACAAGAAAAATTGGAAAGTTTCAATTTGCTGAAGGAGGAACATTGTTCCTAGATGAAATTGGAGACGTGTCTCCTCAGATGCAAGTAAAGCTTTTAAGAATACTACAAGAAAAGAAATTTACTCCTGTTGGATCAAATAGAGAGATTTCAGCTGATGTTAGAATAATCGCAGCCTCTCATAAGCCATTTGAAGATATGATCAAAGATGGAACTTTTAGAGAGGATTTATTCTATAGGTTAAATGTTTTACCAGTATATTTACCACCTTTAAGAGAGAGAAAATCTGATATTCCACATTTAGTTAATTATTATATTGCATACTTTAATAACGTTCATAATTTAGAGATTAAAGACTTGAGTCCAAAAGCTTTAGAGTTATTTCAAAATTATAGATGGCCAGGAAATATTCGAGAGTTAAGAAATACAATCGAGCATTGTTTTATAATGGAATCTACAGATCAAATTACAGAGTCTGCACTTCCTGCAACAATGTTAAATGGCACTAATATCAGTGAAGTCGAAGAAAAAGAAGATGCAATAATTGATTTTAAAGGTATTCAAAACTCAGTACTTGATGACGAACAATCAGAAGAGGTTACAGATCAATATAAGTTTACATTTGCAAGTACTGAAAATGGACAAGTAAGAATGGACTTTCAAACTGCTAAAGATCGTTTTGAGGCTGAATTTATCACACAGGCTTTAATGTTAAACAAAGGTAAAATTAATCAGACAGCTTTAAATGCAAATATTCCTAAGAAGACACTTCTTAGAAAAATTGAGAAATATGAGTTGAATCCAAAGGATTATTATTAAATGAAAAAAATAGTATTTTTATTTTTAATATCTGCGGTGATAATCGTATTAGATCAATGGTCTAAAATTTATGTAGATACACATTTCTACTTAGGCGAATCATATAAAGTTATTGATGGGCTTTTCAATCTAGCTTATGTTAGAAACTCTGGAGCAGCATTTGGCTCTTTTGGTGAGTCTCATCAGTGGATTAGAGTAGTTGTTCTTAGAATTATTCCAGTACTCGCTTGTTTTTGGCTTTGCTATGCCATTGCTAAGTATAAGAAAAATACAATGTTAATCAATGTTTCTTATGCTTTGATTTTAGGTGGAGCTATAGGAAATCTAATTGATAGATTTAGATTAGATTATGTAATTGATATGTTTGACTTTTATCAAGGAACTGCACATTTTGCTACATTTAATGTCGCTGATAGTGCTATATCTACTGCCGCTGGACTATTAGTAATTGATTATTTAATAAGTTTAAAAAAAGAAAAATCAAAAGAAGAATCTTTGTCATAAACTAGTAACACCCATTTCATTTCATTTCATTTCATTTGATGTGGGTGTTACTTTTCTAAGTTTAAATTTTCCAAAGAAATGAAAGACCATATGTTGTAGAAGCATCTAGATCGTCATCAGATCCAATAGGTCCAAGAGCAAGTAAGTTAAGATTGATTTCAAACTTTTCACTAGTCCAAAAATTAACACCAAAATTGTATTGCATATAACTGATATTATCACCACCTATACTTAAGTCAGAAAAAGTGAATCATATTTAACCATCACAGATAGGCAAGTTAGTTATAATTGTAGGAGATAATAAATGGTGCGTCCAACAAGATTCGAACTTGTGACCCCTACCATGTCAAGGTAATACTCTAACCAACTGAGCTATGGACGCAAAATATTAATATAATTAAGTCTACTGAAATTTTATGTTTTTTCAATTATAAACAATGGTCTAATAAATAGAGATTTTTATTCTAAAAAAAACTTATTAAGTTGGTCTTAGTAGAGTGAATAAAACTTTATAGAAATCCTATACTTAAAGTTTGCTTTGTGAAGAAAAGTTAATTGAGGCAAAAAGTCTTTGTCCTGTATGCAAAATAGATTGTAAAGAGATGCTGCTTTGCATGTCTAGAATATGAAATAGTGGTTAATTAAGTAAAAAAATGCTATTTATGGAGTGTTAAATTAAAATTATAGGATATGTATGAATACTAAATTACGTTTTGTTACTGCGGCAAGTCTATTTGATGGACATGATGTTTCAATAAATATTATGAGAAGACTTCTACAGTCTAAGGGTGTTGAAGTTATACATTTAGGACATAATAGGTCAGCTTTTGAAGTAGCTCAGGCTGCAATTAATGAAGACGTACACGCTGTTGCAATTAGTTCATATCAAGGCGGACATAATGAATACTTCAAATATGTTAGAGAGTTACTAGATGAAGCTGGTGCCAGTCATATAAAAATTTTTGGTGGCGGGGGCGGTGTTATCACTCTTAAAGAAATTGCTGCTTTAGAAAAGCAAGGAATTACCAAAATATATCATCCAAAAGATGGAATGAATTTAGGGCTTGAAGGAATCATAGACGATATGATCAAAAAAGCCACTTATGAAATTTTGGATGGATATGAATTTAAGAAAAAAGAAAACTTATCTGATAACGAAATATCTAAAGTTATTACTTATATTGAAGATAAGGGCGAACTTCCATTTGAAGTTAAAGAAAAGAGTATTCCTGTTCTCGGTATTACGGGGACAGGAGGGGCCGGTAAATCATCATTAATAGATGAACTTCTATTAAGATTTCATATGCACTTTAAAAATAAGAAAATCGCATTAATATCTGTAGACCCTACAAAGAAAAAATCTCAAGGAGCTTTACTTGGAGATAGAATTAGGCTTGGAAGTGCAGGTCTAGATAATATCTTTGTAAGATCATTGGCCACTAGAAATTCAAGTAATGAACTTTCACCTCAAATTCAGAATGTAACTAAGTTTTTAAAATCTCAAAATTTTGATTTAGTAATCGTTGAAACTTCTGGAATTGGACAAGCTTCAGATGCGATAACTGGAATTGCAGATAAATGTGCATATGTTATGACACCTGAATATGGTGCTGCTTCTCAACTAGAGAAAATTGAAATGATCGAAGTTGCAAACTTTATAATTGTGAACAAGTTTGAAAAGCCAAGAAGTGAAGATGCTTTTAGAGATATTAGAAAGCAATATAGAAGAAATCATAAATTATTTGCAGGACACCCTGGATCGCCAGAAGATATAGACCTTCCAATTTATGGAACCATGGCCTCTAAATTTAATGATATTGGTGTAAATGCACTCTTTTTAGATATAGCTAAGGAGTTTGACTTTGATACTAGTAGTTTAGACTTACTTGTAGATAAAGCATCTAAAGAAAAAAAAGCAATCATACCTGCATCTCAAATACAGTATTTGAGAGACATTTCATCAGCAGTAAAAAGTTATAATTTAAAAACAAAAGACTTAACTGAAATAGCATCTAATTATGATGCCGTTTTAAAAGCAATTAAGTTAACTAAAAGTGAAGCTGTAAAAAAAGAACTGTCTAGTATTCAAGAAGAACTTAAAGAAAAACTAGGGGAAGAGAACTTAGAGGTTATAAAGTCTTTTGACGATTCGATAGAACAATTAAAAAATGGAAAGTTTTCTTATAAAGTAAGAAATAAAGAAATAAATGTTGATACAAAATATATTTCGTTATCTCATCAAGCAATTTCAAGGGTTGGATTTCCTAGACTTACAAACCTTGGTGATAAAATAAAATTTATAAGAACTCAAAACCTTCCAGGTTCATTTCCATATGCAACAGGTATTTTTCCTTTCAAAAGAAAAGATGAAGATCCAAAAAGAATGTTTGCAGGAGAGGGGGGACCAAAAAGAACCAACAAAAGGTTTCATTATTTATCTAAAGATGATGACGCAAAAAGATTATCTACAGCTTTTGATTCAGTGACTCTTTATGGAGAAGATCCAGCTCATAGGCCAGATATTTTTGGTAAAGTTGGAGAGTCAGGAGTAAGTATTGCAACTTTAAGAGATATGAAGGATTTATTTGATGGATTTGATTTAACTAGTCCATCAACATCGGTTTCCATGACGATTAATGGGCCAGCACCAATATTGTTAGCAATGTATATGAACACAGCAATTGAAAACTCTTTAACTGGAGCTGATAGAGAAGATAAAGATAAACAAATTGAAATTATGAGACAGGTAAGAGGTACTGTTCAAGCTGATATCTTAAAAGAAGATCAGGCCCAAAATACTTGTATTTTTTCTTTAGAATTTTCCATGAAGTTGATGGGGGATGTTCAAGAGTTTTTCTGTAAAAACTTAATTAAGAATTACTATGCTGTTTCGATTAGTGGGTATCATATTGCTGAAGCTGGAGCAAATCCAATCACTCAGTTAGCATTAACACTATCTAATGGGTTTACTTATGTTGAATATTATCTAAGTAGAGGCTTAAAAATAGATGAATTTGCAGGGAACTTATCATTCTTTTTTAGTAATGGTTTGGATCCAGAGTATACTGTTATTGGAAGGGTTGCTAGAAAAATTTGGGCAACGGCAATGAGAGATAAATATGGTGCAAACGAAAAGTCTCAAAAATTAAAATACCATATTCAAACTTCTGGAAGGTCTCTTCATGCTCAAGAAATAGACTTTAATGATATTAGAACTACACTTCAAGCATTTTTGGCCTTAAGTGATAACTGTAATTCATTACACACTAATGCTTATGATGAAGCAATAACGACACCAACAGAAGAGTCTGTTAGAAGGGCTATGGCGATACAGATGATCATTAATAGAGAGTTTGGTCTAAACAAAACTGATAATCCAATGCAAGGATCGTATATAGTTGATGAGCTTTGTGAAATTGTTGAAGATGCTGTACTTGCTGAATTTGAGAATATCTCAGATAAAGGTGGAGTGATGGGAGCTATGGAATCAATGTATCAAAGATCTAAAATACAAGAAGAGTCTCTACATTATGAAACTTTAAAAGATAATGGAGAACTTCCTATTATTGGTGTTAATACATATTTAGCAAAAGATGTTGAAGCTCAAATGGAGCAAGATATTGAACTTACAAGGGCCAGTTATGAAGAGAAAGAAGAGCAAATTACGAGGCTTAGAGACTTTCAAAATCAAGACCTTGAAAAAGGTAAGGAATGCTTAAGAAACATTACTCAAGCTGCTTTAAAAGATGAAAATATATTTGAGCACATTTTAGAGGCTGTTAGATATTGCTCTTTAGGTCAGATAACTGAAGAGTTATATAAAGTTGGTGGAAAATACAGAAGGAACATGTAGTGAAAAAATCCAATGTGTATACTAGGGGTGGAGATAAAGGTGAGACTAGCTTAGTTAGTGGTAATAGAGTATCCAAAGGAAGCAGTAGAATTGATCTCTATGGAGAGGTAGATGAATTAAACTCCGTTATTGGTATTGTATATGCTGGCCTAGTGGAGAAAAACCTTCAAGAAGACTTAAAATTATTAAGAGAAATACAATCGTCATTGTTTGACCTTGGTTCTAATTTAGCATGTGAAAAAGAACTTCAAGAAAAATATAAATTACCTCAGATTCCAGCTACCTTTATTGAAAAAATTGAAAAAAGAATCGATGAGATGGATGCTGCTTGTCCAAAGATAAAGTATTTTATTTTACCGACAGGTGATATTGTTGCTTCATACTTACATCTCGCAAGAACTGTATGTCGAAGAGTTGAAAGAAAAATGGTTGAGTTTTCTAACAATGAAGAATTACCAGTTAATAGTTTAGAATATATGAATAGACTGTCTGACTTTTTATTTATCTTCTCAAGATATGTAAATATGAAAATGAGTGTTGAAGAGATTGCTTGGTTACCTAAATAGGTTATAACAAAAAGCTATAAGAGCTATTATAATCATGAATCTGATAACCTTTGAAAAGGAAATCTCTTCTTTTGAAGTAGGCTTAGATGTTCTTTCTAAAGATGGTACACCCTTGTAGAGTTTTCGATTTTGAGAGTTAAGTCTTTGTTTTTTCTTATTCGATTGAGGAGTGTCTAGTTCAAGCACAAGACTTCTATCTTCAGCCTTTATATCAGGGCCTAGAATCTTTAATGCATCCTCTGATAGTTTAGAATGATCAACTTTAATTAAGCAATCACCAATGTTTATAATGTCATTTAAATAAACTTTTTGTTTAGATATTTTTATTCCATTTAACAAAATACCATTCTTTGAATTCATATCTTCTACATAAAGAAGATTGTCTTTTACATAAATCTTACAATGAACAGAGCTAAGGCTCGGATCAGGTATAGGGTAGGTAGATTTTTCTGAGCGACCAATGGTTATGAAGTCATCATCTATAAGAACACTAGATTTATTGTCTTGAAATGTGAGTTCTAAGAATAACCGCATTATTTCCTTTATAAAATTGATACATATAGTTATATCCTTAATTATCCGTTAAAACGATAAACAAATAAAGAAAATTTTGCTATAATAATGGAAAGGATTAATTATGGACTTAGTTACAATCACAGAAAAAGCAAAAGAGCAGATAAAGCAAATTTTTAATAGTAATGAAAGCAATAAAACTAAAGGTTTAAGACTTGCTGTTACTGGTGGAGGATGTTCTGGACTTCAGTATAAGATAGAGTTCTCTGACCATAAAGAGCATGATAATATTATCGATCTTGAAGGTATTGATGTTTTAATAGATCCAAAGTCTTCTATATATTTAAAAGATATTGTTTTAGACTTTCAAGATGGTCTAAGTGGAAAAGGATTTATCTTTGATAACCCAAACGCAAAGAATACTTGTGGTTGCGGTGAATCTTTTTCTGTATAGAAGATGAGAAAGTTTACAGATTTAGAACCTTTAGTTTTTAAACTCGATGAATTTGAGGCAATTAGTATCACTGGTACAGAGGCAACTGATTTTTTGAACTCTCAAACAACTAATTCAGTTTCCTCAATGGATTCCAACACCTTTCAATTTGATGCACTTTTAGATATTAGTGGTAAGCTTGAAAGCTTTTTTATTACTCTTAAAAAAACTGTTTCTGAATTTATTCTCTTGGTACCTTCCAAGATCTATGATGACTCATTTAAAAGAATTCAAAAATTTCATATTATTGAAGATGTTAATTTTTCGAAAATTAAGCACAATTATGTCTTAAAATTTTTTAATAAAAAGAATAATAATGACTTTAACGGACTTTATGGAAATTTAGAAGCAACTATCGGAAATCTTGAAGATGAAAAAGAAATAGAAAAGCAAATTAATTTTAATGACTTATCAACTCTCTTACAGGTTCCGATATTAGATAAAACAATTAAATTAAATGAAATAATAAACAATACATTATTATCTGAAATAGCGGTAAATTATAATAAAGGCTGTTTTATAGGCCAAGAGACTGTTTCAAAAATTAATTCAAGGAGAGGGGCCGCAAAAGCACCGCTATTTTTAGAGTCTAAAGAGGAATTAAAGCTCTCTCTTCCATGTAAAGCGATAAGTCATGGTCAAAGCATAGGAGAGATTTCATATAAAATTTCATTTAAGGATAAGTGTTATTATTTAGCATTTTTGAATAGAGAAAATAGAATAGAAAATAAAGACATTTTTTTAGATGTGAATAGTGGTGAACAAGTAAAGACTACTACAAAAAATTTTCCTTTAATTAATAAAGATTTGTTATGTTCAAACTTGTATCAATCTGCTGTTATTGACTTTCAGCAATCAAATGAAGACTTGGCAATAAAAAAATTAAAAAGAATAATTAACTTAGATTCAAATTATCACGATGCTTATGAGTCACTAGGCGTGATCTATGGAAGGCAAGAAAGGTTTGAAGATGCAATTAAGGTTATGCATGAACTTGAAAAAAATGCTCCTAAGTCAGTTATGGCCCAAACAAATCTTTCCATGTTTTATATGAAAATTGGTGAAATTGAAAAAGCAGAGACTCATAAATCAAATGCTACTATTAATCAATTTGCTGCTTTTGGCGATATTGCTGATGAGAAAAGAGCTAAAGAAGAAGCTGAGAAGAAAAAAGTATCAGAGCTTAAAAGAAGAGAAGAGATGTTTTTGCAAGTCTTAGCAATAGATAATAAAGATCCATTAGCAAACTTTGGTCTTGGTGAGCTTAGGTTAACACAAGGAAATTTAGAAGAGGCTAAAAAACTTTTGACTGTAACTATTGGATCTGACCCTAAGTACTCTGTTGCATATTTAGCTCTGGCTAAAGTGTTGATTGAACAAAAAAAATTATCGCATGCAAAGGATATTCTCAAAGAAGGTATAGATGTTGCCTCAAAAAATGGAGACCTCATGCCGGCCAATGAAATGCAAAGTCTTTTTTTAGGTTTGAAAATTTAAAATTAATTCATATTAAATTAGTCATCTATTTTTTAAATACTATTTGAGATTAATATCACTATCAATAGGATTTCATTAATACTTAATAGGGTTTATTTATATTTTTATGTTAATATGTATGTCTATATGTGTGGCAATTCTTTTGATGTCAGTACTTATTTTCTTAAAGGGAGTTGTTAATGAAGTCTTTTCACAAAATTATTACTAATCAAAAAGGTATCTCTTTAGTTGAGGTAATTGTTGCTGCTGCTATGTCTGTAATTGTATCTTTTGCAGTTCTTAAAACTAATGAAACAGGTCAAAAAGGCCTTTCAAAAGTTACATCTGATTTAGATTTAAAACTTTGGCAACAACAAATTTTGATTTATCAATTGTCCGATCCCATAGCGTGTTTAAATACATTTGAAGATACCTTGCCTGCTGATGCTGATACATCAATTGTTAGTTTAAAAGATGTTGGAGACAAACCCTTTGCTACAGTTGGTAATTTAATAAATAATACTTCTGGTAATTGGATATTAAAAGAAATTCGTAGGGAAGCTTTTAGGGCCACAGATGGAGATGTGGGTTTAAAGGGTACTTGCGAAGTTCGTTTAAGCGTTGAAAGATCTGGAGGAGGAAAAAGATCTTTTGGTCCAAAAGTAAAAGATATAATAATTCCGCTTATTTGCTCTCGTCGAAATGATGGCTCATGGTCGAGTTGTTCTGCTCAAGGCAATAATAATGGTGGGCTTTGGACAAAGCATATATTAGGTGGTGATGGATTAGGATATATTCATAGCAATGGTGAATATGTACGAATAGGTAGTGGCGGAGGAAATATTACGGCGCCATTGGAAATCAAAGAAAGATCCCAAAATGATTTCTCTATGGGAACTTTGGGTGTAAAAGAAGGCCTTAAGATAGAAAATCAAGATACTGCATTAGTGTTAGGTAACAATAGTGCCCTCTATGAAGATGGTAATGGATGTTCTTTTTTTGGAAATGCCTCTAGTGGAGCCATTGAGAGAGGTTATCGGCATTGTGGGGATGGTGTTGTTACCTTAGGTGAATCGAGTTCTGATGTTAAGGTTGGTATTGGGGTTGATAGTCCTGTAGCAAAAATGCAAGTTTATAGTAGTGACTCTCAAAGCCTTGACTCAGTGCTTGAGCCATCTATACCGAGTTATGGAACACATACAGGAATGTTTAAGCATTCAATATCAACTAATAGAGGTGGACAAAGAGATGGTGCCTTATATGGTATTTATGAGATTAATAATGGCGGTGTTGGTCACTTGGGCGCAGCTCTAAATACTCATTCTGAAATTAAATCAGGCGGTACTGTCGATACCTTTAGAGCGCAACAAAATATTGTTATTTCAAATGGAAGTGTCACAAATCAATTAGCTGGAGCATATTACAATATAATTGGAGGAGGTTCTATTGATGGTGATGTCTTAGGGGTTGATATTGGAGGAGTAGGTAGCGGTAGTGTTACTAATAAGGCAATAGGACTTAGAATTTCTGGTGTCGGACAAGCAGATAACGGATCATATGGAGTTTATCAATCTCAAAGCAATATTAAAAATTACTTTGCTAGTCGAGTAGATATTGGCTCTGAAGCCACGTCTTTAGATGGTAATACAAAACTATATGTTGATGGTGATGTTGTTGTCACAGGAACTATTTCTCAGGGAACTTCTACAAGAATTCAAGGTGGTCATAGCATTTTAGATCCAAGTCCTCGGACAAATTCAAATGGAATTGTATGTACCTCAACTACTATTACTAATGGCGCAATTACTAAGACGAAGAAAACTTGTAAATGCCCTGATGGGTATACAGTATTGACTGGTGGTGGAAGTTGTTTTTCTGATGAGGCATCACTTAAAGAAAGTTTTCCTTTTGATAATCCTGGCAATAGTGGTTGGACTATCGAATGTTCTACTAAGAGTACAAGTCCAAATGTTACTACGAGTTCCTTTATTAGAGTGATCTGTATTAAAGATTAAAATTTAATACTTTTTCAATTTTATTAATTGTGATTTTGCCGTGATAGTAAGAAGTTGAAATAAAGCTTTAACCTTACAGATAAGGTCTAGAACCCATCTTTAAAAGAAATTAAAGTCGATATTTCAAATATTTCGTGTGATAGATCTTTAGTATCGATTTGAACATTTTAATAAACAAATAAGTAAAGATTGATGCGGATACATGGCCATACAAATGAAAAAAATCATAAAGAAATAGGATAAAAGTTACTAATTTCCCACAACGTTAGCTAAAATTGAATTAATTGTTACATTTTTGTAACAAAAAATAATATATGTGCTAATGAACTCTAAAAATACTTTATTTAAAAGGAGAAGAAGTGCAAAAAATGTTATTCATAATTTTACTAATGATATTTAATATAAATGCTTTTGGTGGAGATTCTTTCTTTATATATCCAAGATTAAAAAAGAATACTACCAGAGGAGCTCGATTTTATAATGATAAAAGTTTCTATTTAAAAGCTCTTGTAAAAAGATCTAAGAAACAAGAAAAACCAATATTAGGATATGAGCTTTTTGAATGCTCGTATGATTCTTGTCAAGATGAATCCTCTTTGATTTTGACTACTGAAGACAGTTTTGAGTATGTAAATCTTTTTTCGGATTTAATTAAATATAAAAACGAGCTTAGAAAAGACATCAATAAACATAACCTACTTGTGATACCTTTAATTCCAGCGTTTGGAGCTTCAACTCTTCTTGGAGCTGCTAGTTTTGTAGGTGGTGGTAAGCTGGGGCTTTTCATTGGTATGATCGGAGCAACTGTAACTGGAGGATATTTATTACATAATTTATCTGCAGCAAAAGAGATTGGTAAAGAGTCAAGAGAAATATATAATAAAACCGCACTCGCTGAAGTTTTTAAAGCTTTAAATGAAACTAAAGAGATAAGAGACAGAAGACTTATTAGGGTTAGTGGAAGTAATCTCGAAGAGCTATTTATTGAATTAAAAAGAATCTTTATTTAAATGCATACATTCTAATTACTTAGAAAATTTCCAATAAAAAAGCCAACTCAAATGAGTTGGCTTTTTTATTAATAATGGCGGGAATGGGCGGGCTCGAACCGCCGACAAATAGATTAACAGTCTACTGCTCTACCAACTGAGCTACACTCCCAATTATTGTTCGTTTAAGATAAGGCTATTTCGGATTTTTGTCTAGTTTTTTTTTACTCTAACTTATTAAAATTGTTGGAGTTGTGCGTTATTCTTGATTGATTACCTCAAGTTTGTGTTATAATTTGTGAATGTCTATAGCTGAACTGAAAATTCTCAATAAAAAGGCAGACTCTAAAGAAGTCGATGAATCTAGGGCTTTGAGCTATATTGACTCATTTCATCCCGCAGTTCTAAGGTTATTAGCGAATGATAAATTAAATCATAAGAGACAATCACCCAAAGCATATCGTGACCAACAAAAAATAACCTTTAAATGTGCTGCAAAGTTAAATTTAAGACCAAATAGCCTATTAAATAAAAAAGTCGGCTAGATTTTCAAAAAGTAATAATCTTTCTCTTTGATCAAAGGATTATTAATAAATATAACATCCTCATTTATTAGTGCCTTCTCAATAAAAATTTCATCATTTTCATCGTTACCTTTTTCGACATAGACAATACACTCATCAGTTAGTTCAAGGCTTGAGTCATTTTTAAATCTAGTTCTTTTAAGTCCCTTAACAAGGCTTATATCTTTTAACTTTGCTCTATAGTGTGGGCCACCATCAAAAGGGTCTACTTCAGATGTATATTCAAATCCAATTGATTCAAGCATCTTTTTTACAGGAAGTGTATCTTGTCCTACTTTTCCAACGGCATTCCTTGCATCCATAGGTAAAAGGGCCATATAAATATTTTCTGAGGGAAACAGACTTAAGATAAATTCTTTATTTGATCTACTTAGAATATCAGCTTCTTGGTAGTTCATATTCATAAACTGTCTTCCAATAGCTTCCCATAAAGGAGCATTTCCATCGTTATCCAAGGGAGGCATTAACTCAGAATGAATTTCTTCTTTGAAACGATCTTGGTTAAGACCCATATATAAGAATCTACTATAAGATAAAACCTTACCAAGTTTTAGTTTATGTCCTCTATAATCTGGATGTAGAACCAAGCCTCCAATTTCTGTGGGGCCATTCATATTTAGGCCAAGCTTTAATGTTCCATGTACAAAACCAGTATTTATAGTTGTAGAATATTTATTTTCATGAGCAACTCTTAAAAAGAAATGTGGTTCATCTTTGGTTCCATGCTGAGCATGAATCATGGATACGCCAATAACTTTACTGATATCAGTATCTTCAAGAACAAAGATATAATAGTTTTGGCTCAGGTCTTTGGAAGGAGTCTTAAAGGACTTCAAAGACTTATTGATTTTATCTTCAATAAGTTTTTTATCTCTTGGAAGATTTATAAAAACAACTTTTTGGCTTAGTTCATATAAATCTTCTAAATCTTTTAATTTGCAACTTCTTATTTTAAACATCTCTTATAATATCCTTTTAATTCGTTGTATTAAATCATAAAGATCTCTATCTGTAATTCCTAGTGGAAGATATAAGTATAGCTTATTGTTTAAATAGTTCTTAGAATCAATAAAGATACCATTCGTTAGGAAAGAATTTTTATCTATAGAAAGATTAAACTCTAAAATAGGTAAATCACTTATTATCTTAAAATCATTATCTTGAAGTTCTTGTATAATGTGAGCTAGCCTTCCAGTATTTATAAAAATCTTATTGAAACGGTCAGACAAATTAGAGGGAAGAAGATCTAAGTAACTATTTAGACTATTAGTCGTAAACAATATTGAACTAAAAGGATCTAGTCCATATCCACTAAGAGGTTTGGTCGAATAAGCTCTTAGATCATAAAGTTTTGTGTCTAAAGTTGTTTGAATAAAAGGACCAAAAGTAATCTTTGAGGATATTACAGGATCAATTGAATCTGATATTTGAGCATTTTTAATATACAGAACATCTTTTAAAATAATACTAAAGCTCCTTGCCTAAGAGTTTTGACAATAACATAATATAGCCTATGAAAACAACAGATGTAGTTAAGACTTTTAAAAATTTATTTGAATCAAATGAGTTAGATAAAGCAAAAGAATATCTTATAGATTATCAGGATGCTTTTGAAGAAAATGTTTATTCATATAATAGAGGTGTAATAGAGTTCAATTTAGCAAACTTCCCTGAATCAAAGCTTTATTTAGAAAAAGCGATAAAAAGTGGTTTAGATTCAAAAGCGGTAAAAGATCTAATATCTCAAGTAGACCAAAATTTAGGAATTAAAAGGGCACAAGAATCAATAACAATTACAGACCACTTAATCGAAAAAACTGAACTTATAAGTATTGATATAACTTTGATTATGTCAGCAGCTTTGCTTCTCGGTGGACTTATATCATTAAAAAAAATCTATGGAGTATCACTTAAAATAATGACGTTACTTCTAACTACTATTCCTTTTGCTTGGTCTTTATACTATATGAATTATTATTCAACTTTTATCGCAACTGAAGACAGAGAAATGAGAGAGGGGCCTTCAAAAATATTTGAAGATACTTTTAATATGCCTGAAGGGATAAAGTATATAATTTCAAAAAGATACAAAAATTGGGGATATGTTACTTATCCTAGTAAGTATAGTGGATGGTTGAAAATAAGATCTAAGGAAAAAATATGAATAAGAAAAATTTTGAAGAAGAAAATAGATCTTTAAATAAAGTAGAAGAAAATATCGCTTCATATTTTTGGAAGGCAAGTCCTTTATATAGATCCAAAAAAGGAGGATTACATCGCTTTTTAAGAAAGATAGATGTCCTAAAAAATTTTACAGACCTTGAGCTTAGAACATTCTCAAAATATTTACATTTGAGGAATTATGAAGAAGGCGAGTGTATATTTAAAGAAGGAGATAGAGGTTTTGGCTTTTATCTTATTTATACTGGAAGCGTAAGAATATTTGCAAAAGATTTAAAAGGAGAGGATAGTTTTATAACTGACTTAGAAAAATACGATTTCTTTGGTGAGTTGTCTTTATTAGAAGCAAATGCAAAAAGAAGTGCTTCTGTTGTAGCCGGAAACAATACAACAATTCTAGCTCTTTATATTCCAGACTTCGAAGAAATACTAGATTCAAAGCCAATAATAGCTGCAAAGATTCTAAAATCTTTATCAATTATCACAACAAGAAGATTCTTCGCTGTAACATCAGAACTTAAGCGCTTAAAACATAAAGTAAGGGAATATGAAAAAAAACAAAATAGTTAATAGAAATATTTCAAAACTAATTTTCTTTATAGTCATTATTACCTTAATGATAGGTCTTGTGTTTTCTGTAAGTAGAGTTTTTATACCTTTAGGTATTGCTTATATATTATCTTTAATGATTAAGCCGATAAAAAAGAAACTACAATTAGCATCTGTGACAAAGAGAATTTTTATTATTGCCTTTATGCTACTTATGGCCGTTGTATTTATTCTGCCTTTTTCAGCTGCAATAAATTCAATATCAGAAGAGTTTTCAAAATTGGAGTACTATATTCCTAAGCTCGAAATTTATCTAAGGTTAAAATATGATATTTTTCAAGATTTTATTCTGAATAAGTTTAATTATAGATTAGATATCAATCCTGTCGATAGCTTATTTGAACTAGCTGAAAGTACAACGAAATCTGTTTTTATTTACCTTCCAAAAATTGTAGGGGCCTTATTAGAGTGGGGCTTTATAATCCCATTATTTTTATATTTCATTTTAAAAGACTCAAGAAAGTTAACAAGAGGAGTCCTAAAGGTTGTTCCTAATAATATCGTTGAGAAGGTATATTTTTTAATTTATAGATTTAATACAAAGTTTGGTGACTATATTTTTGCTAAAACAATTGAGGCAATAATAGTTGGAGTTATTATAACGGCTGGCCTTTTAATTATGGGATATCCTTTTGCTTTTATATTAGGAATAGTAGCAGGGCTTACTAACATATTACCGTATTTAGGTCCCATTTTAGGTTATGTACCGGCTTTAGTGATAGGTTTATCTGGTGGTTATGATGACTCATTAGTTATTGGAATGACAATTTTATACTCTGTTGCTAATATAATTGATTTAGCTATTGTATTTCCAATACTAGTTTCAAAAATTGTTAATCTTCATCCGATAGTTGTTGTATTGAGCGTTATTATAGGGTCTCAGTTCTTAGGAGTTGCAGGAATGATAATTTCAATACCAATAGCAGCTTTTTTTAAAATACTTTTTGAGCAAATATATTCTGATATATACGGAGACTCAACTAGTTTTTGACGTGTATCGTAAAAATAGGTAAATTATCTTATGAATAAAATAATAGCAGGCCTTTTGGTCATATTGACAGTATCTTGTGCCCAGGTAGCTCCATCAGGAAAAACTCAAGCAGAGATCTTATTTAAAGAAGCCAAAATTTTAAAAGATGATGGAAGATTTATTGCAGCTACAGAAAAGCTAAATAGATTAAAAAACGAACATCCATATAGCTTTTTTTCAGTTCCAGCTGAACTAATGCTTGCAGATATTCTTTTTGAAAAAGAAAGCTTTGTAGAGTCTGCAGCAGCTTATATTATTTTTAAAGACTTTCATCCAAAACATCCTAAGCTTGATTATGTTACTTATAGAATTGCTGAGTCATTCTTTAAGCAAATACCTAGTAGTTTTGATCGAGATTTAGAGAGTGCTTTTGAGTCAATTCGTTATTATAACGAAGTCTTAAACAAATATACTAACTCTGATTACTCTAAGGATGCGGACAAAAAAATTAAAAAAGCTAAAAAGATGATCTTACAAAAAGAGCAATACATCGCTGATTTCTACTATAAAACAAAGTCCTTTAATGCGGCGATGTGGAGATATAAAAGAATTTTAGAGACCATTAAAGATATAGATATAGTTAGGCACTCAATGCTTAGGTTAATAAAGAGTTCTTTTTATGCTAATAAATTTAAAGAATGCTTACACTACGCTAATAACTTTGTTCCACTATTTGATGATGAGTCAAACAAAAAAGATGCAATGAGTATTCAAAAGTCTTGTGGGAAATATTTAGAGAAAGGGTTAAAAAATGAATAAAGAAGCTCAATTAATTAATTCTGCTAAATCATCATTTACAAATAATTTATTTAAAAAATCTATGGCCGATTTAGAAGAGGTCTTAGAAATTAACCCTAAAAACAGTACCGCCTACTTTTACATGGGAAATATTTTTCATATAAAAGGGCAACTTGGCAAGGCGATAAAAGCATTTAATAAGGTTCTCGAACTAGATCCTAATAATACAGATGCATCCATTAGTTTATCAGTAATCCTAAACGATATTGGCAAATACGAACAAGCACAAGAGGTATTTAATAAGGCCAATGATAAAGTGAAAAACGGATCAAGTGGAGTTAGTGATCCTCATATAAATAAGCAGTTCGCTTTAAAACATTATGAATTAGCAGAAATGTATTTTTCTTATAACAGATATGATGAAGCTCTTTTTGAATATAATAAAGCGATAGCTTTAAATCCAGATAACCTTGAGACAAGAATTAAAATTGCAAAAGTTTACTCTAAAAAAGGCTATGTATCTAAAGCTATAGAAGAGCTAAGATCATTAAAGTCTGAGAACCCATCTTTTATAGAAGCTAGAATTGCTCTTGGTCTTTTGTATTATAGTTCTGGTAATGCTTTAGAGGCCCAAAATGAATGGCAATATGCTCTTAATAAGGACCCATTAAATACTGAACTTCAAATGTACTTAGAGTTATCTCAAAGTGCTACTGAAACAAGCTTAAATTTAGCATAAAAAAAGGAAGCTGATTAGCTTCCTTTTTTATTTATTAGTTCTAATTAAATTATAATTCTTGAATTCTTTCTTTAGGTCTTGATTCTGTAGAACTTGTATTATTGTTTACAATATCAACTGGTGCAGAAACATTTGTTCTTTTAGAGTCATCAGAGCTAAATGCTACGATGTAGCTTTTTAATTCTTTATACATTTCATATTTAACAGAAAGCTTAGAATCTTGAAGAACAATTTGTTTTGCAATTTGTTTTTCATTATTGATTACGATTGGAGCTTTAAGATTAGCGCTCATTTGAGATATATCAGATGGAATTGTCAAAATAGCATAAATTTTTGCTTGGTTTAAAGACTCAAGGCTTACACTATTCATGTCAGCTGGTAATAACTTTGCTGTATAGTCTGGCTTGAATATTTTTGGTTCAATTACTGGAAAAGCAATCTTTTCATCTTCAATTGACTGAAGCCAAAGAATTAAAGTTGAATCACCTGGATCTACAACAAAGAATTTTTTAAGATTCTCAAACCCTAAAATGCCCTCAGACATTGTGATTATATCTTCTGTATTAACTTGAAGTTCTCCAAATCTAGATGTATTGACCTTCACTCTCGCCCTCCGATAAAAATAAAGTAGTCTAATAACTACCTTAATTAGATATTAACAGTCAATTATATTGATTCGCAAGGTGGAATTTATTTCTTATGGAGCTCTGCGTTCAGCGCAGCAAGGTCTATTGGTGCTGAATTAGCAGCTTCTGTATTTTGATCGTGAATAGCTTGATAAACTTCTTCTCTGTGTATTTTAGTCTCTTTTGGAGCTTTAATACCAAGTCTGACCTGCTTACCCTTAATCTGGACAACCACGATCTTTATATTATCATCAATTGCTATGCTTTCTCCAAGCTTCCTTGTCAGAACGAGCATTTTTACCTCTTTAATACTCCTTTATGGAGTTTTAATCATTAAACACTGAGACTCATATAATATTGCTATAGGCATATGGCAAGCTATTTATACGAGATTACAATAGTATAGTAGTTATTACATACTAAAGATATTCAGTAAGTTTTGCCTCTAAGTAATTAATATTGTTTAGTCTTTTGTTGGTACGCAAGTGATTTAGTTGTGTCGATATGTGGAAATTAACAAAAATAATTATTTACTTGAAGTTCATCTGAAAAAAGAGAGAGCAGCTATTTCATATAAGGTGTAGCCACTGTCTAATGTTTAAGCAGTAGAAGATAGTTTAAGCAGTAGAAGATAGTTTAAGGAATTAGGTGTGAAAAAAAGGAGCGACCTTAACCCCATGAAATAACTTACTTATTGTAAAGTGATTCTTTAAATAAGCCAGAATTTATCTATGTTTAGACAACTGCTATTTAATCCAAATATTGGCATCAATCGTGCTCTATATAATATATATAAAACTAAATTAACAAGAATTTCATTGTTTCGGTAGTGAATGAATAGGAGAGATTTATGAGAAGTACTTTTATTATTGCATCTTTATTAATGGCGTTTAATTCTTTCGCTCAGGTAATTGATGGACCTTTAGATTTCTTAGGTGGATATCCAATTCTTGAGAAAAAAATTCAAGAGATGTACTCTTCGAGTAAAATAGACCTTCACCATTTCACTAAAAAGACACATCGTTCTTACCCATCAATTAAAATGCTAGTAGGGGAGTATAGAGTTGATAGAGAGGAAAAGAGTAGAACAGCTTATTATTTAGTCACAGAGGGGGCTACACAATTTTCAGTTCTTGGTGGATATAAAAAATTAAAAGACGAGTGCTATTATGACATCTCTGGGAATATTCAATTTTTACAAACGAGTAGTGATGAAGAAGTGAATGATTTTATGAGAGATATTTGCAGAGATATTATTGGTGAATATAAGTCACAAAAAGAAAAGCCGATTTTTGTTCAAAATGATAACTAACGGAATAATATGAAAAAGAGTATTGTTAGTAGCGCGAATAATCAAAATGTTAAAAAATCTGAAGTTAATAAACAGTAAGTTATGATCTTAGGGCTTTAGTAATTTTTTGAAATTTCTTTTTTGTGAATAGCTATAACTCTAAAGTATATTCACAATGGCGTAGAGACATTAACTTAGATAAGATTGGAAAGTTGGCTAGGGTTAATATTCAAAATCTTTTTTAGAGTAATATAGAGTCTTTATCTAATAAAATCCAATAGAGAATTATTCATTAGCTGAGAGCTGGCCTTGTAGCTGGCTTTTAATATGTTCTCTTGTTTTGAAAGGTCTGTGAATAACTCTGCAACATCAGCATCTTCAATTTTTGAGCTATATTCAGCATTTAAAAGTTTTCCTCTTTCAATACTACTTTCAGCATTATCAATAGTGTTAACTACAGATCCAATCTTAGTTCTAACTTGAATCAATCTATTTAAATCTTTATCTAGGTCAGGTAGTAAGTCTTGAACCATTTCATGATTATCTGTTAAAAGAGCGTTGTTTAGTTTTTCTAAGTTTGAAAATAGAGATGTTCTAGAATCAGCTTTTACTTCTACAATTTCAGCACTCTCATCAACTGTAGCTGGTAGTCTGTTAAACTCTATCTCTTGAGAATCTTCATTTTCCTTAACTTCAAATTCTTTGATAGGAGAGTCATTAATCTCTATTTTTGGTAAAGCATTAGCATTATCAGCTTCAAAGAAAATATCAGCACCACTATAGTTAACTGGAACAAATAGGTCCTTGGCAACTTCAAGTCTAGTTTGATTAGCATCACCTTTATATTTTCCATTGTCATCAAATGGTCTTGTAAGTGTTTTATGACCGGCAAAGATATATTTATTTCCAAATCTTTTATTTGCAATACTAATAGCTTGCTTTCTAAGTTGTTCAACTTCTCTGGCAACACTCTTTCTAATATCGTTATCGAATAAATTGGAAGATTGTCCAATTGCAATCTCTTTGGCCTTCGAAACAATCTCAGAAAGATCTTCAATAGCATTTTCTGTAAATTGAAGTTGTGCCTTAGCAAAGTTAACGTTTCTTAAGTATTGTTTTGCATCTATGTTTTTTGACCTTATAGACATAAGGTCTGTATTACCAACTGGGTCATCAGATGGTTTTTGAATTCTCTTTAAGTTAGAACCTTTAATTTGAAGATCCTCAAGTCTAGACTTAGTTTTTCCAACTGAGTGATTGATAGCATTGAATGAACTATTTTCTGATACTCTGCTCATCTATTACCTCATCATCCCTAAAACTGAATCAAACATCTCGTCTGCAACTTTAATCATCTTTGCAGATGCATCGTATGCATGTTGATATTTAATCATGTTTGCAGCTTCTTCATCTATTGAGACACCAGTTAATCTCTCTTTTACAGATTGAGCTTGTGCTAAGATTCCGTTTGCTTGTTCTTCATCAATTTTTGATTTTCCTGTTGCTAGGCCAATTGTTCCAACGGCAGTTAGATACGACTCTTCAAAAGTAGAGTTTTCATCGTTAAGAATTTTTTCATGTTGAAGCTTTGAAATAGCAATAGCAATCCTGTTATCTCCTGGTGAGTTTGGAGCTAAACCAGTTGATATATTATTTAAATCTTTTTGAATATCTTCACTTAGCTCAATTTTACCACTGGCATTTTTTTGAGAAGTTAAGTCCTTAAAAAAGTCTATTCCAGTAATTTTTTGTCTTTTTTCATTTATTTCAGGAAAGTAGTTAATATCCTTCATTGGATCAATAGGGTTACCATTTTGATCCATAGGAATTTCTCTATTAACGTATCCTCTTTTATGTATAGCATTTGTGGCCTTTGTTAACCCATAAGCTAATTCATCCATTTGTTCTCTTAAGGCTGCAACATCTTCATTTCTAACTTTAAGTGATGCACCTAGTTTTCCTGTAGTTATAGAGCCTGAAATTTTATTCTTAGTTCTTCCACTAAAGAATAATTCCATATTCCCTTCTTCATCAGAGCTATTTTCAGTTACTGAGTCAGCGGCTAATTCATTTACCATTCCACCAGAAACTAAAGATCCAGCTCCTTGAACGTTAACAGTATATTGGCCCTTTTCATCTTCATAAGTGTTAACTTTAAAAAACTCAGAGATTGTTCTAACGGCAAGATCTCTTTGATCTCTAAGATCTCCTGTTTCGCCACCTAAGTTTTCAACATTAATAATCTCTTTATTAAGAGAAGCGATGCTTTTTGCTAGGCTATTTATTTCGTGAACTGAGGCATGTATCTTAGCATCAATATTTTCTTTAACAGCTGTTACTTCTTCACTTAATCTATTAAAATCATTAACTACAAGTTGAGCATTATCTTTAACTAAAGATCTTACGACTTCATTTTCTGGTTGATTAGATAGTTCTCTAAATGAATTGAAAAATTTATTTAAGATTTTATTAAGACCATCAGAGTTAATTTCATTAAAGATCTCTTCAACTCTTTCTAATTGAAAGGTTCTCTCTTCATGGTAGTTACTACTAGTTAATGAATGATTGAGCTTTTTTTCAATTAAAGTGTCGTGAACACGCTTAACACTTCTAATATTTGTACCTGTACCAAGAGTATACCCACTCTCTGAGATAGGAGTATTTGTTTCTTGATGAACTCTTTGTCTGGAGTAACCTTCTGTGTTTGCGTTGGCGATATTGTGCGACGTCGTCTTTAAAGACGTTTTAGATGCATGAAGAGAAGTTCTTCCAATGTTAAATAAGTCTGCGCCCATTTACCTCATCCTAAGGAGTTACAGTTGTCCTTGTCGCACCATTTGACCCGTAGGTCGTATAGCTTGTTTTTCCAGTAAAACTTCTCTTTAAATCCTTTAAAGAGATTATTGCTTTATTTAAAAACAATTGATTCTTTTTACTTTGATCTTGTATTTTTTCAATAATATCTAAAAGTAATAAATTTAGCTTTGAAAGCTGATTGGCCTGAAAGTCTAAGTTATTTTCTTTTAAACATTTAACAACATCTTTAACTTTTTTTAGATCTAAATCAGTATTAATTGAAAAAATATTATCTAAAATAGCTTTTCTTTGAATATCTAACTCAGAAATTTGATTTAACTTTTTATTTTTTAACTCAACAACGCTTTCCAATTTATCTATGTCTGAGCTTAGTAGATGAACATATTCTTCACATGTAAGATCATATAAAGCTGTATGCTCTTGGCAAAACTCTGTCCAAACAGATATAAAATCGTTTGCTGAAAGCTTAAATTGTAAAAGTTGCTTTTCTGTCATTTTAATTAAAACTCACTCGATAACATTTTATCAGCGATAGCGTCATAGTCAGGCTCGTAAGTACCTGCCTGAATACTAGCTTTAAGTGCTGCGATCTTGTCTGTATTATCAACAGGCATAGATGCATCTGCCATTTTTTTTATTCTAGAGAAATCTTTGATTGTATCTGGAATAGAAACTTTCGCATCTTTGGAAGTTCTGTCTTTAATCTCTTGTGCCTTTTCATATGAGTTTCTTTTCATTGCTAATGCTTTTGCCTTTTGAGCTTCAGCTTTAGCTGTTTTAGAATTAGGGAAAAATGATGGGCGAGTATCGATACTATTCATTTAGTTCTCTCCTTGAACTTTACTACTTTTATTATACATCTTTACAGCGTCAAATCCACTAGGCTGATTTTTAAGATGCGCTGGTACAATTTGGTCTAAGATTATTTCTTTAAGACCAACTCCGTTATTTACTTGGGCCATTATTTTAGATCTTTCATCTGCCATTAGTGATTTATAATAAGCAGTACCTGGCCCTTGTGGTTCATCTGATTTAACAGTTTTTTGCATTTCATCGATCATGTGACGAATGAATTGTCTCTCCATGCCAACAGCAATATCTTTGTAGGCCTTTGGCACATTCTCATTTTCGTAAAGGTTTTTACGAGTTTGAGTTCTTGTGAAATTTGGATTTTGAGAAATTTTACTCATAACCATCCTAGTTACTTTGTTTTGGGATAATCTTCCTGATCATCTTTCTATATTAATTATAGCACTATTTTAGAATCTGATGCCATAAAAAAAGTAGCTTTTTGTCGATTTTTTGACATTAAATAAATTCAAGATCGGCAACTAATGCCCCATTGGACTTAAGTGTTTGAAATATTGAGATTAAATCTTCATTAGAGGTACCAATAGCATTCAACGCTTTTACTAAGTCATTAAGATTAGTCTTTTTTTCAACCATAAATAATGACCCCTGAACACCTGATTTCGTTTCTCCAACTTCAATAACTAGATCCCCGTGACTAATAGCAACCTTATTTAGTCCTATATCTCCACCAGCGACAATTGTTCCAGTTTTTTCATTTATCACTATTTTTGCGTTTATATCTTGGTTCACTCTGAAGTTTTCCATTATTGCGATAAGATCAACAACTTTTCTAGAGTAGTGACTTGGTATAATTAAATCAACAGTTGCAGAGTCAGAAGCAGTTGCAAATTTTCCACCTAAGTTTTCATTAATTACTTTGGTTACTCTAGCTGCAGTAGTGAAGTCTGGTTTATTTAATGTTAATCTGATTGATTTTTTTGAACTAAAGTTAGTGATGATTTCTTTTTCAACTGTTCCTCCATTTGGAATTCTTGCTGAAGTAGCATATTTTGCACCTTGAGTAAGTCCTCCAATAGATAAAGCTCCATTTGCAATTGCATATACATTACCATCTCCACCTTTTAGAGGTGTAACTAGTAAAGTTCCACCTGCTAAAGACTTAGCATCACCAATAGAAGAAACTGTAACATCTAGTTTTTGTCCTAATCTTCCAAAAGGAGGTAGTTTTGCAGTTACAATAACGGCAGCAACATTATTAGAACTAACTTCTTGAACTGAGTTTAATCCCATTGTAGCGAACATTTTTTTTAAAGAGGTATTTGTTATCTCTCCACCACCGTCACCAGTTCCATTAAGACCTATAACTAAACCATAACCAACTAAGGGGTTATCTCTAACACCTTTAATTGTAATAATATCTTTTAAGCGGTTATCTGCAAGAGCAGTGAACGATAAAGTTAAAAGTAGAGTTGTAATCAATTTCATATTAATACCTCAAGGCTGTAACTTTGGGCTCAAGAAGACTTTTTGAGCTTACAGTATCATTATCTTTTATTTTCTTTCTAGAAACAAGGGCACGTAATTCGACGTATCTCTTTTTCTCTTTAAAAAGAACTTCTTTTCTACCTCTAACTAGTAAGTAGTCCTTATTTACTTCTTCCACTACCATTGTAGATATTTTATCATAAACCTTATTTTCATTAGTGCTTTCTGGCTTTTTGGCAGGAGTCTCAGCTACTTTTTCTTCTGGCCTATCTTTTTTATCTTCACCTTCAACTTTTTTCTTTTTTGGCTCTGGATATGCTCTTTTAAGTTCACTGGTGATATCTTTTTTTAGATTTCCTAAAACCTCTATGATTACAACATCACCTTTTCTTTTAATATTGTTTTGTACAAAAAGAAATGATTCACTATTTTGTCCATTCCATAAACTTGTACTGTCGCTATTATCCTTAAGGTCTTCAGCAGTATATCTCGTATTAAATTTTCTTTTAATAACCTTTGCTCTTTCTTGTGGCCCTCCTAGGGTAAGAGGATTAGTTATTGGTCTAGCATCTCTTTTATCAACAGGGATACCTCTATATCCATTGTATGGATCATAGAACTTCTTTTGTCTCGATTGGTATGGTTGAGCTCTTTGAGGAGCCTGTCCTTTAGAAACTCTTTCATCTGCATTGATTTGATTATGCATTCTTTGAACATAAGAAGCACAAGAGCTAAAAATAAGAATAAAAAATAAATGTATGATTTTCATAATGATATTGTCGCTTCGTTCTTACCAGTAACTTTGGCCAGAACTTTCTTTTTTGTTTTTAAATTAATGAGTTCGATATCTTTACCAAAAGATCCTGACTGTCTAGCAGTCGCTTTTGTTTTTAAAGAAATATTATTAGTTTTAACGATTAAGTCTATTGTCTTACCCAGAGTGACTAGGTTAATAGCTGTTAAGTCGTATGTTTTTAATATATGTCCTTTTGGAATAAACTTATTAATTTTATAATGCTTGATGTTGTTGTGATCAAAAAATAAATTTTGATTCGTGTTAACGAAAACTTTTTGTACTTCAATATCCTCGCTACTTAAAGACCCACCCATTCGTCTGAAATCTTTTTTTAAAACAATTACTTCTTTTGCCTTCAAAAACTTTGCACTTAGCCATATGTTTTCATCTGATGTGTGAATCTTAAAGTTTTTATGTCCAGAACTGGAACAATTATTACACTCTAGTTTTAGTTCATTAGAACTCTTAAGAGATATATGCTTTTTTGAAGTAATTGAGTTTACTTGAGAAATTTTAAATTCTTCTTTATTAAAATGATTTGCTACAAAGTTGTGAATCGATTGAACTTCAACAACCTTTGGCTCAAGCTCAAAAGAGGGAAGGTCTAACATTTCTCTTATAGACCTTGAGTGCACTTTACCGTTAATATCATTTAGAGCTTTGATGAATTTTTCTTGAACCTCAAAATTACAGTCAGTTTGAAGAATAATCGTATTATCTATTCTTTTTGATAGTTTAAGAATAAAACCATCTGTTTTGATTTTGCATGCAAAGGCTAAGCTTGTGAATAAAAATGTTGTTAGAATTATTCTCATAAAAGTGTCACTACCTTATATTATTAACAGTTTGTAGCATTTGATCTGCTACACCCATAACTTTAGAATTCATTTCATAAGCTCTTTGAGCCTTAATTAGATTTGTCATCTCATTCATAATGCTTACATTTGATGACTCAAGCATTCCTTGAGCTAGGGCACCAGCATTTTCAGTACCAGCAACATTTTGAATTGCTTCACCTGATGCGGTTGTCACTCTTGATTTATTTCCCCCAAAGTCATGAAGTCCAGCAGGGTTAATAAAAGTAAATACAGGAATTTGTCCAAGTTGAATTGGTTCAAGTTGATTATTTATAAAAGCTTCAACAGTTCCATCCTTAGCAATGTTAAGTTTCGCAGTGTTTGGCGGTATAGTTATTCCTGGAACAACTGTGTATCCATCTCTAGTCTTAAGAATTCCTTGAGAGTCAACAGTAAAACCACCGTCTCTTGTATAAAGAGTTTGATTGTTATTTGTTATAGCGAAAAAACCATCACCTAGTATCATAAGGTCATATGGTCTTTGCGTTTGCTGAGGACTACCCATTGAATGAATTCTTCTAGTTGCATTAACTTTTGATCCAGAACCAATTTGCTCTCCGACAGTGTATTGAGTATCACTAGAAGATCTTCCTCCTGCGATGTTAACAGTCTCGTATTTTAAATCTTCAAATTCAGCTCTTTGCATCTTATATGCTGTTGTATTGGCATTAGCGATATTATTTGAAATTGTATTTACGTGGGCCTCTCCACTGGCCATACCTGTAGCTGCTGTATTAAGAGCTCGGATCATGGCAAAAGAGCCAAAAGAAACTGTAAGCGATAAAATAATTAATTTATTCATTTAAATCCTATTAAAATTTAGCGATATCATTAACCGCTTTTCCTGATATTGTGTCGTAAGTACTGATTGCTTTTTGTATATTTTCAAAATGTCTATGTGCCTTAATCAGTTCTGACATTTCTTTGACTGCATTTACGTTAGAGCCTTCTATGAAACCTTGATTTACTGTCGTAGATGTTTCTTCTTTAAAGTTATCTTGATATTTATTTGCATAAAGAGATTGACCTTGCTTTTTCAGAGCATGCTGATCTTTAAACTCTACAACTGAAATTGTTCCAAGAGATCCAGTTTGACTAAAAACTTCTCCATTTTTAGATACAGATAATCTAGAACCTTGAGGAATTGTAATAAATCTACTTTCTATAGCTGATGGATCTAAATCTTCATCAGACCCTTTGTTCTCTGATGGTTTTAATATTTGAAAACCATTTTCGTTAACAAGGTGACCTTCTTTGGATAAGCTAAATGTTCCCTTTCGAGTGTATCTAATTCCTGATGGAGTAGAGACCTCGAAAAAACCATCTCCAAATAAAGCGAAATCTAGGTTGTTTTTAGTGGGCTGAAGTGCTCCTTGTTCGAAAACAGTGTAGCTACCATCAACTTTTACATAAGCATTTTGAGCTCCTTGAGTTTTATAGAAGTCACGAGGCGACCACTCTTCTCTTGGGATATCTATATCTGTAAGACCTTTATTTAAAGAGGTAAGGTGTTCTTTGAAAGTAAGGCGATCTTTTTTAAAACCAGCAGTATTTGCATTGGCAATATTATTGGCAATTGTATCAACTTTCTTTTGCTGAGCTATTTGACCAGATAATGAGACCCAAATATTTTTCAAATTCCCTCCATGAAATAAGAAATACGTAGTGTATACCCACATCTAGTCTAGCAGTTTGAGTGCCAATAAACCTACATGGGAAAATATAACCTACTATAGATAAGTTATTGATATTCAAAAGTAAGTGTTGTTAAATTGACACTACATACTAATATTTAACGTGAAAATAGTAATATTTTCCTAACTAAAAGAAGTCTAAATCTATGAGTGAAGTGAAAAAGAGTTTTAATTTTGAAAAATCATTAAGTAAATTAGAACAGATCGTCCAAGATCTTGAAAGTTCTGAGGTTGGACTAGATAAGAGCTTGAAGTCATACGAAGATGGAGTGAAGCTCTATAATGAATGTCAAAAGTATTTAGAAACGGCTCAAAAGAAAGTGACAACTCTTACTGAGTCCTTAGATTCTAAAAATTAATGAAATTCATTCTCATTCTTCTTCTGGTGGCAAGTTGTCAAAGCAGAAAAATAAAAAATGATATCTCGACTATTGCTATAGATGCTGATGATCAAAACAAAATTCTAATCGATAGAAATATAGAATATGGACCGACTCCACTGGAGAGTTTTAAGGTTGAACATGAAATATCTCAAGAAACGCAAGTGTTTGGGTTAAATCTCTCTCCTCAACTTTATAATTCATATCTATACATTCCTTATATAAAAAAGTTAAAAAAGAAAAATATTGAATTTCATGTAATAGGTGGATATGGATTTTCATCTGTAATAGCAGCTTTATATGCGAACTCAAAAAACTTTAACGATTTCGAGTGGAAAGTATTTAAGTTATATAAAAAGCTAGAGCAAGAAAGTGCTTTTTCTGGAAGATGGCAAAAAATAATTAAAGAATCATTAGCTAGAGAATTTGAAGATAAGAAAATTTATGAATTAAAGAGATTACTACTTATTCCTTTTAGAAACGGAAATAATATAAAGTATTACTTTAATAAGCCTGTGAAAGAACTTGTAATGAGGAGTTTAACTAGTAGATCTAGAGATAATTACTTTATAAGGCCAATGCCACTTAAAAGTGAATTCAAAGAAGCATCTAGTTGTGACGTATGTATTAATGTCGCAGTTTTACCAAAAATGTTGATATTTAAAGATAGGGCCGGGGATAAGTTACAAATATATAGTAAAATTTTAGGGAATATTTCACAAAATAAAGAAAATTATATTCTTATTAACGATATAGATAGCTATTTAGATTCACCTTCGGGTCTTGAGATTTTTTATAGTAAATATGATAAGAGTATAGAAAAAGCAGTAGAAGAAACGATAAGTAGAATAAGTACGAAATAAGGATTTTTTTTGAAAACATTTATAAAATTAATTGGAATACTAGCGGCCTTAGCTGCACTGGGAGCAGCTTTTGCATTTGCACTAGTTGTCTATATATCTTTTGATTTACCTGATATTAAATCTTTAGATGATTACAGGCCATCTGTACCTTCAAGAATTCTATCTAGTGATAATGAAGTTCTACTAGAGTCTGGGAAAGAAAATAGAGATGTTGTACCTATCAAGGATGTTCCTAAAAAAGTAATAAGTGCATTTATTGCTGCTGAAGATGATAACTTCTATAATCATTCAGGAATTGATTACAAGGGGATTTTAAGAGCAACTTTAATAAATATTAAAGCTGGAAAAGTAGTTCAGGGAGCAAGTACTATTACACAGCAAGTTGCTAAGTCCTTACTACTAACGAGTGAAAGAACATTTTCTAGAAAAATTAAAGATCTTCTTTTAGCAAAAAAGATAGAAGATAAGTTAACTAAGAATGAAATACTTTTTCTTTATTTAAATCAAGTATATCTTGGTGGTGGATACTATGGAGTTAAAGCGGCTTTTAAAGGTTACTTTGATAAAGAACTGAATGAGGCCTCTATAGCTGAGTGTGCACTAGTAGCCGGTCTCTTAGTTGCACCAGGACGATATTCTCCATATATAAATCCTAAGTACGCTAAAAAGAGACAAAGATATGTTCTGTCTAGATTATTTAAAACTAATATTATCACTAAAGAAGAGTATGACCTTGCTCTTGATGAAGATATCAAATTACATCTAAGAAAATCTACACCTATGAAAGGTGGATACTTTACGGACTGGATTAGGCAAAGAGTTATTGAAAAGGTTGGTAAAGAAGAGTTTCTAACTGGTGGTTATGAGGTTTTAACTACATTAGATTGGCAAATGCAAAAGAAAGCTCAAGAGGAAGTAAAAAAAGGTGTCTTAGCAATAGATAAAAGACAGGGATACAAGGGACCAAAAAGAAAAATAACTAATATTGAAGAGCATATTTTAAAGGAAAGGGAAGCAATCTTTAAGAGTTCTTCAGAGTACTTTATGTTTAACTCAGATGGATCTGTATCTCACGAATTTGATATAGCTGAAGATAATTATGAGGAGCTATATTTAGTAAATAGAGAAAAAATTGAAGATAAAGCATCTTGGTTTAAAAGAAGTTATGAACCAGGAAATATTAATGATGATCCAATTGAAAAACTTTTAGATTATAAGAAAAACTATGATGCTGTAGTTGTAAAAGTAAATAATTCTCAAAGAATGATATATGTGAAATTTGCAGGAGGACTAGTTGGTGCTATTCCTTATGAGTATTTTAGATGGGCACACGAAAGAAATATAACAGAAAAGAGAAATTATTGGTCGTATGTGACAAGACCCAGCACCATTGTTTCTGCAGGTGATATTGTTGAAGTTCGAATTGTGAGAAGACCAAGTAAAATTTGGAACTTCATTCACTCTGATTTTAAGAAAAATACAAAAAATGAGAAACTTCTAACTGCAATTAAGTCAGAAAAATATTTTATCCTAGCTTTAGAACAAGAACCAGATGTTGAAGCAGCTCTTGTGTCGGTATCTCCGAGTTCTGGTCGTATTTTATCAATGGTTGGAGGATATGACTTTACAAAGAGTCAGTTCAATAGAGCTATTCAATCTAATAGACAGCCTGGTTCAGCATTTAAACCATTACTATTTGCAGCTAGTTTAGAAAATGGGTATAACCCGGCTTCATTGCTTTTAGATAGTCCTTCTGCTCTTGGAAGCTCTGATGCGAGTTTAAATTGGAAGCCACAAAATTATGATGGAAAGTTTAAAGGTGAAATGACCTTAAGAAGATCCTTAGAGACAAGTAGAAATATTCCAACAATTAAACTTGTACAAGATGTTGGAGTAAGAAAAGTAAATGACTTTGTTCATAGGTTTAATCCTAAATTAGAATTACCAAATGATCTAAGTATCTCTTTAGGATCTTTTGGTATAAATCTTTTAGATCTTGTTAAAATGTACGGGGTTTTTCCTAATAAAGGGAAGTTAGTAAAGGTACAAAGTATTGTAAGTATTAAAAATCAAGAAGGAGTGGAAATTTCTTTAGATGACGAAATTGTTGAAGAAAATAATGATGAAGAAGATGAATCTGAAAAAGTTGTAAAGAATCAAGATGAAGAGCCTAAAGAAGTTAATCCATTTTTAGTAAATATTAAAAAAGATAGAGTTTATGATAGTAGGCTAGCTTATTTAATGAATAACCTTTTAGTAGGAGTTGTTCAAAATGGTACAGGTAAAGGAGCTAGAAAAGTTAGTTCTTTTATTGGTGGAAAAACCGGAACAACTAATAACTATGTTGATGCATGGTTTTTAGGGTACTCTGCAAATATTGTTACAGGTGTATGGACTGGATTTGATGATAATGGAACTATGGGCTTTGGAGAAACGGGAGCAAAGTCAGCTCTTCCAATTTGGAAAGCCTATATGGAGTTTGGACTTAAAAGGTTAGGAGAGTATGCTTTTAGCATCCCAGCTGGAATAGTTAACAGTACTATCAATAAAACGACCGGAAAGTTAGCAAACCCAGGGGACCCTAATACATTTGTTGAATCATTTGTTATGGGATACGGGCCAAGTGCAGATAATAGTGATGAGGAAGATAGCATTGAAAACATAGAAGAAGGAGATTCAGACTCCTTCTCTATAGATGATGACTTTTACTCTGAGCAATAGAAGTTGAAATTAAATATTATAAGCTACGATATTAGTGCCTAAAATTTAGACACTTTCATTACTATTTATTTAGTCAGTTATTTTAAAAAAATATGTCTAAATTTGTTGGTCTTTTGGTCCGATATGTACCTTGAAAGGGTATCTAAATGGTATATGAAGGTAAAATTGATTCAAAGAAAATAGCATTTATCGCAATTGCTATTTGCCTTGTGCATGGTTTGTCTCTATACAAATCTATCCCTAAATATGCTCATTATTCACCTGTAAAGTCTGAGCCCTCTAAAGGAATCAAATTTAAAATACTAAGCGAAGTCGCTAAAGCAAAACAAATAGTTCAAACAAATAAAAGTAAAGAAGAAGTAGAAGTAAAGAAAGCTTTTTTAGGAAAGCAAAAATCTACATATCTAAGACAAACTGTCGCTAAAAGAGTTGGAACATTTAAAGATGCTAGTAAAGGTATTAAAACAGCTACAGCGACTAAAGATCAAACAGCATCAAAAGCTAAGAAAAAAGTGAACTTTAAAGATCTAGCATTAAAAGGTTTTAATCCAATTGAAAAAACTCAAAAAGAAGTTGCAAAAACTGCAAGTAATAAAAAAGGCTCAAAAAGAGGAACTTCCAGGGTTGTTGGTTTAAGTCAAGCTAATGACTTTGTTAAAGATATTCCTCTTGGAGATTTCACACGTCTTAATACTCAAGAATTTGAGTTTTATGGATTTTATCACAGAATTAAACAAAAGCTCGAGCAGTTTTGGGGAAGAAATATCCAAGAACAGGCACAAGCTATCGCAAAGCAAGGTAGAAGTATTGCTAGTGGTACCAATCATGTAACTGCATTACAGATTGAGTTGAATTCTAGAGGTGAAATCGTAAGTGTAAAAATTGAAGGGGCCAGTGGAGTAAATGAACTTGATCAAACTGCAGTTAAAACCTTTAACGAAGCAGGACCATTTCCTAACCCTCCTAAAAAGATGTTAACTGATGGAAAAGTAAAAATTAATTGGAGTTTTGTAGTTACAACTTGATTTATTGTACTTGAGTGCCCTTTAAAAGACCTTTTAGTCTATCAATTCCTTCCATTGTTACATAGTCAGTCCAAATAGAGTCTAGTTCTCTTAATGCCTCGATTATTTCAACAGCAGCGTGATCTCTAGAGATTTTTTGAGATTCAGCATAAGTAGAAATGCTTTTGTTAATTGCTTGTATTGCAGGAGAGTTGTTGATTCTAGTCAATCTATCTTCATACGATTTATCAATAACTTTTTCTTTGCTTTTGATAATGGCTGTATTTAAAAGTTGAATAGATTCCATGTAAAATGCACTCCTTTAGTTTGAAATAGAACAGTACTATGAACCTTTTTGAGTTGATCGTAAAGGTGTTTTAAAAAAATTATACAATATAAAAATGATGCTCTGAATGGGCTTATAGAGAAATAAAAAGGGATTAAATATTATTAGTAGTTTTGCCTTGCGTTGGCCGTTTTAAATAAAAAAGGCCAAGAAAAATCTTGGCCAATCAATAAGTATTATTGTTTTTAAGCTTTTGAGTTACAGTATTCTTTGTAGTCTGAAGCTGACATTAAAGCATCTAATTCTGCTTTATTAGTCATTTCTACTTTTATTAACCAAGCTTCAAAAGCATTGTCATTTAAGCTTTCAGGGCTATCTTCAGCATCTGAATTCTTCTCAATTACTTTACCTGTAATTGGTGAGTATAGATCACTTACAGATTTAATAGATTCTACAACACCAAAGCTTGATTCAGCTGTAAGCTCTTCGTCTGCATCAGGTAGTTCAACAAATACGATATCTCCAAGAGAAGACTGAGCAAAGTCAGTTATTCCAATTGTTGCAGTGTCACCGTCAACAGCGATCCATTCGTGTTCTTTTGTGTAGTAGTAGTTATCAATAATTGTGCTCATTATTTATGTCCTCCGCTATAGAAAGCTTTTGTTTGTCTTGTTGCGCTATATTTTTTATTTCTTATTTCTACAAATAGTTCAGTTTCTTTATTATAAAGTTTTTTATCAACTCTAGCTATAGCAATTCCTTTTTTAAGCATAACAGACATACTGCCTGAAGTGATATGTCCAATCTCAACATCATCAGAATTAAATACTTTATATCCAGTTCTTGGTATTCCCTTGTCTAAAGTCAACTTGATTAAAGTTGATTTTAGTTCAGAAGATTCCATTTTCTCTTTTCCAATAAAGTCTGTTTTGTCTTTATCGATAGTCCACTTCAATGTTGACTCTAAAGGAGTTACTTCATCATTTAATTCATTTCCGTAAAGAGGGTAAGCAACTTCTAATCTTAAGACATCTCTAGATCCAAGGCCACAAGGGGCAACTCCTAAGTCCATTAACTTATTCCAAAGATTTTTGATGAAGTTGTGAGATCCAAATATTTCAAACCCATCTTCTCCTGTATATCCGGTTCTAGCTATCATTGTCCTGACTTTTGATGAAGAATCTAAAACTTGTACTGAGTAATAACTTATATCTTCTAGGGATTCAGTTTCAGAGATTGATTTTAGTATTTTAAAAGATTTTGGCCCTTGAAGAGCAATTAGAGAGTAATCTTCAGACAGATTCTCTACTTTAGCATTGAATTTTTTTGATTGTTCTAAAATCCATGTAAAATCTTTTTCTATATTTGAAGCATTAACACAAATAAAGATTTCTTTGTCTGACAATTTATAAATTATCAGATCATCAATGATTGTTCCGTTTTCTCTACATAAAGGAGAGTAAACGGCCTTATTGTTTTCTATTTGAGTAACTTTACAAGGAAGAAGGTAATCAATAAAAGCTAGAGCCTCTTCTCCAGAAACTAAAAATTCACCCATGTGGCTTACATCAAAAGCACCGCAGTTTTCTCTTACTGCTAATACTTCTTCTTTTAAGTTATTATACTGGATAGGCATTTCCCATCCAGCAAAATCAACTAACTTAGCACCTAGTTTGATGTGCTGATCATATAGACTAGTTCTTTGCATCTTTATTCTCTTTTAATATGTTTGTTGTTGCTGTTATTAAATTATTTATAAGTGAATAGACTGTCATTGGTCCAACCCCTCCTGGTACTGGAGTTATTGAATGAACACAATCTTTGACATCATTAAAGTTTACATCACCACAAAGTTTTCCATTTTCATCTTTGTTAATTCCAACATCTATAATAGTTTGAGCTTTATTTTGATTTAAAAAGCTTTTATTTAAAAAATTAGCTTTTCCTAAAGCACAGATAATAATATCAGCATTTTTTGTATGAATGGTTATATCTTTTGTTTTTGAGTGGCATAAAGTTACTGTCGCATTATTATTTTGTAACAGTAGTGACAATGGTCTTCCAACAATGAAACCTCTTCCAATTATAACAACATTTTTAGATTCAACTTCAATATTGTAGTGATTTAAAAGTTCAAGGATACCTTTTGGAGTACATGAAACCAAACCGGTCTTATTGTTGTATAAAGAAATAATGTTTTGAGAGTGGAAACCATCGATGTCTTTTTTAGGGTTTATAAGTTCTGTGATATTTATATCTTGTAAGTGCTTGGGAACTGGTAATTGAACAAAGCAACCAGTTACACTTGGATCATTGTTCATTGAATTTACTTTATCTAAAAAAACTTCTTTTGTTGTATCTTTAGGTAGTTCTATTAAAGAAAATTCAGCTCCAACTTTTTTACAAAGAATTCTCTTGTTCTTAACATAGATTGCACTGGCCGGATTATCTCCAACAATTATCACCTCAAGCTTTGGCCTTAGACCATCATTTGTTAATTTTGAACAAACTTGAGTTAAATACTCAATTTTGTCATTTATTAATGGAGCAGCTTTAAGAATAATAGTCATATATATGTAAATAGCTTAAATTTCGTTAAAATTCCATCAAATTTCTTTATTCAAGTAAATATTAGCCTTAAGTCTTTATGGCGAATTTACCGATATAGATAGTATGGAAGATAAATGTAAATGCGTTATATGTAGACATTATGGACAAGAAGAGGATGATTCAAATAAATATGAGCTCGCTTCTGTGTTTGATAAGAATGGGAAGGAAATACGTCTTAATTTATGTTCAGTACACGCAATTCAATTATTCAGAAATGGTCAAAAAAAATTCTTAATGGGCCACTACAAAATTCTCATAGAGGTTATGGATTCCAATGATACAGAATTTTTAGAGATTCTTGAAGAAACAGTTAAAAAGAACATGAATACGATCTACTAAAAACCTATAAATCAATAACTTTATTCAATTAAATTTTACTGACTAAATTAAAGCCTCTACAAT
>CAKZUQ010000004.1 GCA_937923325.1 uncultured Bacteriovoracaceae bacterium
TATAAGTTTGGGTCTTAGTAAGTAAGAATGCCCCTTACTGCTACCAACTAGAACGGTTTTAGCAAAACTGTTATTACGGCTAAGATGAAAAAAGACTAAGATTCAATTCCTAGCCTTTATAAGTAATCGTTGTTTTTTATATTAGAGTCTTAGAGTGAGCCTCTTCCACTTTATAGTTCTTCAACTGACTCCAACAAAAGAAAATTTAGATTATGCAAAAAGCTAATCTAGATCTAATTTTAAGAAATTGTTATTTTTCTTTATAAAATTCATTAATACTGGGCTATTTTTCAACTTCTCTGTGAAGTGTATTGCTCTAGGTTGATGACTAGCATTAATAAAATAAACTTTATCATCTTCAAACTCTAAAGTGTGAATTCGACAAAAGTTACCAGTACAGCTATTTGTTGTTATCTTATAAGTATTAGAGTCTAATCTTTCAAAGCGTGTCTTTTCATCTTCTTTTTTAAGTACAAAACCATAGCTATCACTAGAATCTTTATTTGTTGAAGAAGATAGCGCTATATAAGAAATCTCTCCTTCATCTTTAGCAGTCTTTATTATAAATGTAGCTTCATCCGACAAACTCTTTTGAGTAGCAATAATACTCCCCTTAAAATAATAGTCTGATTTACTTCGATCATAATCAGTTTTTGGGACTCCAAGAATAGAGCGTTCAAGCCTATCGTTGAGACTTCTAGCATATGTAATTTTTCCTGGAAAACGATCTATATCAACATTACCTAAGTTAAATGTTAGGTCTAGCTTTCCATGAGTCCCCGAGCCGATCGTCGTTTCACCTGAAGGTGTTGACTCATTCTTTATGAACCTTAAAGTACCTACGCCGGCTTCCTTAAAAGCATCAGGAAAGTTTAAATCGTCTTCAATGATATCAATGCAGTTTATTATATCCATAGAAGTTAAAGATGGATGAAAAATTATGCGTGTACCTGTTTTATTAAAAAAGCTAGCTGCTTTTTTATAACTAGCCTCCTGCTTTTTTATATGATGATTCAAACCTCTGAGAACATAACTATCTTCGATATACATGTTGAGGCCTAAATAAAACCCACTCTTCTTATCCTTCAAGTTGAATTTATATTCCTTTGGAACATTAAGATACTTAGTTTCGCTGTAGATTACTTCATTGAAAAAGTATGACCTTATATCTTGTCCATCAATTTTTTTCGTCGAGATGAGACTAGACTTTAAATAATAATCGTATTCAAAAATTTTAAATTCAAGAGTATAATCTTCTAAACTTTTATCGTATTTAACTATGAGTATATTTTTTTTACTTTCTATCCCTTCATCAAAGGGTCGATCCATTTTGTACTTATCACAATAGCTGGAGTGTTTTAAGCACATCTTCAACTCAACTTTAAACTCAGGTTTATCATCTCTTAAATTTAAAAAGTTAGTATCGCTTATACTCCCTATATTTAAATGAGAAACTGATAGACGAAGCTCTTTAGAAAAAGCAAAATTACTATTCAATAGTAGAAAACCTAGTATATTTATTAAGTGTTTAAACTTCATACGCCTTTCCCTTTTTTATATAGAACTTAGACACTTTATATCCTAAATCCTTTCATTTTGATTGATATAGGTAAATCCCTGCATTATTCGTACCATACTGGAAGTGTAAGTTTAAGTGTGTAAGTTTAAGTGTAAGTTTAAGTGGAGTTTTTTAGAAAAAAAAGACCACCAATTGGTAATGGTTTTAATTCAAACCTTATTCATAATTTCTTTGTCTTAATAAGTGTACATAAGTTGATCGATTTCGAATTTTTCAGATACAAAAATAAGCAATAATTACAATTCGTAGACTGAAACGCTTGTATTGAAATAAGTCCAAATCTTACGTATTGATAGATTTTTCTCAATTTCAAGTACTTATGATCTTTGATATAATGGAGTTAGAATTAAGTTCTTAATCTACCTTTATGGTATCCTTTTATTTTGAGGAAATGAGCGACAACTATAAAAGATCTGAATGAAAAGATTCAATAGATTTTCAGAAGGAAAGTCTGATTTTAAATATAAGTTTGTCGCTTAAAAAACAACAAAGCCTGCTTTTTTTTTGAGCAAGCCATATTCTCACTCATAAATCGCTAGTATATATGAGTGAGGCTCGTATTTAATGCTAATGAAGCTTGCAAAGTCCTTCGTATGATCCTTCACAACCACGGCTAGATGATTCACAATTACTCATAGCTTTTTTAGTCGCAATTCGAGTACTTGCTCCTATTCCGAAGTAAATATGACCATAACTATCTGTAGCTTCGCATACAACCCTTCCAGAGCTATCACACTCAAAATCATATGAAGTACAGCTTGAGAAACTTAATCCATCATTTTGTTCGCATTCACCTACAGCATTTTCTTTCGCTGTTTCTATATCTGTAGCAACCCCACCAGTGTATGAGTATCCATTTTCATCTGTAGCTCCACATTGCCAATTTTTCTGAGCAAAAGATGAAATACTTCCTAGTGCCAATAATCCAACTAAAATTTTTTTCATAATATTCTCCTCGAATAATTCATAACTTGATACTGATGCTGATTTTCTAGTTAAATATAGATACTCTATAAAAAAGAAAGACCACTTGAAAGTAGTGTTTTATATTTTTAATATGCTCATATTAACCCCAGACTTTATGATCGGGTTCAGCAGGCGTGCAAATATCTACAGTTGATGTCAGGATAATTGACACTTTTTTAGTGGAATATAACTTCAATAACTTAGATTTTAAATAAATGATATAATAGATATATAACAGCTAGATTCCTAGTCTGTTTCGGTAAGCTTATTATCTGATTCAAAACGATCATTTATGAAGAACAACACTCTGAGCAATATTGTTCTCTCTTACTTGAAAGAATAAATCACTTTTACTTTTTGTGTATCCTAGGTAGTCTCCTTTAGAAATGAAGTCGTCTTTATCAATCATAATCTCAAAAGATGCTCCTAGGTAAAGAGAACGTAAATTATTAGAATGCTCTATTAGTAAAACAGGTCCATACTACTTTAGTATGCCCTTGTATATCACCTTACCACTTAGATAAGAGTATATTTTAGTGGATTTTTGAAGATTAAACTCAATGCCTGTATCGACCTTTTTGACGCTCAAATGTGAACTGACTATTGAACGTGCCATTAGAAAGTTACTTTTATGGCTAGCTATTGAGTTAGCTGAAAATATCAATAATATAAAAAAGTACTTCATCGAACCAACCTTCTTACTAGAGATTAACTTAATAAAAATATATCATGAAGTGAGATCCATATGTGGAACTTTTTTAATTTTCCCTGATCGCTGAGCTCAGTTTAACATGTGACAAGCTTCAAAAATTCCATCGAGGAAGGCGGTATAAAATTTATGCCGTCTAAAAGTCCATATCAGCAACTGATAGATCGCTGATAATAATGTCAGTTGAATAAGCTAAGGATGAAATTACTAGTAAGAAAAATGCAGTAAAAAGTTTGAAATTCATAATGTACCGTGCTGTTAAACTAGTATTACATACTAGATTGCATAGGATAAATTATATGAATAGAGGTGCAATTTGCACCATGGACATGTTTCACAGTGGCTAAGTCAAAGAAATTAGTCTTTCAATATCAGAGTTATTTAGATGAACAGCATTAATTCCTAAGTTTTTTGCACCAATGACATGATGACCACTATCATCTATAAACAGTGTCTTTTCAGGAGCTAAGCTATTGCTGTTAATGACATGCTTAAAAATATCTTGATTTGGCTTTCTAAGGCCAAGTTCATGTGAGTAATAAGTCTTATCGAATAAATCATAGAATCGGCCAATGCCACCAATGGACTTAAATCTATCTTCTATAACATCTGCATGAAGATCATTTATATTACTTAAAAGCATAACTTTTTTATTTTTAGATTGAAGAGATTTTATAAGTTCTATTCTGGTTATTGGCAAATCTAATACCATCGCATTCCAACATCTTTTGAACTCAGTAAGGCCAATTTCTTGTTTGTAATAAATATTAAACTGACGAATAAAATCATCTGTTGAAATTTTTCCTATTTCATATTTACTAAAAAACTCTAATTGTTTTTCTTTTCCATAAAAGACACTTGGGTCTAAGTTAGGAATATGCTTTTGGAACTCTATAACAGTTAAGTTGTAATCTAAATTTACTACAACACCGCCTAGGTCAAATATAATAGTATCAATATTACTTAAGTTCATTTATATCCTCACTAATAATAAAATTATCAAAAAAATAGTGACCTTGCCACTTTTGCGTAGATATAGCTTGCTTGCTGGTAGGCTTATCCCAAGGTGGATATACTCTAAATCCTCTTTTACCAGGGGATGTTTTAGAGCTAAAGATTCCCCTATTTATGAGTTCATCTTTTGGAAATTTAAAACATCCATTGTTTTCTTCAGTTATAATGTAAACATAATCAACTAAAGAGTTTTCTTGGTAAGGACACATGATACCTTTAGAATTTCTAGTCCACAAAGTAACAAATTGACCAAGCTTCTTTGGAGTTAATTTAGAGGTTCTTTGAATGATATATTTTTTGTTATAGCTATACTCAAGGCCAAAGTATTTTGAAGCCTCTTTATGTTCTAGGATATCTAAGAAAGGGAGTTTGTTTACTCTTTGTATTTTATCAAAGTATTTATTTATATCTATCATATGCAGCAACATAGGATTAAGTTAGTGGTAGCAACTCTAGAGGTAATTACTGACAGACTTAATTTTTGTTATAATAACCTGTTAGGTTCCATCTGATTATTGAAAACTCAATTATATCTAATTGTACTGACCTTAGTCTGTTAAATTTGGCCACGAATTTTGAAAATGCCCAAAGTTCTTCCTTAGTTGAAAGTTCAGGTAGTTTTCCATTAATTATAAAGTATTCAAAAACTGGTTTTCTAAACTTTGTGGCCAAACTATTTTTGTATTTTTTAATAATTGCTTTATCCATAAAAGGCTTAAGTTCTTCTTCATACCAAAGCTTAATTCCATCTTTAGAAACCGTTTCATCTAACTCTGAGTCAGCAATGTCATATATTTCAAATGTACTGCACAGTTCACTATGCTTTTTACAAACATCGTAGGAGTAAGCAAAATTCATTGTTAAAATTGATATTAGTGTAATTGACCTTAATAATGATCTTTTCATCGTTATTCCTTTAAAAAGTGAAAGATTTAGGTTCAATGGCAATAATTTTAAGTTTAAAGAGTCCTTCGTTTTGGATGTTACTTTCAACTTTAATTATTCTAAATCGTTTTGAAGTGAGATCTTCTTCAATCTCTGAGATTCTTTGGTTAGTTAAGTTTTCATAGATAAATATATATGCAGATTCCTGAGGATCAATACCAAGATCTTTATACTCATTAAAATCTAATGGCTGTTTAGTCATCATTAACAACTTTAAAGTCTGCCTCAAAAACATCTTTTTGACTGAAATTATTTTTTCTCTTTTGTGTAGTTATTTTCTGCTTTGGTTTAAACAAGAGTTTTATCCAAGATCTAATAATCAAAAAAGCGGCTGCATAAATTATCATTTTAGCTATCATGAAAGTATTTATATCAGAAAAGAATAGATAAGTTAAATTTCAAGAAGTTGGCTATACAGACTCTTTGCAAGTATGTCAGACTGTTTGTACTTAAAGAAGTTTAATTGCTGCTTGTGGTACGTAGAGTCTTTAATTTTGGGAAACTCTTTATTTATTGTCAGGTTTTCAGTGAAATTTTCAAGCTTTTGACATTCATATATTTCGTAATATCTAGATGCATCTTCAATTATGAAGTCATTTACCCTTGTCAATTTACTTTGATTCATTGCTTCTATCGTTAAATGCTGATTAGAATGGCCACAAATGATGATCTGATGAGTTTCATTAAATTGATGTGAGTACTTACTTAAAAAATCAGAAAGCAGCTTAGAGCCAATTCCTGCCAATATTATAGATGAATTATCTTTTATTTCGACAAGGTCTAGTATTGAGCAAGTGGATATCGAATAGTTTGAGTATTTGTTTCTAAGTCTCAGGTCCAACTTTTCAGTTATTGGTGCAACAATATCGACAAAAATTACTTCTTTATCCTGATCTAAAGCTAACTCTCCTATTAATCCATGGTCACAACATAAGTCGTAAACAATATTTTTTACTACTAGAGAGTTTAAAAACTTAATTCTTTTGGATGCCATTTAGTGACTATAAAAAGTCATCATAGGTCTGTCCATACTTTCTATCATTTTCTTCGGTAAAGTATTTTCTTACAAAGTACTGACCTGACCTTATTGTTTCAATAAATCCATATGTCTCAAGTCTTTGAATACTTTGAAGAAAGACATCTGATTCAATGTCCATACTCTCATATGTTGCTTGATGTGATATAATTGGTGCTATACCGTAAGTTGAATTCATATTTGGCTTGCACCAAGTAATTCTATATAGGAACATTAGAACTAAAACATCAGATCTAGTAAGCTTGTAATCAACTAGAATTTCATCAAAAAACAAATCTGGTATTTTACTGGATGTCGGAGAGTAGACTTTTTTTTCAGACTCATCCGAGTTTTCAGGTAAAATTCGTCTGTTGTGAGATGACAATATACTTTGAATATCTTCCATCATTTTGACCTCCATCTTTTCCGTAAGATGCTTCTAATACTAGTATATCAACAAAATTTGATTAAAATCAAGTGTTTTTTATTTAGGTACTTTAGTCCTCTACTCAGAATTTAAAAGGACATTACAAAACTAAATGTCCTTTTGAATTCCAAGAGCTGCTCCATGTCTCATAATATTAATCGCAAAGCTTTTAGCATGAGTATACTTATAAAGATATAAATGAAAATCATCTTTATAGTCTGAAAAATTATATACTTTTTTAAGCTCTTTATGACTTGTGTCTATAAAACCTTTTGAGTGAATGTTTAAACTTTCTTGATTACCTACTAAGAAGTCATACTTTAAATATTCAGACTTAGAAAATGTCTCTACAACTTCAAGTTTATTCCCTGTGAATTTTTCGAAGAAATCTTGATCCCTATGCTGAATAAAATCTGGATTAACTTGATAAATAGTAACATCATTTCCAGATATTTTGGCCATAGCAATTTCTATTTTATCCGATAAGCTCAAGGGTGAATCAACAACAAACATCCCTGATCCTAGATGTTTTGTCCTTGTTGTATAGTTTACCTGTCCTGGTATCTGCCTATTGGGGTAAGATAAACTCATGTCTTTTAAGTAACTCGAGAAAGATTTTGTTAGGTCGTAAGGTTCATCTTTAGCAAAATTAATGAACGAGTAAAGATATTCTTTACTTCCGGCCTTTGGTCCTGTTCCCGACATTTTAAAACCACCAAAGGGCTCAATTGCAACTCTTGCACCGGTATTTGATCTATTGATGTACAAGTTTCCTGCATCTAGCTTACTCATTAAATATTCATAATCATCAGTAGATTGAGAGAAAATTCCTCCAGTTAAGGCATAGTCAGTTGCATTGAAAAGATTTATTGCATCATCTATCGAGTCATACCCTATAACGTGTACAACAGGAGCGAAAAACTCTTGATGTGACATACTTTCTTTATTAAGGGCCCTACTCATTGGAAGCTCTATTATGACAGGACCAACAACAGACTGCTCACTAGACTCTTGAGATCTATCAAGGTGAACGGTTCCCCCAAACAGTGTGGCTTCCTTAGAAGATTCAATTACTCTTTTAATCGTTAACTCTTTTTCTTCTTTTCCTATCAGTGGATTTACATATGTAGATAGATCAAATTGTGAACCAATCTTAAGATCTTTACTGGCCTGAATGAATCTCTTTAAAAATGCTTCCTTGATATTATTGTCAATAATTATTCGACTAGAGGCCGAACATTTTTGTCCAGCGTGAGCAAAAGAAGAATATAAAAGATTAAATACTGTTTCATCTAATTCTGCATTATTTGTAACGACAACAGCGTTCTTTCCACCCATTTCTGTTATTACGGTTGGCACCTTAGCTTTATTTTTAGGTTTAAAGTTCTTATAGATATTTACTCCAACATTTTTTGAGCCGGTAAATACAATCCCATCAACTAGATCATGGTTCGTTAATGCAGCTCCTATCTCACCTGCTCCATAAATTATCTGAAAAACATTTTCTGGAACACCTGAGTCTAATGCTAACTGATAAAACTCCTTCATGATAACGGGTGTTTTTTCTGAAGGTTTTAATAGGACTTTATTTCCAGTAGCAAGAGCTGCAACACTCATACCTACGGGGATGGCCAATGGAAAATTCCATGGTGCTATAACACCGAAGATTCCCTTAGGAGAATATTGAACTTCTTTCTCGATAGTAAGTGCTTCTTTTAAGTAAAAGCTAATAAAGTCAATTGCCTCATCTACATCTGCAATTGCTTCTTCTAAAGTCTTTTTAGCTTCTTTCATAATAAGAGCACTGAAGAAGTCTCTTTTCAAAAGTAGATTGTAGCTTAAAGACAATAATACTTTTGAGCGAAAGTTAGAATCAGAAGTCCAAATTGATTCAGCACTAAGTAATTCTAACTTCTCAATAAGGTCAGCAGTACCACTAGAGCTTAAATTTTCTAAGGAAACATTCCTAACTTTTGAAATTTGAGTATTTAGACGATTAATATTTTTTTCTCTATAAGTTTCACATGGGTATATATTCTTAAATGTTTTCTCAATTTTATACAAAGAATTGGAATATACGTACTTTTTACTGTTTATAATATTATCAATATCAACAGCAAGATTATTATAGGTAATCTCACCTTTATGAGATCTCATTATTGTTAAAATACCTACTTGTGAAGAATTCTCCATAATCCTTCTAACCAAATATGCCATACCAACCAACAACTCTCCCACTGGTATATAATTACGAGTTGGATAGCCCATCTTACTTAATCCATTTGATAATGCTTCATAAGTCATGTGTAAGCACTGATGCTCAATTGTACCAGCATCTGGGAAACTCACCTCTCGCAAAGCCTCAGCAAAGCTGTGATCTAATATATTATGAGAAGCAACAGCGAGCTTAAGATGCTTGTGATTCTTCAAGATTAGATAACACATTTGCCTAAAGTTTAAATCCGTCTCTTCTTTATTTAGAAATTGAAATGACTCTAAGTTATGTGCTTTTGTTTCAATAGTCTCAGCATCCCAATATGCACCTTTAACCAACCTAATAGGCATCTGTATCTGTGCCTCTTTTGCAAGGCTTAAGATATCGTTAAAGTGTTCAAAACTATCTTTAAGATAGGCCTGCAATACAATTCCACAAAACTTAAAATCTCTCAGTTCAGAATCTTCAAGTAATAACTTCTTAAAGATTTTCAAAACAATATCCCTATAATGGAAATGTTCAGCATCTACGTTAATAAAAACATTACATTCTTTTGCTTTAACTAGAATTTTCTTAAGCCTAACGGATACCTCTGAGTATACACTTTCAAAGGCGTAGGGCCTAAAGTCATTACTAAGAGCACTTATCTTAATCGAAACATGCTCTTCATTAACATTAGCGTCGTTAAAATTCGGAGTTTCTGTTCTTAATCCATCAATTATCTCAATGACTTTATCCATATAATGATCGGCCTCTACATTAGATACAACTAACTCACCAAGTTGATCAATAGTATAACTTCGCCTTGAGGACTTTAAATCAGTTAAAGCTTTTTTTGCATCAGAGATATCTGTTCCAGCGATAAATCTTTGCGCTAAGAGTGAGACACTCTTTCTTATTATTTTTGCAAGTGACTTTGAAGGAAGTAAGGTACAAACAAGTGATACAATGTTAACTGCAACGATATATTGAAACGGAAGAGCTAGGTTTTCTTCATCATTTTCAAGTTTTAAATTTTCAGAATCTGTCTTTAATCTTCTTAAAGTCTCAAGGAAGACTCTTTTAATTTCATCTCCTTCGTCGTGATCTAGGTTTGGTAAAATTGCTAAAAACTTTAATACATGAATTCTTATTAAAGAATACTTCGCTGTTAAGTCTAAAGCAAAATTTGACATTTTTTCAAAGATTGACTCATCATACTGAGAAACTTTAGATTTAAGCTTATTAGCAATTTCTATTGTTTTGCCACCAATAACAGAAAATTCATCCTCTATAAATAATGGGAGTTCATTAACAATTGAATTATAATGTATGAAACTTGGAGTATTACTTAGAGGTGTTAACTCCAAATCAGAAATAAAAAGCTTCACTTCTTCGTCAAAGTCGCAAAATATCTTTTCAAAAAATAAGTTCTTAGAATAGATACATACACATTTTTCCAAAGGATTAATCAAAGATAGGTATTGAACATTATTTAGTTCCAAAGACCATCTAAAAGTTTTTTCATAATTTGTCTTATCTATAAATTTAACAATATTGTCGAATTCTTCTAGAGAATTCTTGATATTAATGTAAAAGTTTTCAAAAGTTTTTATATTCCAGTTTTTGTGCGTATTTTCGCAAATCTTAAAGCTCAACTCTACCTCTTAAAAGAAAAATATTTGATAATTTGACTGTTTTCATCACTGAAAATAGTATTAGATAATGAAAGTATTAACAATAGTATTTATCCTATTCACAAAAGTATTTGCACAGCAAATTTACACGATGCAAGATTTAAAGATTTTAGCGTCTCAAAAGGAATATACTGAATACTTAAACCATGCAAAAGACATAACCCCTTCAAAAAGGAATAAGAAGTGGAACGCTCTTACCCTTAAAGTAGGTCTAGATTACTTAAAATCATTAGCTAAAATCAAATCTTCTCAAATTCCAGCTAAGGACAAAATTCTCATCAAAGAAATTAGTAAATGGCCAATATTTAAAGATGATGAATCATTCAAAATTAACAAAAGACCAATAATAACTAAAAGTTTTTCAGTTTGTTTAGACAGTGAACTTGAAGTAAATGAATGCATATCTGAACATTTAAAGTTATATCAAAAAGATTTAGACCCTGAGCTTGGTTTGAAATTGATTAATAAATTGAACTCAAATAGACCTATGAGCTTTAAAAAAGAAAAAGTAATACCATTCATAAGGCCAATGCTAGCCTCAAATATCTGTATCTATTACATCAATAAAAGTCCCTTAAAAGAAATTTTAGATTCATCGAACATACAAATAAACGATCTTTACTTAACGAGTAAGATTGATAGGGATTGTCGAAAAAGCCTTTCAAAAAAAATTATGCAAAACCTTTACAAAACAGATGATAACTATTTAAGAAAAAATTCAAAAGCAATATTACAAAGATGGGGACTGTTACATAGTAATGATATCTATTACTACAATATTGCCCAATTTCTTAGTGACTATAAATTTCCAAAAGAACTAATACTAACAAAGTGGAAGACATTAAGAACTTTAGGTAAAAATAATTCTCTAAGAGAGATCATTCTAGCAAAGCTTACTTCTAAGAGACCCCTTTATGGAAAAATTTTATATAATAACTCTAATGAGTCAAAGGCCATAATAAGTGCCATTAAGAGATATATTCCTGAGTACTTCGTCGATTATGCAAACATTTGTATAAACTACTTCAAGGGAAATATAAAAGCTCCTTCAACAGACTGTCATCAGCTATTCAAGAGATCAAAAGAGCTAGAACTTTTTAGCACAAGCAAACAATTACAATACAATCAAATTATGAGCTCATGGAAAAAGAAAGGCTAAGCGACAGCTTTGCACAACTCCCTTTCAAATCTCTTAAGACTAATAGGCTTTGTAAAAAGGTTATCGTATTCTTTCAAATTTGAATCACCAGAAATAAGTAGCGACTTCACTTTGAACAAACTAATTGCGTTTAACATTTTCAATACATCAGGCCCCTTAAGACAATCAAGATGATAGTCCAAAATTACAAGGTCAGGATGTCTTTCTTTTGATCGTCTTAATAGAGAAATTTCTTCTTGAAATATTTCGACAGATGTATCCATACCAATAAAACGCTTACATAAGCTTCTCATTAACTTACAAGACTCAAAATCATCGTCCAATATGTAAATTACCTTTGGTGGTAAATCCCTACTATCTCGATCTTTAAACCTTTCTAAAGATGAATAGATTGCTTGCAAACGGTCTTTATTCATAAGTAATCTCCTTAAAGATTGAGTCAAATATTATATGATTTTTGATACTCCTTAGACAATACAAATCCCAAACTCCTCATTCGTAAATCCTCAACTTTTTTCTCTAGTTTTGAAGCTGCATCAACAACAACAGTACAGTTATCAATAACATCCTGATCTTCAGAGTCCATGAGGCAAAGCTGAGCATAACAAGAAACGTGATTAATATCTCCAAAAATATCATGAACCATAACTGAATACTGGTCTAAAATATCAGTAGACTCAGTATAAAAATGAACCATCCTCTTAGCTAAAATATGCACATCAGATTCAGATATGTTTCCTGAATAGCATAAAGTATTCATAGCTATTTGAAAGTCTAGCTCTTTTAAATCTTCGATCTCTAGAACCATTTTACAAATTTTTATACCTGAAGGGATATTAATAGATCTTCCAACATAAATAACAGGTTCATTACCCTCTAAGTATAACTCGAATGGAACACCAAGTTCTGTGAGCTTTGCCCTCAACCTCAATGATAGCTGAGAATCGTCTAGATAAACTTTCAAAATCAACTCCTTAGTTGTCAGTTGGGGTGATATTATGCTTATCCATTAGATCGCTAATCACCTTATTACGTTCAAAACTGTTTAATGATTTATTATACGCTTTTATTTCATAAATTTTACCATAGAAATTATTCCCACCACCATGGGCACCTATCTGTACCTCATTATCATCATAAGGCTTAACATCTGGGGTTGTTCCGGAAAATCTATCATTAATATAAGTATAGTTTTCAACATCTCCATTACCATAAGATGAATAAATTAAAACCTTTTCACGAACAAGAATTGGTATAGTTGAAAAATTGAATCTATAATGAGAATGCCACAGTTGAGGAAGATTAGAATCTCCCATATAAAAAGCATGACCGTTCCCAACACCAGAGGAAACTATATTATTTTTCTTGTTCAGATTATCGAGTTCGACGACAGCAACTTTTGTATAGGCCTCTCCCTGAAGAACATTACTTTGACTACACTTTAAGTAGTTTGTACCGTCGAAATGAACTGAATCAATATTATATGAAGGTAATACTTGTTTTGCTTTAGATTCGTATAAGCAGTTAGTATTTGACTTATCCTGCCATGAAACCAAATCACTGCCTTGAAGATTCATACTTGTAATATCAGATCCATCCAACCAAATAACTAAGCTAGCAAACTCATTAAAAGTATCATCATAGGGGTTCTTTAATGTATAACTTTGGGCCAATTCAGAAAATGATGCCAAATTGTCATCCAAACTACTATTAAAATGAAACTGGTACAGCTTCCCATGAAATGAAAAATATCTACCACTTCCAAGAACCAGCTTCCCCCCCTCAAAACTGTAATTACTTGTTGAACTTGCAACACTTACTCCATTGATGAACATTTCGCTTTTTCCAGTAGGATTATATGTTATAGAAATATGATAATCTCGATTTAAGTCAAGACTTACATCTGAGATCAAAAATCTATCCTCTTCGTGTTGCAAAGAGATTTGACCAAGATCATCAACAACAACAAACATTCCATCATTACTATCAGTTGAAAGTAGCTGACTTTTCGATTCAGGATAAGATTTTAAATTGAGTAAAAATTCAACTTGATAAAAACTATCACTCTCCAAAAGATTAAAGTTTGAACTCAAAGAATCCTGAGGACGAATAAAATTAAGAATATGCTCATCAAGCATAGGCCTTTTGAGTGTAACTGACTGAGAGAATTCTATATCATCACTAGACTCAACAATATACACATTATTAATTTGATCTATTTCAATCTCTTGTAAATATTCATCTATAAACAAGGAATCATCAGATATAGAGAATGTATAAAAAGAAGGGTCATTATCAGGAACATCAGTTATAACACTTGGCTGGGTTAAGACTTTAACTCCACCAAGACCATCACTTAGAACATATACATAACTACCATCATTTAATGTTCTTATATTAATTTTATTTGCTGAACCAGAGTCATTCAAAAAATCAAAGCAGCCAATTAATTGCTGAAAGTCTTTGTAGGCACAAAGTCCTTTTTCACCAGCAGCAACTAGAAGATAATCCGAAAAATGATTTATTCCGTTTGGTGTTCCCTCCACATTAAGCTTTACAAGAGTATCATCTACTGAAGAAATGACTTCGCCATTACAATCATTAATAAAAAGACTATTTAAACCTATATGAATTTTTGTAGGTGCAGAACAACTAGAATTTGAAATAGTTGAATCACTAACAATCAAATAGTTATCTAAGTCATACTTCATTAAATTTAACTTATCATCACCATACAAAAGATAAAGTAATGAATCAGTTGACTTAATATCTAATATGTTTGAGAACTTAGTAGAACTTAAAACTTCATAACTTATTTGAGGACCGACAGAGTCGATTGAAAGGTCCCACAAAGTACCATTTGATCCAGTAGAAACAAGCAATCTATCGTCAAAGGAATCAATACCAGTAACATAACTTGCATCTAACAAAACTCTTCCAAGAAACTTTATCTTATCGTCAAGAAATTCAGTAAAAACGATGCAGCCTATTGTTTTCTCTTCAACCAAACATTGTCCACCAATGACAATATAGTCGTTAAACTCAATGATTTCTGAAAACTCCATATCATCAAATATTTGAGTATCGAGGAGACTCATCTTATCTAGTGAAATTAAATCAACTCCTCCTCTAACTAAATCTTTTGAAGTATTGTATGTAACGAGAAGATAGTCATTTTTCAAAATAAGACTATTTGTCGCTTGAATTCCACTTCCTTGTGGAGGAAATAAAGAGGCAACATAATTCAAGTAAAAAATATCATTGTAATAACTCTCATTCAAATATGACTGATTTAAAGATGTTTGGATCCTAACTCCAATACTTTGAAAACGAGACAGAGATGAACTACCTTTTACTGTAGCTTTTTGCTGCAAGCAAGAGGAAAATGTAAACAAAAGAATAAACAAGCAATATTTCATATTAGCCTCCAGTAATTCAGATACAAGATACATGCCAACAATTTGAAGTAAAACTGTCTCATATATTTCAAAATTGTCTCAAGATAGGGCAATATTTGTTGGCAAACAATTTGAAAGATATTTCATGTAATCACAAAACAAGGAGAGCAGAATGAGAGATGTGATAATAGAAGGAACATTAGTACAAAATCACTTTAATATTTTTGACACAAACTTTTATAGACTCTTATCAGACAATGCAGAAACACTAGTTTACAAAGGTGTTGTAGTTATAGATGAAATTAAAAGTGGCAAATGGGAAGAAACTGTTACAAAATACAATGATAATATCAAAAAAAATATTATAGAGACAAGAAGTCAAAATGAAATTGAGTACAATATTCTTATAAATGGGCTCCCTCTTAATGCAGAGTTATTAGACTTTACAGTCTATGCTTACAACACAATAAAAAACTCGTTCTTAGATGGTAAAGGGTCAGTTGTTCTCCAGCTAAAGAATACAATAGCACATTCAAAGAGTTTACTTGAAAATTACATAAAACAAATGATCAAATTTATAAATGCTAAAAAATTTGAAGTTAAAATCATTTCACCAAAAGCAATAATAGCCCATGAATATTCATGGGCTATTTAAGGCCTCACTATATTATCCGAAAAATTATTTTATACTAATTTCTAATTCTGAGCTTTCTATTTTGAAATTAATTCTTTGAACCTCTACTTCTAGAGTCCAAACTTGAGAATCTATAAATCGAACTTTGTAATAACTTTTTTCTACCTTCACTAGAGAAAGTTCCATAATTATGATCAGCTTTCTTCAACCTTCCCTGAGAATCATCAAAATCGCCAAAGTTTTGAAGGATTCAACATAATAAGTTACTTTTTGATTATAGCAACGACCCTTTCTGTAATAAAGATCAACAGTCTTTTTAAATGCTTCTCTTTTCTAAATAGGATCAAGCCACCAGTAATAAAAAAATGCTCATTCTTGTAGTGTCGGAATAATAATGTTCACATTCTGTGCAAAACCTATTGTTTGGAATATTAATACTAAAAAAAATATTATACTTTTTTTCACACTGTCGAAATGTAGATAATATTTAAGCTTTATAAGCTTAAACAACTACTCATACTTACCTTGATCACAATAATAAACTGTCTATTTCACTCATAATAAATTTCTAAAAAAATGCTCAACCTTCTTTTTGGAACACTTGAAATTGTATACAAATTCCAAGTCATTCACATTTTCCCTAATCAAAGATATTAAACAATTTGAGCCTACAAATGAATCTGTGAAATAAGTCTTATCTGGCTTTAGGATTTTTGACTCAAGATAAGTTGATGAATGTATATCAGATAATATACTTGCTTTTGATACAAGTATTTCGTTAACACTAATATTATTAATTAAACTAAACCCTTCTTTCTTAAGTTGTTCAATAGCGTGGTAGGTTTTAGCTTCTAGGTCCGGCTCATTGCTTAGATATTGATGTAGGACGATAAACTTTCCATTAAAACCAATAGATTTATCAATAATGTCTTTAACATTATTATATATAGAGCTAAGGCCAGACCAATGTGGTATATAAACAAGATCATTACTGCAAAATAAATCATTAGAAACATCAATCAAACTATCTAACTTAGGATAACCTATCTTCAGGATATGTCCTTTGTATCCCTGTAACTCATGCACAAAGTATGCATTTGGAGCAAAGAAATAATCAAATTTTTCTAAATGATATGATACAGCACTAAGGTTATAAGTCCCAAGTCCATGAAATGCCATTACTTTGATACAATTTATTAGTCGATGAGGAAAGTTAATGCCAGATGTCTCAACAGAGATAAAGACGTCAACCAAGAATAAATAACTTGATACATCATACGGTACAAAGAAATAATTATTCTCGTTATCTACCCCCTCCTTACAACTGACAATAATCAAGAAATCTGAAGGGATAGACTCAAGAATAGGTTTTGCAATATCATAGAAATAGGGAAAACGAAAACTACACAGGACAGTTTTCTTCCTAAATGATACAAACAACAATAGTAAATTGTAAAAGACTATTCTTAATACTAACACATCTCTCCTAAGATTTTATCAACATGCTTATTCCAACAAAAGTTTTTAACTCTTGCTCTTCCCTTATAAACAAGCGACTCACGTAACTTCTTATCTCCGATAATTTTCAAGAGTTTTAAATAAATATCCTCAGGATCAAGAGGATCAAAGCCTAGAACTGCAGGGCCTCCAATTTCGATCAAAGAAGAGTTATTAGAGCAAGTTATAGGAACATCTCTTACCATAGCCTCTAAAAGAGGAATACCGAAACCTTCGTACAATGATGGAAAGACTAATGCTAAAGCTCTCTGAAATTCCTTCTCGAGATCTAATTGACTGACATGCCCTTTGATCTCAACAAATTCCTCTAATTTGAGTTCTTTAATTCTTTCAAAAATTTCTTTATGACCATTCCAAAGCTCGCCTACAAAAACGAGTTTGTGTCTTTCTTTAAAACTACCTGAGAATAAGCTATAAGCTTCTAAAAGTCGTATATGATTCTTTCCAGGATTTTCTAACCTTGATATATAAAGAATATTTTTTGACTCTATACTCGTCCTATCTAAGTGAGAGTCTCTATTAGAATTATGTCCTAAATAATTCACTTGTAATTTACTAGGCTTAATTTTAAAGTGAGCAATAACATCATTAAGAGTTGAATTAGATACACAAAATAATGAATCAACACCTCTTAGGAAAACAGGTACTAAATAGCGTATGTAAATCATTCTTAAACGATCATACTTCCCCTTTATACTTAATTGAGACAAATCGTGAATTACTCCTATTGTTTTTCGAGGGTAAAAAAGACATAGCCTTCGATTCGCAGCAGGAAGAAAAAGGATATCATATTGTTTAAAGAGAACAATAAATGGAACGACAAGAAGGCTATACAACATAGAAAAAAATGCTTTTTCACAAATCAAAGGTGCTTGAATTACAGTTAAATTGTACATTTTGAAAAAATCATAATCTGACCTCTGACAAAGGATTTCTACTTTAACGTCAGATTGAGTTAACTTTTCTAATGTATGCTTCATATAGGTTGAGATCCCAGACTTCCCAGAATCATAGCCTGTGGCATTAAATAAAACTTTCATTGTGCTTCTCCTTAATTCTAAGCTTATATAGTGATACATGAGTCTCTGCGATATATGTCCAGCTAAACTTAGTGTTTAAGATACTAAGGTTTCTGCTAGAATCTAAGTTTGAGTTCTCTACAAGTGACATGGCCTTCGAAAGACTACTACTGTCATTGATATCAAGTTTAGCGCCATCAAAAACTTGTAATAGATCAAAAACACCTCCAGTAGGATTTGCAATTACTTTAAGTCCAAACATCCATGCCTCTAGTAAAACAATACCAAAAGGTTCATGAATAGAAGGAAGAACAAAAAAATCACTAGAGCGATAAAGTGAGTATAATTCTTTGGATCTTGCTTTGAACTTGAAATAAAAAGTTACTTGATCGTCTAAGTTATTCTGTTTTATAAAATCCTTCAAGCTACGATAGTACATTGGATCAGTGACAGGCCCACATAATATTAAATGATATTTTTTGCAATTCAGATCTTTAAGAGAATTAAGCAAAAATAACTGATTCTTTTGTTTATCAATCCGAGAAACATTTAGAATGATTTTCTTATCACCAAGATTTAACTCCTCTTTAAAATCAATAAATACACTCTTATCAAATCTATCCGAAACTCCATTGGGGATATAAGATGAGTGTTTTGAGTGGAGGTTTTCTTTCTCAGTCTTCGAAACGCAAATATAATTTATTTGAGCGGCTTTAAGAACTGAAAAGAACAAATCACAAAAACGACCAAAAGGTAAATTTAATATACCTGGTTGAAAGAGAGATTGCTCTTCATTCTTAGAAATACAATTAAGACCACCGTGAAGTGTAAGAAAATATATAGATCCAAAAAGGTTTGATAGTCTAGAAAAGTAACTATTTAGTCTTCCTTGAGAGTGACAATGGATGACATCATACTTACATCTAAAGAGGTAGAGAATCATCGATAGAGATATTGGACTACCACCCTTTCTATCTAATGCTTGCTTAGCAAACTTTGGAAGCCAAAAGTAAGGATAAAAGTACGAAAATCTTTTGACAGTTACTCCCTCAATCGATTCAATACTAAGTTTATTAAGAGCTTTAGTAGAAACAATTTCAACATTATGGCCGAGTGCTATTTGTGCTTTAGCAAGATTGATAACCGCCTCTTCAATCCCACCCCAATTTTTTGGACAAAAACGCCTCACAACATGACAAATTTTCATAAAATGTTCTCCATTATAACCTTGAGTTTCGTCATTAATGAACATTCTGTATATTCAGCTTTGGTATCTTCAAAATGAGAAAAAGTTGAAGGATTATCACACTTATCGATTATTAGCTTAGCGAACTTACTAGGGTTATTTGAGGATGATATTTGGTTGGAAAAAAGGAAACTATCTGCAACATTAGACGTACAAACAAAATTATCATTCAAGGACACAGTCTCAAGTACCCTTGTTAAAGTCCCAGAAAAATTTAAAATGGGAAAAATTACACATCTAGAATTACAAATGAAGAAATCTAAATCTTCAACCTCTCCAATAAATTTAAATCGATGGGAAGATTGACTCTGCAACAGATCTTTGTAAAAAGTTAAATCACCTCTACCAACAACATCAATATACAAATTATTGGTCTGAAGGTATTTTTCAATTTTCTTATATATATACTTATAAAAGAAAACAAAACCATATTTATTTATTGTAGCTGATAGATTGCCATAAAAAAGTAAGTTACCTGTCTTTTGAAATACATGAATTCTTTTTTGAGGAATAACGTTTGAGAGAGATTTAAACTGAGGCTCATCAGTTGGAGATTCATTATAATTTGAAAATAAGAACACTGCCTTAGTTCTAAACAATCGAAGCTCGAAGAGTTTGAACCTTAGGTACTCAAATAAATAATAACGATTTTTTATAATCGTATTCAACCCAAAACTGGACAATGATAATCTTGAAAATAGAAGATCGACATCAAAAATACATTTTAATTTACTCTTTACTAACTGATAGATACTCCAGTGAATATAAAACCTAAATAGAACAAGTTTTATAGAGTTTTCAGAAATAAAGGAAATTACCTTTTCTTGATCGATTTGAGAGAGTTCATATACATTACTTGGATACAAAAAAGATGAAGTCAATGGTTTTACTGTGAGTGTAGGAATATCTTCGTAGACACTAAGATTTTGAACAGTGTCATCAACTATTAGAAGGTGAACATCAAAGAACTTTCTTAAAGTCTTATATAAGAACTTTGAACGAATGATAGAGCCATCTTCATCTGCATTCAAAAAATCACGATCAACATATAAAACCTTCATTTAAACTCCTAACTTTTTATTTTCAAAAATAAAATTTGCCCCAAGAGAGTTCAAATGATCATGATCTTTAAAGAAGCTTTCAGGGATTTCCTCTGCTGACAAGTCAATATGCCTAGCACCTTTTAACAAAGCAGATGACATATGTTTTGAAAATAACGTTTTTGCAGAAAGAGGAACAAGGTTTCTATAACTAGAATGAAGTGGTGTTGTAACTAATATCAAATTAATTTTTTGTTTTCTAAGCAAATCAACAATTTTATCAAAGTATTCTATTTGGCTAGATGACTCTTCAAGATTTGAAAAATGTCTTTTATAGGTTGCCTGTAAAGAATTAGTTGAAAGTAAGTTTGAATGATCTTTTTGAAAACCTCCCCATAAGGGCAACATCCTACTATCAAATACACCAAGGTAATTTTTGAGATAGAACCTAAACTCTTTATAAATTTGAAAAGGAAAACCGAAATTGTATTTCAAGTAATTTAATCCGAGTGTTACATTATAGGCTTTCTTAGAAAGTATATGTAAGTAATCTTCAGTAGAAGCTAAGGGAATGTACCTGTCGTAAAAAAAATCCTTATTTTCGCCATAAATTTCAGAATCAGAGGTTTTCAAAAAAGAATGATAAGACAAGGAGAGATAAATATTTTCAATATGTTTATTAACACTCAGTATTTTACGTAATTTTAGATATGTCCAAATGAATTTTTCGGAGCGATAAGAAATATTTAATATTTCATTACTAGTATCGTCAAGGCCATACTGTGCATGAGAATCACCGCAATAAAGAGTTGAGACAGAAGAATTCAAAGTGAAATTCGTATTACTATAGATTGTTTTATTTATGTCAGACGTTAAGAACATAAGACCAAAACTAATAAGAAACATATAAAAAAAAGAATGCATTATCCCTCCTAAAATTGAAAATATAAAAAACTATTATTTGTAAACACAGAAAATGTAATCAGTATTAATATAGCGATATACTGTGACTGCCACTTTGAAAAATATTCATCTACATTAAAGTTTTCCCTTTTTAATTCTTCAAATGATTCAAAAGCAAATAATAGTACGATAAAAAATGTCCCTAAAAAAAGATCATAAAGAGGTGCACCAAGATCATAGGAATGAAAATCTAAATCTAAGATTCTTTTAATGATACTTAATGACTTAGTAAAAGATTCAATCCTAAAAAAGATCCAAGAAAAAGTTACCAAATGGAAACAAATAAAAATCTTTAAGAAACTATGTATTTTAATTCTATGGCCAACGATTTTTCCAAAAACTAGATAGACTCCATTAATAGCTCCCCAGATAACAAAATTCCAATTTGCACCATGCCAAAGACCACTCACAAGAAATACAACAATGAGATTAAAGTATGTAAAGGCCATACCTTTCTTTGAACCACCAAGAGGAATGTACAAATATTCCTGAAACCATAGCGACAACGAAATATGCCACCGACTCCAAAACTCTTTTATTGTCTTGGAAAAGTAAGGTCTATTAAAGTTTTCCATCAAGTTGATTCCAAAGATTCTAGATACCCCAACAGCAATGTCACAATAGCCTGAAAAGTCGCAATAAATTTGAATTGAGAACAGATATGCAGCGATAATTAAATCCAAACTTGAAGCAGTTGGATTTGAATAAATATGATTAATGAAAATTTCTATTCTATCTGCAATGACAAGTTTTTTGAAGAAACCGAAGAAAATCTTCTTAAAAACAAGACCATCAAAAACAATAGACTTATCTTTTAAATTCTTTATTTGTGGTATCAAAGAACTAGCTTTTTCAATCGGTCCAGCAACAAGTTGTGGAAAATAACAAACATACAATGCAAAGTTTAGAAGATTTCTTTCTGCCTTAGATTTTTGACCATAAACATCAATGGTATAGCTCATTGTTTGAAAAGTATAAAAGCTAATTCCTACAGGCAACAAGAAATCTGTAATTATGTCAGGACGATACAAAATCTCAGTAACAAAGAAGTTATAATATTTAAATATAAAAAGAAGCCCTAAATTCAAAAAGAGACTTAAAAGTAATAATGTTTTACGAAGAGTTTTATCAACAGTTTGTTCAATTTTTCTTGCGATAAAAAAATCACTTAAAGTTGAAAATACGATAAGGATAATATAGAAAGGATTCCAGTACATATAAAAGAAATAGCTGGATACCAATAGCAAAGCTCTCTTATTATTAACCATTGAAAAAAGGTACATAACCACTGGTAAAAATATAAGAAACTCTACTGAATTAAATAACATTAGTTACTCCCTTACTAATGCTATACGCAAGTAGAATGCCAAGTATTATTATGCCAAAATCATCGAATTGTACTGTTTTGAGACAGCTTCTTATTGATATAATTGAAACTATTGATCAAAGCAAATATAAGCATTAGTTGATAAAAGTTAGTGGTTTGACGTAAAACCCACTCCAAGGAACTCTCAAGATAAATCCCTACTAAGCCTCCAAATACACCAAGTGACAACATTTTGATAATCGCATCCCTAGACTTAAAATACATCACAAGATTTAAAACGAGCATTCTAAATAGAAATAAAACATAGATGACCAAGGTCGGCCAGCCAGACTCTGCAGCGACCATCAAATAAGCAGTTTCAACAAGTCCACCTCTAAAATCCTCATCATAATAGTGTGGAGTTCCTTTTGAATAAGGATATGGATAATTAATCTTTAGACCAAAATTATTGAGTCCAACACCTAAGATGTTCTCTTTTGACATTTTTAAAGCAGCTTCGGCAAGCATAATTCGAACCTCTTGACTCTCTTTTGGGGCTGTCTTAAACCTTTCTATTATAGAGTCACTTGCTTTTAACAGTATTAAGGAAAGGAAAAAGCTACCAATTAAAAAAGTAAAAAAGTCACGTATTGCAGGCTGAGATAGAACCTTAATAGAGTAGATAATTCCCAATGAAAGTAAAAAGAAGAACATACCAGCACGAGAAAGTGAAGATATTACTATTATAACAGACATAAGAGTAACAATAAGATTGAAGAGATTTTTTTTAAAACTGGTAAATAAGGTACATGCAAAAATTACAGAACCGAAAACGATCGTATACATTACCATTGAGTTTTGATGAGGAAATGGTCCTTTTGCTTGAAAAGTATGCAAGACATACTTATCGTAAAGAACAACCAAGAATATATAGGAAAGAGCTAATAAAATATTTAGAATCATACCCTGTAGTTTTTCCTCTGTATCAATATAATTGCACATCACCCAGAAAAAGAATCCCATTCTAATCAGTTTCAAAACCTCAAAAGAACTATAGAGGTAGTTATCACTATTAAAACAAGAGCAAACAGATAAAAAAAGGAAAATACTATACAGCAAAAAACCCTTGGGAAATATTATAAAGTCTTTTAGCTTTTTATTTAAAACTAAGTAGCCGAAGAGTGTTAAAACTAAAAGATCAACAAGAGTGATTTCAAAACCTCTAGACGTTCCTCGATAGAATTCTCTTGAAATAAAGTTAATTGTCTCATTCATTCTAACAGTAAAGAAGACACACATAAAATAAAGAAACCTTTCTATCATTTTAAATCGCGATGCCAAAACAACACCTACTGGTACACCGACAAATAGACAAAGAAAGAATACGACAAATTTAAATTCAATCAAGATAACCATCCATCATAATATGAAAAAAGTCTCCTACCCAGAGAGGTTTAATTGTTGTTGAGTAGTTTGACAGAAATGATGCATCGGAGTCCTTGTCGTCAGGCGTATATCCATGCATACCTGCTAATGGTTTTGTCCCCATATCACAAGGAACAATCTGTATTCCCGGATTAACGAGAAAAATGTCTTCCCCATAAAGATTATTATCAAAGTCGCACCCCCAATTAGAGAGTTGATTAGAAGTTAAAAACTCTCCTTCACTTACACATTTAAAAAGTGAATGAATAACGGCTCTAGAATGAGCACTTTTATACCAAAACCTGGCCATCGTAGAATCTAAAAGAACTTCATAGTCGATTCCTTCCTCAAGTGAAGATCCAGACAAAATATCAATAACATCCAAAGATGATTTATAGGTCGTCATTCCATGATCACTAAAAACTAAAAACTCTACGACATCATACTTTTTTTGTGCTATATCAAGCATTTGGGCGATATGTTCTTCATAATACTTTAGTTTTCTTGAAACATTTGGACCATCCTTAGTCTCATTATGTTGTAAAGAATCTAGTTCAGCTGTGTAAAGAAATACAAATTCAACGTCTCCTTTATGCAAAACATCCTTCGTTATTTCAATGTTTTCGATTTCACTTAATCTATAGTTAGATATATGGTGCTTCACTTTCTTATCAGAAAGTATGTCGGCAATATTTTTAACATCGTCAATTCCCTCAGTAGAAAAGATATCTTTCTTTTCTGCTACATCTAATTTTGAAAGTTTTGCTATGGGTAGAGAATAAAGCTGAAAATACCCAGTAAAACCTAGTGCTTTTTTTACAATCTTTGACATCCTAGTACGTATCCTCCAGTTCCTTTCAATCCAACGAGGTAGCAGTGTTACAATATTAGTAAAAAGGTTTGAGAATGGAGAAGTACTGGGTGAAAAGTAAAATAGTGTAAAATGCTTATGAACCTTGGGCTTCTGTCCGGTTAAAATTGTAGGTAGAGCAGTGCTTGAATATCCAAATTGCATTTTAACAGGTTGTGAAACTTCGAATTCTTTTAAGAATGAATATTTCTTCACAGATTCATACCCCAAAGAATCGATAAACATTGCAATTCTAACCTTTTTCATTTCTTACCCCACATAGAATTTTATTTTGAACTACCAGTAAGTTGTATTGAAATACAGCATCACTAATTGCATAAACTGACTTTCGATAAGATGAATACGCCTTTAGAAGTGTGTCTAAGCTTAACAACCCTTTGTAAAATAGCTTCTCGTATTTAAGCTTGTCTCTTAGAAATAATTGCTTTGAAGTAGAAGAATATTGGTAAACATCTCTTAAATGACTTGACCTTAATAACAAATTTGACCTTAAAAGATCATTCATTTTTTTAGTTTTTTTCCTTTTATATCTGTAACTTAGTCTACTTAGGGCATATTTTTTATTTAGGGATTTATTAGAGCCAAATGGAATACTTAAAAGAACACCTGCTGATAAATTAGAGTCTGGTGACTCCCAACCATTACGATCAGTCAAACTAGCATTTGCGATAACATCTAGCCTTAATTTATTTGAATGTTTCTTATATCGCTGTTCGGACTGACTTTCTAATAACAAATATTTGGAGATATTTGGTACGTCACAAACTTTATCAAGATCAATGCCTCTACTAATACTTTGAGAATTAATCCTAGAGGATAATGTGGATAGTATAACGGGTAGCTTTCTCCCTCTAAAAATATATCGAAGATGAGATTCTAACACTTTTTGCTGAGTTTTGATTTTAACTAAATCGGATTCAAAATTAAGTATTCTCATCTTCATACTTTGCCCACTAATGGACGAGATTAAACCTCTCTTAAGCAATAAACGAACATGCCTATCAATCTTCTTATAATACTCAAGCTCCTCATAACTTAAATCAATTTGCTTATTCAATTGGAGAAGTCGAAAAAGATCGTTATTTAAACTCTTATAGAATTTAACTTTAGCTAAGGAATTTTCAATTCTGATTCTTAATTTCTTTTTATCCAAGTAATCATTGAAGCTACTATCCACACCTCGATTCCAAAGATTCTTTTTATATGAAAGAGACAAAGATATTAAAGAATTGCTCTCCTCACTATCACGATCAAGAGAGTAAGATCTATCACCAACTAATAGAGTATTGCCACGAGATTCACTCTGTAGAAAAAGTCCGGTATTCAATGATAGATCACCGAATTGCTGCTCCTCGTACTCAAGTTTTTCAATATCAAGTGCTTTATTTGAAAAAGAACCATCACGCACATTAAGTTTAAAAGCATCAAAGTAAAAATCTTCAAGGCTCTTACTTTGTGCAAAATCACTTAGCAACATAAGCATCAAAAAGATCATAATAACTCTCCCTTAATACTAATAGGAGTAAAACTAGGAGGAATACTAGGCATAAGAAAGATACCAACACCTAAAAACAAAATTACATATAACACACAAGAGAACAAGAGAACTACACAGTAATAAACAGCTTTTCTTGTTGTTACTGGATATTTTGAGGGCTTTATGGAAAGCACTTGAAATTGTGAAAGTTTATCACTATTTAATTGTCCCTCTATATCAATAAGCATATAACGTAACTTTGTTTCATGATTCAAAAGATCAATTTTTTGTTTACTTAATATTGGAGAGAAGCCTATTTCTCTAATCGCTTCATTAACACGAGATAATTGTGATTTTATTTTTCTGTGATCACTTTTAATTATAAGTAGTCTTTTTTTAACCTCTGCTTCTATTTTTTCTTTCTCTTTATTAAACCGTTGTTTTAAATCATCTATTACAATTTTCACCACATCCTCACCTGTATCCCTGCTTACAGATTCAGACTTTATAACAATTAACTTTGAATTCCTCGGTACAGAAATATCTGTTATAAATGGACCAGAATCAAACACAGACTTCAATTTTGAACGGTGATTCATATACTTCCCACGTAACAAAATCTCTAAATCTGCAGATGAAAGCCCAACAGCATACTCAATAGCATCATCATTACTAACTTGTTCCATATCATCAAGAATTTTAGATTTATACGAACGCTTTTCAATTTTACCTGTTTTAATAATTGCACGGACTTCAAACCTCTGAGGGATAGTCTCAATATAAGTCCTTGAAAAGAAAAATAACGTAACAACTAGCAAGAAAAATAAAGGCCATGTTTTCCTTAATGAGCAAGGCAAGGATTGAGTTAAGTACTTCAAAACAATTTTTTCAAGTTTATCACTATTCACGGGCAACACTCCATTGCTTAAATTTTAAAATATTGGAATATTTCGAAATAGGAGTTTTAAATGATAAAAAGTACAAACAATGAAATTCTTTTAACTCTAACTCATCTTCTATGGGATAAAAGCTAATTAATGCTAAAGGTATTTGAGGGTGATGGGACAATAGAGATTTGTCCTTTAAAACAATACCAACCAAAGCCATTTCACCTCTCAGAATAAACCAGAATATTTCAAAAAGGTTTAGAAAATTACTTAAGATATGACTATTACAAGTCGTAAAAACTAAAGACTTGTCATTATATAGATTTTCTTTTTTTAGAGGCTCTCCATACAAGAACCTAAAAAAATGGATGACTAAAAAATATGGTACAAAAAGCAGAGTAACAAAGACTAGAGCAAATAATTTATCTAAGCTAGCTGAAAAGGATCTACTAGGTTGATGACCACTGATGATATTATCATCATCCAAGTAAAAATAAGAATCGATATCTCTATTATAGATAAACTGTTTAGATATCAACATATTATCAAAATTCAAATTGTCATTAATTACTGTACCAGGGTAAACTATGCTATTGTTCAAATTACAGTTCTTTCCAACTACACATGAGCTAGCGATAATACTATTTTCAATTCGACTACCTTTTTGCACGATTGAATGATCTGCTACATATGATTTATTATCTATAAAGCTTCCTTCCTCTAGAATAACATTAAGGCCTACAAGGTCATTAGAAGAATTTGTTGTAAAATTAAACTTAGTAAAGTCTACATGAAAATCATCTTTTAAATTCAAATCATACAATTGTTTAAATGAATCAATAAATGTTGCCCCTACAAGATTAGATTTCTCAAAGTATCCATTTGAATAACAATGACTCTCAAGAGAACTCTTTGAGAAGAATATCAACCCTTCAATCAAAACAAACTTACATCCGTCTAAAAAGGATGAAAAGTAAATATCATAATCTAACGAAAACTGATCTACCAAAGGAGCATATCTTATATTCATTGACCATTTATCTCCACTCTCTAAAAAAGATTCTATTTCTAAAGAGTGATTACCATCTTTAAGAATTAAAACGTCTTTAATCCCCAACTCTTTTAAAAAGAAAATTTGATTCTCTAGAATAGAGACATTCCTAACAGTCAAGAAATATGGAGAAGTAGTAAGAGGCTTCCACCATTCTGTTTTCGTATCTAAAGAGACAATAGCCTTCATTTATGCTGCATACCTTGTTGCCATTTCAATATTGTCGAAAATTTCGAATACTCTGTTAGCTCTTGTAATCTCAAACACAAGCCTAATTTTATTATTCATATTTACTAGGCAGAGCTTAAGGTCACGCTCATTCAAAGTTTTCTGAACTCTTACAAATACGCCTAGACCAGAGCTATCTATAAATTCGAGCTTTTCTAGATTTAAAATGACATTGTCATCTTCAGATATGTCACCTAGAAGCTTCTCTCTGAATGCTAAATAATTACTAGCATCAATTCTTCCTTCAAGCTCAATGATTTTATAAGTTGGTCTTAAATTCGATGTAACTTTCAAAATGACTCCTTTATTTAGTATGCTCCTGTACCTTTTAAAACTGCAGGAATTGTATATAGTAGAATTTTTAGGTCTTTGAACATTGAATAGTTCTGAATGTATTCAAGGTCCATTGTCACTTGCTCTTCAAATCCAATATTTGATCTTCCAGACACTTGCCAAATACAAGTCAATCCAGGCACAAAATAAAGTCTTTTGCAGTCATCAATGCAATATTGATCGACTTCACTTTTAATTGCTGGACGGGGTCCAACCAAAGACATATCACCCTTTAATATATTTAGGAGTTGTGGTAATTCATCTAAACTAAACTTCCTTAACACTGACCCAACTCTCGTTAATCTTGGGTCATTCTTCATCTTAAATGTAACACCGCTATCCGACTCATTTAAGTGCTTAAGGTTCTTTTTTAAATTACTCGCGTTTACAACCATAGTTCTAAATTTATAGAACTTAAATTGATGTCCATTCTTACCAACTCTTAATGACGAATAAAAAACAGGCCCACGGCTATCAAGTTTGATAACAACTGCAACAAGGGCAGAAATTGGTAGCCAGAACGGCAAAAACAAAAGGACAACAAAAATATCAAAAATTCTTTTTTTTATAAAAGACACCTTATATCTAGACTGAAGTCTCAAACTTTTATTTCTTAATCCTTGCATGTGCTTACTCGAAAAATCCATAGTTCAATCTCCCTATACCTTTCATTACAAGCGACATGCCAGGTTTCAATATTCAAACAAAAAGATTATTTAGCTTTAATTTTAATAGGTTACAGATCATCAGAGGTAGATTGTCTCAAAAAAAGACAGGTCTTAATTTTGGTATTCTATATTATTCTTAAAATGAGACAGTTAGACTTCTTGATTAAGATCGATAAAAGATAACTCTGAATAAGAAAAGGAAATTTCCAATAATATACCTATGGAACAGCCTTCTAGGTTCTAAATACAAACGATAGCACCACTCTAGACCACAATCTCTTAAAAATCTCGGTGCACGCTTCCTTTTAGCAGAAAGAAAGTCAAATAATCCACCAACACAAAAGATATTTGTGACATCAAGTTCTGCTCGGTGTTGATTTGTCCATAATTCTTGATATGGTGTTCCCATAGCAACAAAGAGAATATCTATATTGTGCTTGTTAATTTCCTCAATAATTGTTTTGGAGTTGCTAAAATAACCAGAATGACCTCCCTTTATCTTTATACCAGGGTAAGACTTTTGAACATAGTCTATTGTTGATCTCAGAGAAGCTTCCGTAGCACCTAATAAGTATAAATTTAACCCCCTATCAGTACAGTATGTCGCAATGTTATCAAATAGGTCAGTTCCATTAAGATTTTCTCGTAAATGCTGTTTTGTCATTTTACAGGCTAGGTTAACCCCAGATCCATCTACCAAATTATATGAATTTGACTTGAGAATATCTCTATATTTAAAATATTTAAATGATTGGTTATAATTATGAGCATTCATAAAGTAAAAAGTCTTTTTTTTCTTATCAGTTAACAAATTGATAACCGATAGCTTTGTAGAGTTTAAAAGCTTTATACCTAAAAGATTAATATTTGAGGTAAAAAAATTTGATTTTTTAAAGAAAATACTATTCCACATGAATAAAAAAAGTATAGTTATTCTAGATAAAAAGTTTGAATTTTTGAGCTGTTCAGCGTCTACTTGCTCTCTAGATTTTGAAAGGTTCTTTGTTAATTGCCTAACATCATACAAAGAAATCATACCAGGCAAGGCTAAACCTACTTCTAATTTTGAATTCTCAAAATCTGCCCGATAATCAGAAAAGGAAATACCAATTAAACTTACTTTATTTAAAAGAATATCTAATGGAATATTTATGTATTTAATTGGAAAAAAATTTGAATCTAAGAAAGTTAATGAAAATTGAGTTCCATAACTATAAAACTCAACAGTCTTATAAGTTTTTTTATTGTGAAAGGAGCAATAAAAAAACCAAAGTAAAGAAATTGGAAATGAAACAAAAACATAGTAGATATTATAAAGAAAAGATCGATACATACTTATCTCCAATATATTCTTCTTTCACATTTGAACAAAGTGACTTAATTATCGAAAGCCCATATCCTCCTTCACTTTCAGAGTGCGGAAGGTATACTCTTTCATATTTAGGTTTAAAGTAATTTTGAGGTTTAGGGATAACAACATAAAGTTTTAAGCTACGACTGAAATCAAGAAAAATATCAATTAAGTTATCATCATTTTTAAAAGTTGAAAATTTCAATATGTTGGATATAAACTCAGAAAGGATAAGTTCAACTTTAGCACATATGTTATAAGAGTGAGTCATTTCCATGACATGATTACTTACCTCTTCACAGATCCTTGAGAACTTTGCAATATCCAAATTATACGAATGCCTACTTTGGAAATCACCCATTCGACACAAGGTAAGTATTGTAGAGTCATCATGGTGATCAAAGTTTTCAGAATGAACTTTTTTAAATATTTTGTGCGCCATAAATGGTGTAAACTCATTAAATTCACCTGGAGAAATCAAGTTTAAAATTTCGCAATTAGAAACAATTTCATTTGAGTATGGTTTTTCATAAAACCCATCTGTACATAGTATAATCGTCTCATCATTTTGAATAAAAAAAGAATCGAAACTAGACAGAGGATAAGAATTGTCACACCAACCTATAGGTATATCTCCAGATGATGTGAAAGGTACAAGAGTATTTAACCTTCTGTTGTAAATCAAAGGGTCTTTCATACCTAAGTTTAAAATTTGAATATTACCAGTAGATTTATTTAGTAAGCCTATAATTAAACAGATATAATCATCATCTAAGGACATGGATTTAATAGTCTCATTAATAATTAGATCAAGTTTAAAGTCTTTACTACTGGTGAGTACTCTTTTTAGATTATTCAAAAAGTTATTAACAATGTAAGAGGCTCTCAGTCCATGACCCGATACATCTCCAAGACAAAATAACAAATTGGAATGATCCAATTCTTCATGAAAAACAAAGTCACCACCAAGGCCAAAGCTGTTTTTGCCCTCCCAATTAAAGCAATATGCGCCTGTACAATAACTCTTATCAGAAAGAATCTTTTCTAGTAAGGCTTCCCCACTTTTGACTTCGCTATCCATTTTTTGGATCATTTTATTCTTTTTCGATATAATTTCATTCTCATTTATACAGCGAGAAACTCTTTCCTCTAGATCTACTAAATCAAAAGGTTTAGAGATAAAGCTATTAATCCCCACCTTCGAACCACGATCAAAGATTTTTATATCTTGTTGTCCAGTCATTACAATAAAAGGAATATTCAAAGAATGTTTATTTTTTAGTTGCTTAATGATATCGACACCAGAAAGTCCATCTCCCAACCTTTCGTCAATCAAGCATAAATCGTAAGTTGTAGCATTTATATAGAAATGAAAATCTTTAAAGTTATCTACTATTGTCACATCAAAGTTTTTATTTCGAAAGAACTTTAAAATTAATTTAAGTATCTGTTTACAGTCATCAAAAACAATTATTTTTTTCATAAATCGACTCCCACCACTATTGGTTGCAAACATGATTCCAAAAAGTCTGTATCAGAATAGAACAGTAAAAAGTGGCAGGATTATTGCGAATAAAACATTGATAAAAACAAGGAAAAGGTAATAATGGAAACTCAATTTTATAAGAATACCTTAACTAATTACATATCGAAAATAGTAAAAATACTAAGTGCATTCTTTACAACGAGAGCTCTAGTAACAACTATGCATGAAGATAACTATGGGTTATGGTCTTTATTATGGATGATATTCGGATACTCTTTACTTTTTGATTTTGGACTTGGGATGGCTGCGCAGAAATCAGCAGCATTTTTCAAAAGTGATAACAACATCTTAAAATTAAATAGAACTATAAGTACAACATTTTTTACATACACAATATTTGCTATACTAATACTTTTATGGACTCTTATTTCTGCTAATTACTTAGATAGTTTTATCAATACGGATTTAGATTCAATTGAGAAATTCAAAGGACACTACCTAGAGTTTGGGATACTAAGTGCTCTAATTTTTCCAACAGGTTTTTTTAGAGAGCTTTTAGTTGGAATAAATAGAATAGACCTTAGGAATTATGTCTTGTTAACATATGAACTACTTAATTTTCTAATAATACTTTTAATCTGTTATTCAGAATTACCATTTTTATATCTTATAAGAGCGAGCTTAAGTCTAATCTTATTGTCGAACATAGCTATTTATTTTATTTTCCACTTGAAGACTGGATGTAGAATATCTATAAAATATTTTAAATTAAGTACAATTACATCAAATATAAGTTTTAACATATGTGCATATATAATAATGTGTTCTAACTTAATAATTTTAAAAACTGATCAAATAATTCTAAGCTCTTTAGGATCTCTCTCATTAGTGGCCGGCTATCAAATAGCATCAAGGGTTCCACATCTTATGAAAATATTAACAGATCAATTTCAGGAAAATTTAATACCAATGACAATCAAGCTAAAGAATCTAAAAGATACTAATAGCTTAAAAAAAGTATATTCTGTCTCAACAAGGTATAATCTTCTCTTAGCAACCTGCTTCACAGTAGGTCTAATGATCTCATCTAAGAGTATACTTAAAATATGGTTAAAGATAGATGATTTGATTATAGCAGAAACAACAAATATCATAATTTTATCAACTTATGTTACAACAATAGTCAAAGGTGTTAATAGTAATATGTTACTAATGCTTAATAAACATTCTTTTTTAGCAAAAGTTAATACTGCTGAAGCATTAGGCAATTTGATACTGACCATAATACTAGTGAAGACTATTGGACTAAAAGGGGCAGCAATTGGAACTCTAATACCCCAGATAATATTAGCTCTCATTTTCGTTATACCAAAAGGGTCTAGACATTTTTCAGTAACACAGTATTCAAATTTCTATAAACCACTAATCATGAGCATACTTGTAGCCTCTATACCTGGCCTATTACTTAACTTGAGCTTAAACGTGCTTAAACCAACTGCGCTCATTAATATTTTATTCATTCTAATTCAGTATGGTATTCTTTACCTCATAATTAGTTATTTCGTCCTCATCACAAGAGATGAAAAAAAGTTGATAAACAAGGCTATCATGAAGAAAATTCGACTGTTAAAAAAATAGCTTTTGTACTAGAATATCACTTAAGGAATATTACTTTAGGAACTTTATGACAATTACAGCGAATATAATGGTATGCGACGATGACGAAAAAACAACATACTTCCTAGAACAAATCTTAGAGAAAAAAGCTAATTTTAAGGTCATCAAAACACATTCTGGAGAGGAATGTCTCAAAGAATGGAACAAATCCATAGATGTCACGATTCTAGATTTTAGATTGCCAAATATGAACGGTCTTAAAGTCTTAAAAGAGATTAAGAAAAAAGATCCCTACGCTGTCGTAATAATGGCAACTGGACATTCAACAGAAAAATTAGTCATCGAATCTTTAAGACATGGAGCTTATAACTATATAAAAAAACCCTATGATTTAGATTACCTCCTTTCTACTGCTAAAGAAGCTGTACTAGAATCGTCCCAAAGGAAAACGAAGCTCGGTTTATCTATATCGAAACATCCATCAAATAAAAGTAACTATCAAAACTCAACAAAATCAGACTCTGTGAAAGAGATAATGAGTGTTATTGAAAAAGTATCTCAAAAGAATATATCCATACTTTTAACAGGTAATAGTGGTACAGGGAAAGAGTTTTTCGCTACCGCTATTCACAACCTTTCTAATAGGTCTTCTGAGAGTTTTATACCTGTGAATTGTCCAGCTATACCTGCAACTCTAGCTGAAAGTGAACTATTTGGTCATGAAAAAGGCTCTTTTACCGGTGCAGATTCTCAAAAGAAAGGAAAATTTGAACTTGCAAATAACGGCATCATATTTCTTGATGAGATAGCTGACCTATCCATGGAAATACAATCAAAACTATTACGTGTACTTCAAGAAAGAGAAATTTATAGGGTTGGAGGTTCAAAAGCAATACCTATAGATGTTCTTCTTTTAAGTGCTACGAGTAAAGATTTAAGAAAAGAAATTGACGAAGGGAGATTTAGAGCTGATCTTTATTATAGAATTGCAGATATTAATCTTGAAATCCCAAGGCTCAACGAAAGAAGAGAGGACATACAACTCCTAAGTGAAAAATTCATCTTAGATTATTCAAAAGAAAATGATGAACCAATTAAAGAAATACTACCAGAGGCATTATCTTTACTAGAGAATTACTCTTGGCCAGGAAACATTCGAGAGCTCAAAAGTTTTATAAGAAAAATAATGATTCTAATACCAGGTAATCAAATCACAAAGGATGATGTTTTAAACTTTTTACAAAAACAAGCTATTAATTTTTCTGAAGACATATCAATCCAAACGACATCTCACAAGCCTGATATTCAGATTCAAGAAAAGGTAGCAGTAAACCCGACAAGTACAAATGTAAAAGACATGGAAAAAAATTTAATAATTCAATCTTTAGAAAAGAATAAGAATAATATGACTACTGTTGCGAAGGACCTTGGAATTAGTAGATCTACGTTATATAGAAAACTAAAGAAGTATGAAATAGATCACTAAGTTATTATCATTGAACGAAGAGCACCTACCTCTGAATAACTTAGTCCAAGAAACTCAAATGAAATTATAAAAGTATTTCTTTCCTGAATAGATCCCCTAACAAGAAGACGAAACTCTTTATTAGGCTTAGAGATGATTTTTGATAAATATCTAGACTTAACATAGAACATACTACCAATTTTAAAATCTACAGAAGATATGATAACTCCTCCCTTTTCCCAAATCTGACTTATGTTAAGTTCTAATATTAATGGAGATTTAGATAGATCCACGCCAATACTTACCTTCTTTTTGAAAAACTCTTCTTTATTCTTTTCTAGTTTTAACAATGAATTTACTTTGTCGGTAATGATGGCAATATCGATGGGTTTTACTATATAGTCAAGAACACCTGTATTTATAGCTTTTTTTACATTCTTTACGTCATTTAGAGCAGAAATATAGCAAATTTTAATATCTCTATTTGAGAATGTTTTACTTATCATTTGTGCCAAAGTGAACCCATCAATATCAGGCATCATAATATCAAGAAATACAACTTTTAGAGATGTATTTAGCTTGAGTAACTTCATTGCCTCATGAGCATTGAGGGCATATAAAGAGTGAATTCCACTTCTTTTCATTGCTTTTTTAAAAATACCTAATGACCTTTCAGAGTCATCGACAAATAAAACTTCAGCAAACATAAGCTCCTCCCTAGTATTAAAGAAGCAATAAAAATGCCAATAATGATGAAATAAACTGTGTCATAATAAAACAATCAAAATAGAGAATACATCATAAAAGTTGGTATGCACCTTGCTTGTAATACAGTAAGGGAGAATACGATGCACTTATTATTAATTGACGATGATAAACTTCAAATCCAAATTATACAAAAGGCATTCAAAAAATCGATGCCTGAATGTAAACTGTATAGTGCAAATGATGGTATAGAAGCACTGGAAAATTTATCAATAATGAAATTTGATTTAATATTACTAGATTTATCAATGCCAAAAATGAATGGATATGACTTTATTAAAAGTCTTGAAGTCAAAAATATAAATATTCCTTATATCGTTATTAGTGGCAAGCTAGATGGAAGTGCAATAAACAAGTTGTATGCATCTGGTGCTACTGATTGTTTAAAAAAACCATTTTACCTTGAACAACTTATAAACAAAGTAAGAAAGTTTATATGAAAAAGTTCATATATATATTATTAATATCATTTACTGCTAGCTCACAAATAATGGTTCAGGGATCTCATCTAAGTGAGAATAGCTTTTCAGAAGAAGAGTATCAAGTCAGTTATACCTATAACAAAAAGAGACTGAATTTTAAATTAAACAATAGTAAAAGAAAGTACATAGATAAAGAATTTAAAGATACGAAGCTAAGTGTTTCAAAGGATTTTAAAATCGCCAACTATAAATTGAGGCCAACTTTATCAATAGGCCCAAAAAATAAAATCAAAGAGAGATTTTATACTCAGCTAGAACATAGTATAACAACGAATTCAGAAGAATATATATTTGGACATAAATATTCTATTTACGAAGAAGTAGATAATAATAATTTTTATATACAATATTACAGGTACTTACCAGGGAAGATTAGTTTTATTTACGGGGGCTTAAATTACTCTAAAACTGCAAAAACAAAGGCGTCAAGTTATACAATTGGTTTTAATGTTCAAAATAATATTTTCAATTTAAACATGAGACTATCAACTGGTGAAGAATTAATGGACGCAACAAGTAGACGAGATTTTTTTTCCAAATCACTAATTCTTCAATTTAATGATAAACGAATTCCAAGTCTTCAATTAACATCAACTAAATTTAAAGCGAACATACAAAAAAGAATAGGTCTTGGATATATATGGAACTATTAGCTACTATCACATTCCAATTATTAATAGCAACTACAGCACTCTTAATAGTTGCTATACTGTCTTTAAAGACCATTAATTCTATAAAAAGAAATAGCTATAAAAGAAGGAAAAAGATATCAAGAGATGCATTATGTAACTATTTGTTTGAAGAAAAGACAGTTAAGAAGAAATCGATCCTCTTGGAAGACTTAGTAGAAGTTTACAAGTTATCAGAAAAGGATTCACAAGATAAAATAAGATCAATTTATAAAACAGAAAGTTTTTTTAAAAACGATTTAAAGAACATAAGAAGAAAAAATACAAAGAGAAAGATTGAGGCACTAAGAAGAATTACTTTATTTAAAATGTCGATAAACAGAAGGCTAATAATGCAAATTTCGAAAAAAGAAAAGAACCCTCACCTAATAAATGAACTCTTACTAACAATTGACAAAAACAATAATAATAAAATGCAGACCTTAGAACGTAATCAAGTTAAAAGAGTTACCCACAGACTTTATTCCAAGGGACACATAAAATACAAGATAAACAATAAAGGGATAGATTCACAAGATATAGAAAATAAGATTATATTAAAACTAAAAGAAAAACAATTTCCCTATGTATATATGAATATACAGAAAATAAAAGATAGTCTAAGTGAAGACTTAATATCAGAGTTACTTAAGACGAACAATTACTACATTCAGAGTATAGTTTGTAATTTCTATTTAAGTAAAAGCAATAAAGAGAGAGAAAAAATCAATATTACGGATGAAATGATGCTTAGATATATGAAATTTAACGAGGAGTATTCCGATGAGTAACCAAGACATATTACTGATTGTATTATCATCATACTATATATCTTACAAATTAATTGACCTTACTTTAATTCTTAATGCATCGATGCAAATCAAAAACAAAATAAGTAAGCTTTACGATTTTAGCGAAGCAATTAATCCAGAGGATTCACAAAGTATAACGATCATTATCCCTTTTAATAATGAATCTAGAAGATTGTTCCATTCAATATACACTGTGATAAATCAAGATTATTTAAATTTCTCAATTATACTTGTGGATGATGGTAGTACTAACGAGATTACTAAGGAAGTAATCAAGGAGTTTGAGTTTAAGAAAAAATATTCTACACCAAATGGTGAACATATTATGAAAAGTACAAAATTTGGAAAATCTTTATCTTTAATAGTTAAAGCACACTCTGGAAAATCAGATAGCCTTAATGTTGCTTCATTCTATGCAAAAGATGAATACATACTTTTCGTAGATGCGGATACGATGTTAAAAAATGATGCATTAAAAAGATACAGCTATTATATAACAACAGATACTCAACAATCACAAATATATGGATCTATAATGGGAGTAAATAATAATAAAATTTACAACAGGGGTGAGAGTAACCATAGAAAATCTAGCTTTAAAATACTAACTACACTTCAAGAACTGGAGTATTATAGTGCCATATCATTCCAAAGAATTGTATTCTCAAAAACAAAATCAAATTTCATTGTATCAGGAGCAAATTTTTTAATTAAGAGATCTACATTTTTGGATGTAGGTGGATATTCAAAATACTCCATAACAGAAGATATGGATTTATGTATGAAAGTGATTAAATACTCGAAACAGAAGTTTAACCGGTACCCTGTAACATATATCCCCGAAGAACTATCTTCTACGGAGGTGCCATTTAAAGTAAGACACTTAATATCACAGAGAGCGAGATGGTTTCAAGGGCTAATACAAACATTATGGAAATTCAAGTTAGATATATTAAAAGGAAAACTTGGAAATAATTGTATGTTTAATTTAATATATTACATCATCTTCATTATACCAAATGCGATTGTTTACTTAATAATAGGAGTACTAATACTAAATCAGTATTCAACTGAAACTCTAGTCAAGATATTAGTCATAACAAGTTTAATAAGTACTATTCAAAACCTACTAAGTATCCTTATACATGAGACAGAAAAAGAGTTTGATTCATCACTTAAAATTCTGACACAAAGAATATTTGGAGCATTTATATCTACATATACCCTAGTACCAATAGATAGAATAGGCCAATTTATCGGCATATCAAAGATAATTACAAGATCAAAAGATTGGGGAATAAAAAAGAGACAGAGTTAGGATTTTGAGCCAACAAGTCTCTTTACAGCATCATATATAGAGTTAATCTTGAAAGGCTTAGTGATAAATTCACGCATACCAACCTTGCTGGCCCTCGCCTTATCTTCATTTGTAGCATTAGCAGTTAAGGCAACAACCGGAGGTAAGTTACTACCAAGCCTCTCTCTAAGTATAAAAGTTGCTTCATAACCATCCATGACAGGCATCGATACATCCATAAAAATCAAATCTATCTTTTCACTTTTATTTGCAAAGAAATCTACTGCTTCCTGCCCATTATTACACATGAAAACATTATATTCAGACTTCTTGCTAAGTACTCTATTCATCAATTCTTGATTTATTAAATTGTCCTCGACAACGAGAATGTTAATAAGTCCAGAGGACTCACAATCAACTACTGGCTCAACTATCTCCTTAGCAGTTTCAGCTTTTCCAACCTCAAAGGGAAAATAAAACTTAAACAAGGTCCCAGTATCAATTTCACTTTCAACACTAATATCTCCCCCAATAAGTTCAATTAGTTTTTTTGATATAGAGAGTCCCAAACCTGTGCCTCCAAATTTTCGAGATATTGAATTTTCAGCTTGTGTATAGGCGTCAAAGATATTATCAAGTTTACTTTCCTCTATACCAATACCATCATCCTGAATAGATACTTGTATCTCCTCAGTACCTAGTAAGTTTATATCAACTGTAATATTTCCATCTTTTGTGAATTTCGAAGCATTTCCTATGATATTAAATAAAACTTGATTAATTCGATTGTGATCTGAGACTATAGATGGTGGAAAATTTTTAGCTACATTAATTTTATATTTATTATTATTTTTATGATAAGTAACTCGCAGAAGTTCAATTACACGACGCAAACTTTCGACAAAATCAAAATTTACATTCTCAATTACAATTTGATTATTTTCTAATTTTGAATAATCTAAGGTATCATTAATGATATCTAAAACACTATGAGAACTAAATAAAAGTTTATCAACAAGATCCTTTTGACTTTTATTCAGCTTTGTTTCTTCAAGTAACTGTGACATCCCAATAACACCATTAAGAGGAGTCCTAATTTCGTGACTAATGGTAGCTAAGAATTGAGATTTTGCAGTTATCGCCTCATCAGCAGCTTTCTTTGCCAAATTTAACTGGTGATACTGTAAAGCAAATGAAATGGAGCCTGCAAGTTTATTTAAAATGGGAGCTATCATTTCAAAGTTCTCTTTAGTAAGTTTCTCTTCATTTGAAATCATAAAGAAATGACCAAGACCACAAAGCTCATAGAGGTAAACATACTTCTTATTATATTGCAGCATCTGGGATTGAAATCCAGTACAATTACAATTTTTTTTTATAAATTCTTCATATTGATGAAACTCTCTTCTGGGAACAGCAAAATGACTATCTCCAATTTCAGAAATCAAATCAGAACTTGAGAAAATATATCCAGCTGAAACAGCACTAAATCTTTTAATAACATTAAAGATAAAATCTTCGAGGATTTTCAGAGCGTTTGTCGAATTTTGAACACTTAACGCAAGATCATAAAAGACATAAAGATTATCTTTATTCACCAACAACTCCTAGTACACAAGTTTTATTCATAAAGTCGATCACACTATCACCAGGGTTGATAATTTCTCCAAAAGAAGAAACACCAAATACATTATTATCATTATTTTTTATAGCACTCATTTCCTTAGAAAAATCATCTCCCAAAAAAAGAACCCTACTTACACAATCAACTACAAAAACATCCCTATTGTTAACATTTTCTTGAAGCTTTAAAATTGGTTGAACTAAACTATCTTTATCACCAGTCATTATAAAGATAAAGCTGTGTTCTTCAATTTCGTTTAAGCAATCAATAACACCATCTTTGGCAGTAATAATATCCCTAATTATAAAATTATCATCATATCTTTTAACTCCAAACGGGAAGCTCTTTGCAACATCAAAAAAATTATTCCAATCGGCGTGTGGCACAAGTGGAGAAACAATTTCTTTATACACATCCTCAGCTTTCTTGTTATTAATTTCTATAATCCTTTTTCCATCAGTCTTGGTAACTCTTAGAGGATCTGACATACGACGCCATCCGTGAACGGAACTTAACTCAAGATCTGTATCATTCAAATAAATACACTGTCCAACATTTTCCATCACACCGTCTGGAGTGAAAACAACGGGCAACTGCTCAAAACACAAGTCACCAGCACCACCTCCAACGCACTTCTTATTTCCAATTTGATTAAATACTTCCATAGTAAATTTTTCTAAACGGTCGGAATATCCATCCACAATAAGAGCAAAGCAACTAATATCGTCTAACTTACTGGTCGTTAACTTAGGGTTTGAAATGTCATCGAAATAATCAACACTCAATTTTGAGTCGAATTCAAGCAATAGATTTCCTTTACTATGAGTAGTATCACCAAAAATAACATGGGGAAAATGCCCTCCACCAACAATTGAATTACATGTTGATAAGATATTACTAATATTGCCTATCATCTCATTGTTATAATTAGGATCGGCATGAAACCAGATAAGAGATCCTTCAGTCTTCATTGCTAACGCTTTTACAGATTCAATTTCTTCAAAAAAATGTACATTCATAATAATAACCCCTATTGATATGAATTAGAATAAAGTTTTTTACAATTGTTAATTTTACGTTGACTACCTTTAATTACACCATAATTATACCCCAAAGCTTTAATAATCGGTATGTATAATTTGAATGCACGAATGTTAAAGTTTATTATATTAGAGTAAAAATGTCGGTAAACTTCAGAGAAAATATTTCTTAAAAGTAGGGAAAAAGAAAATTTCCTTGAGTAAATAAAAACATCAGCATCACCCTCAACAGAAGATCGACTAAATAATTGCGAAGAACTATAATTATGTGAATGCATCGCTGTTACATCACTTGCATATCCTACCCTAAGGCCAGCATTAATTAAATCTTGTCCTAGCTTTGAGTCTTCAGAACCCCAAGCATCTTTATAAAACGGATACTTACGCCAAATACTTTTTCTTAATAATGCAATAGGAGCACTAAGAGTAATCCAAGATGGCAAACTCCCAGAGACAGGAAAACATTTTAAATATGCTTCTTCAACCTCTGGATAAGCATCTGGTCTCGCCACTTGTCTACCTGTAAGAGCATCTAAAGATTGCTCTTTAAAGTTAAGAAGTAACCTGCTTAATGAAAATGGATCCAAAAGAACAGTATCTGAGTTTAACAGAACAACTTCTTCCGATGATGCTTTTGATATTGCCAGGTTTAGTGCATAGGATGGAGTATATGAGGAACTATCAATTTGAATAAGTATATCTGCAACATCAGATACAATATCCATAGTTCCGTCTGTGGAGCCAGAATCAATAACAATGAACTCAAAGGATACCGATTGCTGTGAAAACAAAGATACAATTGTGCTCTTTATAATATCACTATTATTAAAGGTTCTCATTACAACGCTAATCATGCAAATTCCGAAATATTAGAAGTTTGAAGCTCTGAAATACGGTTCATAAATAGATCTATAAAATTATACTTATCAGCTAAATACATTGTTATAGGGTGAATAATAAGCAAAGAGTCCCTACCATTTCTTTCATTATCTAGAACTTGATTTAACATAATGTTCCCCCATTCATTTATATAATATGAGTCACTACCAAAATCATCCTTCCAATCATATCTTTTTACCCAATTTTTAACATAAAGAGGTGTTCTCTCAGCATGATAGATATGTTCATGATCAGGAATGATATTAATTGGAATGTTTTGATAGCCACCTAAAGAAACAGACGGTGACAGCTCTCCACTTTTAACGCCATCACTACAAAAGAATATACCGGCCTCCCTTAAAACCTGGTCAGTGTATTTACCGTGCATATACATATGGTTTCGCCAGGAAGAAAGGTGCTTTCCTGTTTTTTGAAAAATAATTTCCTGAGTTTTATAGCAGTCTCTTTCCTGAAAGGACTTGGTCCCATTATACGAATTCAATAATTTATTACAAACACGATGATACATTTCATTAGAAAAACAATCCCAATTATGTCCACCGATCTCAATAAGAGAAGAGCTTGAAATCTCATGAAGTTCACTTCCCCAATCCTCAAGGAATGATTTTCCTGAAATAAAATATGTAGCTTTTAAATTATATTTTTCAATCTTTTTAAAGAAGTCATAAGCACATTGCATCTCTGTTCTATCACTAAACTTTTGATTCCCAGTCCCTAAACTTTGGTGATGGATATCACATGTAATATATATCATTTTTATCTCCGACCATAATGTTTAAAAAAACTAGGATCTCTTAATTTCGCCCATATTTTCAAGAAATCAAAAGTAATGTTCTTCGCATTTGAAAAAAGGTGAACAATACTTCTATCAACAATTGACTCTGCACTCTCAAACAAAGACTTAACTTGTTTCATCCTAGCAAGATGAAAAACGATAAGAACCCTACGAGAAAGATTATCAAGAAAAAACTTAAGGCTATAATTTGATTGAGGTGCAACAACATGAGAGGCAAAAAGGGTTAAAGCATAAGAATTCAACTGAGATAGATCCTCACCTTCAAATAAGTCATTATTATCATGAAGACGATAAGAACATGCTAATCGATATAATCTCGCAATCTCTTTATACTCTGATGGCAGTAAGTTTATTCGTTTAGATTTTTCAATATATGACCAATGATACAAACCTTTATAAAATAAAATATAGTCACCAAGTCCAATAATTGCTTTGGAAATATGTACCTTCGCTTTCCTTAAAAAAACTTCCCCTTTATCAAAAGAAAACTTATTAATTAAAAGTAAAAGACCACGATTAACAGCAAGTCTAAACATCTCAGTTTCACAAGAAACAAATTTTGGAATAGAATCAAGTAAATACTGTAGATTTTCAGGGTCTTTAGTATAGATAGGCACATGGCCTTTTTTCAAATCATACATCATTAACGAATTCTTACTGGCCAAAAAAGCCTTCTCGGTAAATCTAGAAATATCAATAGAAACATCATGCAAGGATTCTAGACTCTTTACCTTATTACTGAATAAATCTAAAAAACGTATATTAATATGATTTTCATGAATCAACATTAAATCGATATTATTCTTAACAAGAACTCTATCTCCCTCAATTGTAACTCCGCCTTCACGTTTTCCATAACCTCCGATCATCAGGCAGCTTAAAACATACCCATGATTTTCAATGCTAATAAATTCATTGAGGTCATTTACAATTTGATCAATTGTGCTCTCTGCTTCACTATTTGGATACAATGTATAACTCATGCTGTCTCCTTTATTACTTCTTCATCAAAAGATTTAACATACGATTTAAGCGATATAGCCTGATCAAACTTAACTACAGAAGGACGATGTAAAGATAAAACTTTAGCTAAATCAGAAACATTTCCATTTTTAAAAAGAGTAACTCCATCGACATGAGTCCACTCTTGCATACCTCCAACAGCACTAGTTATTACATTTGTGCCAAGAGAAAGCGACTCTACACCAACGAGACTGAATGTTTCAGGGGCAATACTTGGAATGACAACCGCAGATGCACCTTTTATAAAGTCTTTAATTTCTGCATCATTAGCATTTACATAATATCTAACATTCTTATCACTTCCCAACTTTGCTACATCTGCATTATTAGTTAAGACCTTGAGACTAAATGGATGGCTAATACCTTCAAAGGCCTGAAGTAATAAATCAAAACCTTTTCCCTTAAGCATTGAACCAATATAAAGAAAGTACTCATTTTCTTTTGGCTCGTTAGATTTTGATCGTTGTGAATCTATATTTGAGAATCGACTATATAGATTTTTAACAAAAATTGAATCAGCTTTATGACCATATTCTATTAATTGCTCTTTCATATACATAGAGGCCACAATAAGCTTTGAGTTTCCAGCCAGGCCATCTTGCCATTTGTAGATTTGTTTTGGGGATACAAGCTTTTTGGTCTTATGATTATAAAATAAACAACTTAAACATCCAACTCCGACTTTTTTTGTACAAACTTTATTACTTAAAAGAGTGTATTTGTGTTCTCTTGGACAAAAAAGTTTATGATCATGGATAAACCTAATTGATTTTACATCCATTTCATTTACAAGTGATTGAATTTTTTCATCACTAATATTATGGATATAAATCAAATCAGGTTGAATGTTCTTTACTTGATCTTGTAATTCAACAAGGGGAAAGCACCCCTTGAATGGCTTGGAGAATTCAATATCAAGATTGGTATCAAATTTATACAACAAGTAATGTTCATATGTATCCAAAGATGAAGTAAGATCATATATATATCTCTCTGCACCACCAGAAAAGTTGGGATTATCATTTATCCATAAGATCTTCATAATTAAAGCTCTCCAATAACAATAAGTTTATCTTCGTCACGATAACTACTTTTATCTTCATACCAATCCATAAAATTAAATCCGTTTGAATGCGCCCAACTATTAAAATGCAGAAATACAGTTTGAATGCTCTCTTTTTCTTTTATCGGGGGTATCTCTGTAGGAAAATTTATCCCCCATGGCATATTATCGGTGTTAATAAATGTTACACCACCAAGACTATTATCATCATGCTTTCCAAATAAATCATAAGCATCAAAAAGACTCGTTGGAGTATTACCTGCTAAATGGATTTCTTCTCCACGCTTGGAGTTTTTTATCAAAAAAGGTTTATATGGCGGTGTACCTAAGATGCTCTGCTCAACCGCTTTATCAAAAATTATAGATACTTGTAAACGAAGGGGCGATCGAATAGATCCATTCTGATAAACATTTGTAAATTTAGGAAGTAAATCATTGATATCATCCGTAATAATAATTATAGCTTTCTCAGATCCATATTCAGTGCCATTTGAGTTAAGTTGGATATAATTTGAAGTAATACTATTGCCCTCAACTGACTCTATATTACTTGCTAAAATTGGTAACTCTATGGCAAAGCCATTATTATAACTTGCACCAGTTGCAACGACATCAAATGTAAATGTGATTTCCTTAACCCTACTAGATGAATTTGTAATATAAGTGACATTATAATAAGTCATAAAATCATTAAAATCATAATCGCCCATACGTGGCCAAAGGTCTTCAAATGCAAGAGTTCCTCTAGAATTTTCTGAAGGATAAAAATTATTAAAAGAACGAAGCGGATCACTTGGAAAATCATCAAATTGATTACTGATTCCATCATTGTCATCATCTTGATTTATATCTGTTCGCTCAATTTCATCAATATTAGAAATTGCATCTATAGGAGTAACAGTGAGGCTGAATACAGCATCATTAAAGTCATCATCAGAGTTAGATTCCCTATTAAGATCTTCAAACCCCAAGATAAACAAAGATTCAACTTCATTGAATAACAAAACATTGTGATTTCGATTGGCACTTTCAATTTCAGGGTTTAAGTGACTAATACTAAAATATCGATCATTATTCAGACTTATTTCGTTACCTGTCCATCCATTTGCGACTAAAAAGAAACCTATACAGCGACCCTTCTTTAGAATACCTAAGTCAACTGTATACCCTGTAATAAGACCTCTTTGACTATCAATAAAGCTTACGTTCGGAAATAGAACCTGTGCATCAGTAATATCATCTTCAGTTAGTGGAACTGAATTAAAATCAAAAGTAAAAAAGCCTAATGTATTTCGGTAGCCAGCTCCTTCATGAATAAATGTTAATGTACCTGTTGCATCTTTCGAAAGACAAAGGTTTGCAGAGAGATCATCAACTATATAATCAGGATGATATAATGGTACAGGCCTAGACTCAGGGAGTGAATTTTCTATTGAATCAATAACATCAGTACTTACATTGATAGGATCAAGCATAATTATGGGAACTCCATCTCGATCATAATCACTCACAGTAGATTCAAGTGCAAAAGCTACAGGAAATAAATTATCTATAAATGACTTTAATAGTGATGTCCTTCTATAGTTCTTAATACTTATGAATTCACCTTGCATAAAACCAATTCTATTGTATTTCAGATAAATAAACTCGACACTACTACCTAGTGATAAAGAAAAATCTAAATATCCGCTTTCAATAATGGCTTTTTTAATGAGTCTTCCGCCATTCTCAACTGTATTTGTTAATATATGTACAACGTGCCCATCAGGAAGAATTTGATCAAAGAATTGAGGCTGATATCGAATTGAGGCACTAGATGAGGTTTTATAGCTAAAATTACCGTGTGATTCTCCAAGACTAGAGTTTTCATCCTTATTAATTTGATCTTGATATTTTATACATGAAATCATAACAAGAATTAGTAGTATATTTTTCATAAATTAATCCTCCTACATAGTCTTAAGCAAGTAGAAAGCCAAAGCTCATGTCTCAAAATGGAACACTTATGTGTCATTTTTGATAATAATCACAAAAAAGAAAATGGTCTCAACATTGCAAAGAAAAAGAATGTAAGGAGTCAAAGATGTATGGATTAGTCAACCAAGGTATAAAAGATTTAATCATTAATAAGTTTGATGAAGAAACATGGAAATCAATTGTTTTAGATAATGATCTTCCATACCTGCATTTCTCACCTCTAAAAAGTTACTCAGATGAAGTAACATATAACTTAATAGAAAGTATTTGCTCACACTTAGATCTTAAACAGGAAGAAGTATTATATCTTTTCGGTAAAGAATGGATTTTGTACACATCTCAAAAAGGATATGGGGCATTGATTAATATCTTCGGTAAAGATTTTTTAACATTCCTTGTGAATTTAAATAAACTACATAAAAAGATTGGAATGCTAATGCTCGACTTAGCACCACCAAAATTTGAAGTTTTAAAAAAAGATAACAACATTATAATATTTAAATATTACTCAAAGAGAGATGGACTTAAAAACATGGTAATAGGTCTACTTGACGGGCTTGCAGAGAAGTTCAACGAACCGATTGTGTTTAAAGAAATCACCACAAATACTATGGAAGAAAATTTAAAAGCATGCTTTGAAATCGAGATAAAAAAATGACCGAACTAGAAATTCTAAAAGAAAAATATCCATTTCATCTAATCATAGGAAAAGACCTATCATCAATAAGTCTTGGGAGAGCATATGAAAAGATGGGCAATAAAAACGAAATTAAATTTGAAGTAACAAATGCAATACAGAGGCAGATAAATCTCAACATTAAGGCCCAAACAATAAAAATTTTCAACCTGGAGTTACATGGGAATATTTATAAACTAGAACATTCAGAGTACATATTACTTCTAAAACTTAAATTAAATAACATAAAGATAATAAATGAAGAAGAGTTACACTTAGAGTACTTTGCAGAAGATGATCCAATACTAGACTATCTTTTTGTTTTTCAGGCACAACAAAAAGCTATTGAGCAAATGCAAACAATGAATGACGATCTAAAAAAAGCTGAAAAAAAAGCTAAGAACTTGGCAATTACAAAAAGTTCATTTCTAGCGAATATTAGTCACGAGATACGAAATCCACTAAATGGAATCATAGGTACTCTTAGTCTACTTGACGAAAACCATTACAACAAAGAGCTATTAAACATGCTTATAACCTCTTCGAGGAATTTAAAAACCATAGTGGATGACATACTAGAATCTTCGGCTATGGAGTACAATAAATTTCATCTAAAAGAAGAGGTATTTAATCTATACAAATACCTTAACTCAAATATTAAACTATTTGAAAATTCTTGTTCAAAAAAGAAAATAGAATACTCTTTTACTATAGATGATTCATTAAACTTTTCTATACAATCAGACTCAACACGAATTGGACAGGTCATCAACAATATAATATCTAACGCCATCAAGTTTACCCCTCCTAACGGGAAAATAAAGATTGAATGCAAACATGATAAAAAGAATAATTATTTAAAGATATCTATTAAGGATTCTGGTATAGGAATCGATGATAGCAAACGTGAGATTATATATAATAAGTTCACCCAATCAGATGAAACCATCACAAAAGAATTCCAAGGAACAGGGTTAGGACTAAGTATATCTAAAACAATAGCACAAAAACTAAATGGAAGACTGTATCACAAAAGCAAGATAGGAAAAGGAACTGAATTCTTTTTCGACATACCAATTATAATTGCAAAGAAACCAATAAAATCTCAAGAGAAAATACTCAACAAGAAGCTAAGCTCTAAAAATATATTAGTCTGTGATGACAACCCAATCAACAGAAAAATACTAAGAAAATTCCTTGAAAGGTATCAATGCAATATACATGAAGCGGAAAATGGAGAAGAGGCCACTGAAATTTTCAAGAAAACAGATATCGACATATCACTAATTGACCTTCAAATGCCTGTTATGGATGGCTACAGCTTCCTAGAAAGTGTACTACCGATAAAGCGTGATAAAAAAATAATTGCTATAAGTGGATATTGTACAGACAAAGATATTACAAAATCCATAACATTAGGTTTTGATGATCATATCGCAAAACCAATAAACTTTAGTAGTTTAAAAAAAATAATAGAACAGTAGCCTTATATTGGTAAAGAATACTAAGAAAAAATGGAATATTAATTGCAAAAAAAACTATAAGGAGTTAAACATGGAAAAAAATCAAATAATGAAAGACCTAAGAGTATTAATTGCTGATGACGATAAACTAACTCAAAATGCATTACAATCATTTTTTAGTTCACTAGGAATTAAAGCAGATGTTTGTAAAAATGGGACTGAAGCGATTCTCTTCAGCCAATCAAAACAGTATGATTTAATACTAATAGATTATCACATGCCCGAGATGAATGGACTAGAAGCATCAAATTTTATAAGAAATGATATATACAACCAGGATCTAGTCATATACAGCATATCAGCATTTTCAGAAAAATATTTAAGATCTCACAGACATTCCAAACTCATTAACGAATATATCCCCAAACCAATAAATCTTACGAAGCTCAAAAACAAAATAATTTATGATTGGTACAATAAAAAAAGAAGTGCAGCATAAAAAAAGCCTTACCAGAAGGTAAGGCCGATTACTTGAAATTCTAAGTTTATCTTAAGATAAATGAGCTGAAACTAATTTAGTCATTTCAAACATTGAAACTTCTTTCTTTCCACCAAAAACTGGCTTTAATTTAGCGTCTGCAATGATATTTCTCTTATTCTTAGGGTTTTGAAGGTTATGCTTCTTAATATAAACCCATAGTTTCTTAACAACTTCAGTTCTAGGAAGTGGCTTAGCTCCAACGATCTCAGCTAATTCCTTAGAAGGTGTTAAAGCTTTCATAAATGCTGGATTCGGCTTTCTTTTAGTTGTAGACTTTTTCTTAGTTACTTTCTTAGCAACTTTTTTAGTTGCCTTTTTAGCTACTTTTTTAGTCGCTTTTTTAGCTACTTTTTTAGTTGCTTTTTTAGTTGCTTTTTTAGCTACTTTTTTAGTTGCTTTTTTAGCTACTTTTTTAGTCGCTTTTTTAGCTACTTTTTTCTTAGTTACTTTTTTAGCTACTTTTTTCTTTGTTGCTTTTTTAACTACTTTTTTAGTTGCTTTTTTTGCTACTTTTTTAGTTGCTTTTTTTGCTACTTTTTTAGTTGCTTTTTTAGCTACTTTTTTAGTTGCTTTTTTTGCTACTTTTTTCTTAGTTGCTTTTTTTGCTACTTTTTTAGTTGCTTTTTTAGCTACTTTCTTAGTTGCTTTTTTCTTAACAGCCATAAATTCCTCCCATTAGAATTATATTTTCTTTTCCCATTCAATAATTTCATTATTCTTTCCAAACTTCTTACCAGTTTTTGTATAATGATGTCTCTCATTCAAAGAAATCATTCTAAAGTTATCAAATGGACAATAATTGATAACACTGACAAGATTTTTATCATACGCAATGTCTTCAAAATGATCTTTGATCATGTGTGAAAAACCATTACCTTGAAAGTCGACACCAATCGAGGTGTTTCTAGTGTGTAGTACTTTATCTTCTTCTTTTATAAATAAAGCTGCAACCATAGAAGATTCATAATTTGCTGTATAAAGATCCCAACCATTTGCGATATACTTTTTCAAATTTTCATATGTCCAGCTTAGATCTTCATCTGAAAATGCTTTTACATTAAATTCATGGATTTTTCTAATCTCTGAATCTTCTTCTATTTTAATAAAATTTAATTTCTTTTCACTCATAATAATTCCTATACAAAGATTTTAGAATATTTGATGATCTAAATCAAACAAATAAATTCGCAATCTAGGACAATAAATTCTATTCGTGATAACTTGCAAAAATACTTAGTAAAAATCTATGCAATTAGATCTTTTTATGAAAGCCTGATAACAAAAGTGAAAGATATGATTTATAAACAATACAAAAAATTTGAAAAAACCGTTTCCTCTCTGAAATTTGCAGTGATTATCATAATATTACTGGCATTGGCCTCAACTTATGGGACCTTCATGGAAAGCTACCACGGTACAGAATATGCTGGTAGAGCCGTATATAAATCTTGGTGGTTTATGGCCATACAGTTCTTCATGTTTCTAAGTATATTGGTATCAACGATAGTTAGATTACCTCCAGTAAAGCGTCTATACGGCTTTTACACAATACACTCAGGCTTGATAATTATATTTATAGGGTCTTTAATCACCTACATGAATGGTATCGATGGTTCAATTGAGTTACTTCCAAACAAACCTACAAACAGAATACAGATTAATGAAGACGTTTTAAAAATACAGTTTGTTAAGGACAAAAAAGCCTTTTCTTATAGATTACCTTACACTGCATCAGAAATAGACTTAAATGGAAACTTAAAATCAGTAAAAATCAAAAAATACCTTCCATTTTCTAAGACAAAGGTAGAATGGCAAGATTCAAATCCAAAAGAAGGAAGCTCTGCAAGTTTTGCTCTTTATAATGACAACTTCTCAGAAGAACTAGTAATGTCTCTAAATCCAACCTCTGATTACAAATCCTTGGAGAAACTTGGTTTATTAAATATTCATTATATGCCAGAGCACCTCTATGATTGCTTTCTAAAAGAATCAAAGTCTGGTTATTTATTCTGGAACTTAGAAGATAATTCATGCTTTAGTGCAGAAGAAAGAAATATCAAGATAAAAAGCACTGATAACAGAACTAGATTCGTAGAATTTAAAGTAAATGGTAAAAAACAGAGGTTTTTCCCTGATTTTTCACCTATAGCCCTTAAAGATGACCTTACTAAGGATGATTCTGTTCCATTTCGTGCATTTAGCAGAAGCCTATTTAAACTAAAACCGCACCTCTTCATATTTGGAGATAAGCTCACTTACTACAAGAAAAGAAAATCAAGTTGGGTTGGAAAGAGTTTTGATGGCCAAAAACCTATAAAACTGCCATGGATGAACTTTAAAATAATCCAGACAAGATATGAGAGTGGTAAAATACCTACCCAAATTCCCTATTTTGAGAAGCCAATACAAATAAATAATGAATTAATTGAAGGTAATGTTAGGGCCTTACAGGTAGAGTTCGCTGGAGTAGATTACTGGGTAAGATCTGATGCCCCACTCTCCATCACGAACACGAAAGAAACTATAAATTTCACAATATCTAAGAAAACTATAAATCTGCCATACGAGATAACTCTTTCTAATTTTGTAATGAAAACTGATCCCGGAACTACAAAAGCTGCAAGCTATGAAAGCTATGTCACTCTTTTAGATGGTAGAAATACTAAAGGTGCAACTGAGCATCATGTATACATGAATACCCCACTAAAGTATGATGATTTTACCTTTTATCAATCATCTTACTTTAATCTAGATAAAGATACTTACGGAAGCGTTTTTAGTGTGAACTTAGACCCTGGAAGACCAGTAAAGTACTTTGGGTGTATATTGCTAGTTTTTGGTAGTATTTGGCATTATTTCATCAGAAGAAAAAAACAAAAGGTAACAAAATGAAATTTCTCTTATTAGCTCTATTAAGTTTAAACTTATATGCACTAAACTGTAGTGATCCAGAAATGGAGAGTATTCCTACCTTACACGAAGGAAGGATAAAAACTCTCTTAGTAACTGCAAGGACAACAGTTAAGGCCCTAACTGGAAAATCCAGTTATCAAGACATGAGTGCTATGGAACTATTTTGTATCCTAAATAACAACTCAGAAAAGTTTGACCTCCAAATTCCTATAGAGCATGTCGAGCTAAAGAAATTCTTCAAACTAGAAAAATCATCTATAAATATAAATGATGCCATTGATAAACAAGAGCTAATACGAGTGGAAATAGTAAAACAGCAAAAGACTCAAAGCTCGTACAAAAAAGCTCTAAATAAGCTTTGGTTTAGAATGGATAATTTTTTAAAACTTAAAGACGGACAAATTTGGCTTTTGCCAATAAAGGTTGAAGATGGCTTCTCTTGGCACACATATAAAGACATTTTAAGTAAAACAAGTGATGTAAAAGCTCAGATCTTAAAAAGAGCAACTATTTATGATTTAACTGAAGATACAAGCTACAAACTAGAAAATAAGCTTATCAAGTACCAATTATTCTCAGTTGCGATGCTTATATCAATACTAGCGATTGTGTTTCTAGTTGTTATAAAAAACAAAAAAATTGGTATTAGCTTATCTGCTATAACTATCATTATTCAATTAATAGGAATTACACTTAGAGTGTTTATTTCGGGAAGAGCACCGATCACAAACATGTATGAAACAGTAATGTTCTCTGGTCTAGGAGCCCTTATAATAGCAATGATTATTAATCTTGTTAAAAAAGATACAATCTACATACTAGGAGGATTAGGATATAATATTCTATGCCTATTTATGATGAAGTTTTCAGGTGGAATGCTTAATGAGAACATATCTCCCCTAGTGCCTGTTTTAAGAGATAATTTTTGGCTTTCAACGCATGTAACAACTATTATTTTATCTTATGCTGCATTAGCATTAAGTTGGATGATAGCAAACATCACACTCTTTAAGCAGAGATTTGGGTCTATTACTAAAAAAGAGTATAGATATAACCAAGGACTAATTTACACATGTGTAATTGTAGGTACCATAATGCTATCAGCAGGTATAATACTTGGAGGAGTCTGGGCCGATTATTCTTGGGGAAGATTTTGGGGATGGGACCCAAAAGAAACCTGGTCTCTAATAGTATTACTGCTTTATATGGCACTTCTTCATGGAAAAGGAACTAATTGGATCAAACCTCATGCTTTTATCATAGCTTGTGCAGCAGGATTTATGAGTGTAATGATGGCCTGGTTCGGAGTTAACTACATACTAGCAGCAGGGCTGCACTCCTATGGATTTAGCGAGGGTGGAGCAATATTCCTAGGAAGTTTCTTTGCTGTACAGACTATTCTTATCTTAATTACGTATAAAAACAAGACCGTTTCAATTAAATAAACCTATAAAATAGATAATAATTTACCAGCATTAACAAAATTGCTGGTAAAGTATCTAAGAGTGGATCCTTAATTCTAATTCTCACCATAGAGCCCATAAGCATAAGAGTCCCAAGACCTAACGAAGAAAGAATTCCAATTTTTGGGATATAAAATGAAGCAATAAGACCTAATCCACCTAAAAGTTCTAAGTATCCTGTCAACATTCTATATTCAAGCATCTTATATCTAGTGAACTCATTGATCATGTGATCTGTTAAAAGAACAGATAGTCCATAGAAAATAAAAGCGATTCCAGATACACAAATAAGTATAATATCTACAGTGTTTAACATTTGACTAGGATATCAAACTTCACATCTCAAACATAACTATTTAAGTTGTACAAAATATAAGTAACAAAACACAAGAGGTTAAAATGAGTTTAGAAACATTACTTGAGGTCGCCAAATATGTTACAGCAGTAGCAATATTTTTTGTCTGGGTTGTAAGATATGAAAACATTGTCAAAGAGTTCAAAGAATATAACTTACCTACATGGCTTAGAGATTTAACAGGTATCCTAAAGCTGTCTTTCGCTATCATGATTCTCAGCAAAAACGAAGAAATTATTATAATTGGAGCATCAGGTATATGCCTACTGATGCTAGCCGCTCAATTTACGCACTTAAAAGTTAATTCAAAAGTGTTTCTAAGATTACCATCCCTAATCTTACTTGGAATTACTGGGATACTAACTCTAAATTATATCTCCTAGAGATATTTTACATAGCTTTTAAATAAGAAATTAATAAGACAATGAGTCCTAATAGTATACTGAGTCCATATGTAAGGCCAACTATTTTCTTTTTACCAGTGTTTAAGTCAACATGATTTGGCATAGCTTCATCAAAACTGGCCTTTTGAAATTCTTCTGGGACTTCATCTGTTATTCCATACTCTAAAAGTTCTCTTTTAGCTTTATTAGAGAGTGCACAAAGGTCTGTTTCAATTTCTATTGCGAGTAGGTTATTTGAAAGATCAGGCCCATGTAGATATCTTAAATTGTTGCTTAATGAATCTTTATTAGACATTGAAATTTGCTCATCTTTAATGACTTCAAAGCTAATATTTTCATTTTCAAGAATCCTTGAAATTCCTTCAACATCTTTTTCACTGAGTGCACCAAATATCATTTACAGCCCTTAAATAAAAAAAGCGAGAGTTTATATTCCCGCTTTTTTACATATATCTCTATATCAATTTTGAATTAAAATAAAATGTATGGATTTTTATTTTGATCTTTAATCGCGTTTACCATGTCAGTATTTTGAATAGACTCGAAGAAACCAAACAAAGCACCTTCATTTTTTCTTTGTTCGATATAAAAAGATTCAATAAAGTTTTGCACGTTAGATTTAATCCAACCAGGAATAGGTAAAAATCCTAATCCAGCATTTGCCAACGATAATAACCCTCTAAATCTTTTAACTTTCGATGGTTTATCATAGTAAAAAGCTACAGGCATACTAAAGTCAAACATATGCCTATTGTTAATAGTATCTAAAATTACTTTCTGTCCATTTACTTCACCATGTGCAAAAGCATAATTGATTCTTGAAGATCTATTATAACTAGCTCTTCTCAGTCTTGTGTTACTTGCTCTTACAACTGTAAAGAACTTATCTGCACCATATTTATCCCAGTTAGCCGCAGCTCTATTAGATTCTCTGAAATTAATTATACCTATTTTGGATTCATAAATAGATGACCTAACTCTATCAAGTTCATTTTCTGTCATTCCAAGTTCTTGAGCTGAAAAGTTTTCAGTATAATGAAGAAGCATAGACTGATGAAACATTCTTTGTTCTAAAACAAGGTCATGAACTTTAACAATTAAAAAGCTTGCAAAGTTTAAAAGAGGAACTGAATCGAATCTTTTCTTTGCAAAATCCAAAGCTTTTTTAACTACTTGGTAAGTTACATTTTTTCTATAGAAAAACTTTGCATCTGTTGGCTCAGCAACAATTGATAAATCTAGCATCTTCAAAGCTTTTTTAAGGTCAAATTCAAACTTTTTAAGTACATTCTTTCTATTTACTTCAGCAAAAGTTCGATCTACATCTAGGTTTGGTAAGTTTTCTAAGGCCTCTCTTACGATCCTAGGACTATCTTCATCTTGAGCAAGCATTGTATTTGAACTTGAAATTTCTTCAATAAAAGCATCTAATTCAAACTGATGAGATTTTTGTGACATTCTTTTAATCTCAGACTTTAAATCATGCTTTATTTGATTAAGATATGGTTTTAAACTAAAGCTCTTTGCCATTTTGATCATCTTTACAGACGTCAACTCTCCAGCATCATTTCTTTTAAGTTTAAAACGCTTGTTAAAAGCATCTAAAGAAGCTGCATTTGCAACCGTTAGAGACGTTAAAATCGCAAATAATAGCGTTATTTTCATATGTTTCCTCCTAAATCCATGGAATAAAAAATAAGTTTTATAAATTCTATGCATAAAGATATGAAAAAACTAGCCACCTATACAAAATGTAAGGTTTTGTTTTTTATTCTGTGTTAATAATAAAAAATGATAATTCAAACACTTACAGTATCATTACTTGGTTTAAAACTAGCAGTTATACCTTTTCAATTTCCCAAAGACAGACTGTATAGACCCAATATCGATACTGGATATAAGCAATATGAAACCCTAAGCATTCACAATACAAATAAGTACGTCTTAACATATGATGATGGCCCGCACATAACTAGAACTCCAAAAATACTGGATATTTTAAAGAAAAAAAATGTAAAAGCCACATTCTTCATAGTTACAAGTAAACTCAACAACAAGACCTTTCCAATATTTAAACGAATCCTCGATGAAGGACATATCGCTGCAAGCCACCACCATGAACACGATAATAACAATAATCAATCTGAATCAGAATTTAAAAATAAACTTAAAGCATCCATTATAAAGCTTGCAAGCTTTTACCATAGAGCTGGTTATACATATAATAAAATATATTATAGATTTCCATATGCTGCCTATGGTGAAAATTCTAATTACCACCACATGAATGTCATTAATGAAGTATCCAATGAGCTATTTAGTGATAACTGTATCAACTTCGCATTTTGGGACATTGACTCTGGAGACTGGATACCTACTTTAACAGCTGAAGAAGTATTTAAAAATATCAAATCACATGATATTGGTGGTCAATACACAAGCTATAGAATTAAGAAGATCAATGGTAAAAAGAAAATTATCAAAAAAACTGTAACTAACAACTCTCCTACTAAAGGTGGAGTTATACTAATGCATGATATTCAAGAAAGAACTATAAAGGCGACTGAGCTATTCTTAAATTACGTAGAAAGAAATAACTATTCAATAGAAAGCTTAAATAATGTAGATGAATTTAGTTTTCAAAATAGACGGTGTAAACTATCTCTTTAATTTTTGCGGTCTTTGCGAAACAGGAGTTATTCCATCATGATCCATATTCCACCTATCAAGTAAATACTCCTGTCTCTCTACTCTGTAAAATTGAAGAGAACCATCAAGAGTATTTAGCTTTGATTGAAGTTCTGACTGTAGTAATATTTTTTCTTGCTTTAATTTTAAAAGACCATCTATGGCCAAACGTTTCTGTCTTTTAAGTTCATTAATCTTTTCATCATATTGAGCAGCAACTCTTATTTTTTCTTGCTTGTAACCCCATAAATAGTTATTAATATTATTGAGCTGAGTTAAAAAGCCATCCTTTTTTAGCAGGAGAATTTCTCTATATTTTGAGGCCTCAAAGACTCTCATCGCCAATGTTGGAGAATGAAAGTTTAATATAACGCCCCTGGGAAAATACTTATCTTCAGAGTAGCAATTGGCGAAGTTTTTCACATATATAATAAAATAAAAATCTTCAACGCTTCTTACATTTGCTCTACACGGCAAATCAGTATCTTTAGTATTTATATTAAAACTTACTTCATCACCGGCTTTAAAAAACTTCACGTTATTATTTTCAACTTTAACTTTAAGTACTCGACCCGTTTTGTCTTTATCCGTAACTCGACCAGAGAAACTTTGATAATCAACCTTAGGGTTCATTACACTATTATTTGCTTTATCTACAAATCCATTATTGTTTAAATTAGGCAAACCTAAGTTCGCGTGAACAAAACTCATAGAAAAAAGAGATAATAATATAATTTTTTGGACACTTAGTATCATAATAACTATTATGAACCAAATTCAAGATAAATCAACTGACTGTATATATAGGAGAAAATAATGGAATTTTTTATCGACACTGGAAATATTGAAGAAATTAAAGAAGCATACTCATGGGGCTTTGTTGATGGAGTTACTACTAACCCTTCTCTGGTAGCAAAAGAAGGTATTAACCAAACAACATTAATCACTGACATTGCAAAAATTGTAGACGGTCCAATATCTGCCGAAGTAATCTCTTTAGATGCTCAAGGTATGTTAAAAGAAGCCTACGAACTAGCAAAGATTAATAAGAACATAGTAATTAAGCTTCCAATGACTAAAGACGGAATGATTGCTTGCAAAGAACTTAGTGAAAATAACATCAAAACAAACATCACACTTATATTTAGTGCTAACCAAGCTCTTTTAGCGGCTAAAAATGGTGCAACTTATGTTTCTCCCTTTTTAGGCAGACTTGAAGATATTGGCCAAAGTGGACTTGTTCTTATTACGGAGATTAAAGAGATATTTGATAATTTCGGTTTTCCAACTAAAATTTTAAGTGCATCTGTTAGACACCCAGACCATGTAAAGAATGTGGCCCTATTAGGCTCTGACGTTGCGACAATTCCATTTAAAGTGATGAAAGCATTATTTGCTCATCCTTTAACTGACAAAGGTATTAAGCAGTTCTTAGATGATCATAAACAAGCAAATTCATAAATAATATCTATTATCTGTGCCAGCCAGCGCAAGGGTGGCACAGATAATTGCTTTATAACTTATTTACAAATAAGCAAATTAATAAAATATCCTTAATAAAAAAAAATGATAACTATTTATAATCACATTAAAATTTAAAAAAACCAACACCAAACAGACAATAATACTCAAGAATAGCAAGTACTAGCCGATAATATACATGAGTTCACAGCTCAGGATTAAATATTGGGGATTACTTAAATGAGATTTTTATTGTTTTCATTTTTATTGTTAACTTTTACTTCGTGCTTACCAAAAGAAGTTGAGCAAAGTACTAATACAAATATATCTAAGTGGGACAGATCATTTCCAATAGCACTTAGTATAAGTGATGACTTTGATTTTGTTGAGATGAATGAGATTAGAACATCTTCAAATAGCTGGGACACAGCTCTAAATTCATCCGTTACATTAATGGACAACTCTGGAACAACAACAAGTAAATCAAATGATTTAAGATCTTATCAAGATGGAGTAATGGGAATTTATAAAATATATAGTTGGCCTAGTGATCTACCTGATAGTGCATTAGCTGTTACACAGCTATTTGGAACAAGAAGAAACATTGGCTCATCAGATGAATACATTCAAATCAATCATGCAGATATACTAGTTAATTATGACTCTAGCTTTGAATACTACACAACATATGGATATGATCTACAATCTGTTATAACTCATGAAATGGGACATTTTCTAGGATTACTTCATGAAAATAGCTCTCCAAGCCAATCTGTAATGTTTCCATCGATTTCAAGATGGACACCTAACAGAGAGCCCAAAGACAACGATATTGCCAGTTTAAGAAATCTATATGACTTCAACTCTGGTAGTGTAACAGTAGCATCTAGGGGCCTGGCCAGTAGTCAATCAAACACAACAGATACACAAGCAGTGGTAATTCTTTTTGAAGCAAGAGCTGATGGCAAAGAAAACATCACTGTAAGAGATGCAAAATCAAATAAAATTATTTCCCAAGACACCGTAGGGTGTGAACATTCAAAATAGATAGAATAATAAAAAGGAGTCACGAAGACTCCTTTTTATTATCAATTTAAGTATTATTTAGAAGTTACTATTTCTTTTTTGTTTTTTTCTTCGATTTCTTCTTAGAAATCTTTTCAATTTTTTTATAAACTTTTTTCTTAGCATCAGCTTTAGCTTTCATAATTTCTTCTAGCTTTTTATCAACTTCATTTAGCTCTTCAATAAGTTTCTTTTTTATTTTTGCAGGTGATTTCAATATTGCTTCATATGTCTTAATTTTAACTTTATCTTCTTTTATTAAAAGCGTTCTTTTAGCTACTTCCTCCTTGGTCATTCTATATATTGCCATATCAGCAAGGTAGTCAGCGTAGTTAAACTTCTTTGATACAAGATATTCTACATAAGCTTTTCTATTGGCCTTTTTTTCTGCTACAGCGTAGTGCTTTTCTTTAATAAATCTAATAATTTCGTTATTTTTATTCAATCTTTCTTTTGCATCAAAAATTAAGAGTTCATATCTTCTCTTTACAACTTCTAGTCTTTTGATTGTAAAGATCTCGATAATTTCTTCAACTTTATCTAATACCTTAACACCTCTTTCTGAAATTAAAGTATAATTAGGAACCACACTCGCATGAGTGGCCATCGTTTTTTGAATTTGCGCTAAACTTGGTTGAGCTCCTCTTTTAAAAAGTAGTTCTACCATAACATCATTATCAACAGAGCTATCTATATAATCTTTGATAATATCTTTTTCGATTTGATTATTTAGGAACTTATATAGTTTTTTAGCATCATAGCCTTTAGGTAGCTCAGTGATATAGAGTTTTCCATTGACCTCTTTAAACCCCATATTAAAAAGAACTCTTCCACTCTTCTCAATATTTATTTTCTCAGAGTAGTTTCTTACCCATGGTTTAATTTTGGTTGCTTTTTTATCAGTGATAAACCCAATCATCGATTTGATGATATCTTTATGATTAAAACTTGGAATCACAGAAGAGAAACCAGTCCCAATACCTTCAGACCCATTTAAAAGCATTATTGGAAGTTTCGGTAAAAATGAAACGGGCTCCATAACTTTTTCATCATAGTTAGGAACCATATCTACTTGGTTCATATCATCAAAAAGTAAAACTTTGGCAACCTCACCTAATTTACATTCGATATACCTTGCAGCGGCAGCCTGTGTTTCCATTCTCTCACCAAAGTATCCCTTTTTATCGATTAGGGGATAATTATTTGAGAAAGTATAGTCTTGGGCTAAATTAACAATAGAAGACTCTACTGAAGCAGGACCGTGTGGATGAAGAGTTAAAACTAATCCAGTAAGAGATGAAACCTTCATCAGCCCTTTAGACTGGTTTCTAAATAAAGTATAAAGGATTCTTCTTTGACTCGGTTTGAGACCATCTTGCATATAAGGGATAGCACGATCCATCAATGTATAGATTTGATAGGTTCTATATTCATCTTTAACAAGCTTCTCTAAAGGAACAGCGTCCATAGAGTGAAAATATTGTTCAGTCATTTATTAATCCTCTATTACTTTTTTGTTTTTTTCTTAGCAACTTTCTTTTTTGCAGCTGCTTTAGTTGCTTTATTTGCCTTTGCAGTTTTGTTTTGAGCTATAGACCCAAGATCAACATTGACATCAGCATCGTCAATTAAAAGATTTTTTCTAAGCTGGGTATCCTTACCAAAACATGTGTGAAGCATATCTTTAGCATCTGAAACACTTTCAGTTGTGATTTTTGTGAACTCATCTCTATTTAAAACATACTTAAAAGCCTCAGGTGACATTTCTCCCAATCCCTTGTTTCTTTGAATCTCACGTATTTTTACTTGCTTATTATTTTTTACTTTTTCTAGCTCTTCTTCACTCTCCGCATAAATGGGTTCTTTATCAGTAATGATCTCAAAGAGTGGAGCTTTAGCAATTTGCATTTGTCCTCGATCAAAAAGTTCCGGCCAATAAGTGAAAAAGAAGTTAGTTAACAAAGTATTTATATGTCCACCATCAACATCAGAGTCTGCTAAAAAAACAATATTTCTATATCTCATAGTCGCCTGATCTGCTGGTTGACCTAAAACCAAACCACAACTGGCCATGATATCAGCAAATTCTTGATTATTTAATACATCTTTAATAGAGGCTTGAGTAACATTCATCGGCTTACCTTTTAATGCAATACCGCCTTGGAACAACTTATCTCTTGCAGACCTAAGACCACCAATTGCAGAGTCCCCTTCACAAATAAAGAGAGTGCAATTAGATCTATCTTTTCTTTCGTTAGCATCAAGAAGCTTTTCAACCTTTTGCTTTTTAGCCTTCTTACCTTTTTTAGAGGCATCTTTAAGAGCATCGAATCTAGTTCTAGATTTAGCTCTTTCGATGATCATTTCAACATATGCCTTATTCTTTCGAATAAATTTAGGCATATTTTTATCCATAAACTCTTCAATACCTTTTTCAAGATCTTTATCTCTTACTAATTTTCTTTTTGTTTGAGACTCAAATCTAGGGTTTGGCATAATAATACCAATTATAAAAGTTACACCAGATAAGATATCGTTATCAGTAAGTACGACTTTTGATCTCTTCGCCTCTCTTTCGAGCTTTGCCTTCAAATGGTTTATGAATAATCTTTTAAACCTATCATGGTGAAACCCACCATCAAATGTAGGAGTTGAATTAACAAAGGAAATAAATTTTTCTCTATCATCGCTCTTCGTGTTTATAACAGCACTAAAACTTAGATCAAATTTAGCTTTATATTTAATCTTTTTAACATTAATGCCACTAGTGATATACTCATCATCTCCAAGAAGTTGAGCCTTATCAGCATCGATTCTTTCTGCAAGTTCAAATAAACCTTTTTTATAGTGATAAACTTCATCGTTAAATTCGAACTTTAATCCTGGATTATTGTAAGCTAAATCTATAATTCTCTTTCTTAAAAGATCTTCATCTACTTTTGCATTTTTATAAACTTCCTTAGCTAATTGAATCTCGATTTTTACACCAGATTTCCCTTTAAAAGGCTTAGGTCGTGTTTTATTAATTTTTAAAGCACCATCTATAAATGTATATGTTTGTTCTTTTTTTGAATTGTGATGCTTTACAGTAACCTTAAATAAATCTGAAGTTAAGCAAGTTGCAGCAGCACCAAGACCATTTTGGCCTAAAGTTCGGTGCAAAAAACCTTTTGAATCTACTTCTTGATCTTTAAATTTTGACCCGGTTCTAAACTCAGAATAAACCATAGGAACTTTATCTAAAGGAAAGCCAATTCCATCATCTTCTACAACAACATTGAGCCCATCAGCACTTAGCTTAGTTTTGACAGTTGTTACATGACCTCTATAAAATTCATCAATACAGTTATCTAAAATCTCTTCGATTGCTTTTGATTTTGCTTGATGAAACTTAACCGTCTTAAAATCTAAAGAGTCTTTTGTGTAGATATAAGTTTCAAGCTCTTCAACGTCATTACTTCCAAATACTAACGTGACCCTATTTCTACAGTGCCATCGCTGATCTTTGGCCTCAATTGTTGCTTCTTTTACCTTCTTAGAGCGGCTAACAGGTGCTTTTTTTGCCATTGCAAGTCATCCTTTACTTGATTAAAATGTGTTTTCACGTATTTAGGCTAAATATAATGCTATGAATAGAAAAGTCTTATTGCGTTATAAAATTAGATTTTATATAATAACTTGTGCAAAAGATCCTAATGATTTTTCTATTTATACCTTACCTATATGCAGATACAGCGTCATTCAATTTTTTTAATAAAAATTGGAAAATTTCAAAAAATACTTTTAAAGCATTAAAAAAAGAGTACGTAATTGTAGATTCCAATGTTGAGAATCAAACTAAATTGAATACTCAAACTTTCTATATGAAGGCAATGGCCTATCACCCTAAGAAATGTAGCAAAGTCATAAAGAAGCTAGCAAAGTTTGAAAACTATCCTGATATGATTGATTTCATAAAGTCTGCGACTTACGATGAAAAATTTAACTTTTTAAAGGTTAGAGCTGACCATACCCTTCTACCATTTCCAATGATAGTTCATATTATTATGAAAAGACCTACAAAAGAAGGTGTATATGATTTTATTTTTCCAACAGGATTATTTGATGGTCTTAAAGGGACTTTTGAAATAAAACAAGTTGATAAAAGATGTGCTGTTTTTGCCAAATCTTATTGGAGTGGAAAACACACAAAGATACCAAATTTTGCAATCGAGTTATTTAGTGAAACCTTAACAAAAATTGCTGTAAGAACATTGATTAGAAAAACTTCTTTGTGATTTTTTTGTGATCTAAAAAAGAAGTTTAAACTAAATCAATCTAAAACACTTCATAAGTTCTTAAAACTTAGAATGAATAGTAATATCGCAATATAAAACTAGTAGACTTTCAAATATAATAGCTTTTATAAAATTTAACTATTTACACGTTATAAGTTTATATTCTAAAGATTTTCTAATGCTTTATCAATTGCATTTTTTATTGCTTCTTTCGATTGATAACTATTTTTCCAACAAGAACTTCCTATCATAGAAGAAACAAGTGTCACAATTTGATTTACGCTCGAATTAGATAATTTCTCAAAGCTATCAATACCAATATCTTCGAGTCGCTCAATAACTTTGGGTCCGACAAACTTAGCTTCCATCAGTAAAGATTTTTCTTTATTAGAAAATGGCAAAAGTATTCTCCTTTTCTATTTATGCAAAAAAGCTCAACAGCTTCACATCGCTTCTCGCCTTTTAGCTCTAGAATGTTTAAATGATATTATTCGATATCACTCAAAGTTTTTGATTCGCTATCTCCATATAAGATTCAAAGAGTATTGCCCTATTACTGCATTATAAGCATCGACAAGCCCATTAGAATAAACTTTTCCACCTAGAGTCTCAAAACGATGACTAGTGTTAATGATACGCTCTCTCATCCTTTTAGCTGCTTTTCGCCCATGAGTCGCAAGAACTAAGCTTACCACGCCTGTAACGATAGGAGCCGCCATACTTGTACCGGACATAAACATATATTTATTATCTGAAATAGGTGCCCAGATCTCACTTCCAGGAGCAAAAACATGAACAGACTCCTTTCCATAATTTGAAAATGAACTCATCTTACGATCATCATTTGAACTAGCAACAATAATCATATTACTATACTTTTTTGCATAATTTTGAGGGTAGTTAGAAGCATTTTCTTTTGAACTATTACCAGCTGCAAGAACGATTATAATGTCATTTTCAAAGGCTTTTTTTACAGCATTTTCAAGTTTCTTAGATGTGACTGGACTACCTGCAGAGATATTAATAATATCTGCACCTCTTTTGATAGCATAAAAAATACCCTCAGCAATAGTATCTGTAGCTTTAACAGCATCAAAAATATCAAACTTAATGGGTATCAACTTAGCATACTTAGCGGTGCCAGCAATTCCAACTCTATTGTTGTGAATTGCGACTATAGTACCAGAAGTATGTGTTCCATGGTCACCATTTGGTGTTAGGTCTCCGTTATTATCAACTGCCGAGTAACCATAATAATCATCAATATAACCATTCCCATCATCATCTAAGCCATTACTAGGGATCTCTGCTTTATTCACTAAAATATTGGCCTTGATATCTTCATGATCAACATCTAAACCGGTATCTATTACTGCAACTTTAGGTGTATACTTTCTCTTTGCTATTTTCCAAGCATTTATTAAGTTTACACCACCAGTTTCAGTATTACTCTTTAACCACCACTGACCAGAGACTAATGGATCATTAGTTTGTGCAAATGAGCAAACTAAAAAATTTATTAATAAAAATAAATAACAAATACATTTTTTCATATATCACCTCTACTCTAATATCGATGTACACTCAAAGAATTTACTAATCAATCAGTATAAAACTAGTTGTAATTAGTTCAGACCTTAAAAGTTTCACCCTTCTGTAGTGAATTTTAAAGAAAGAAAAGCAATATACCATAATTCAACGCGTAGCTCCTTTTATTATTCAATAAAGTCCCTATAGTTTATGACAATGGAAGTTAAACAAATTGAAGCAAAAGACACATATAAAATAAGAAATATTGTTCTAAGACCAAATCAAGATATATCTAAGTGTATATTTGACGGTGATGAAAGTGATATGAGTTTTCACTTAGGGGCATATATAGACAATGAATTAGCAAGCGTTGCTTCATTTTATATGGAAAATTCAGAAAAGTTTGAAAATCCCTATCAATACAGATTAAGAGGTATGGCAACCTTACCAGAATATCAAGGTCAAGGGCTTTCTAGATCTCTACTTCAAACGGCCTTTAATCTTATTAAAAGAAACAACGTGGACTTATTATGGTGCAATGCCAGAATAACTGCTGAAGGTTTCTATGAGAATTGTGGCTTCACTACTAATGGGGATTACTTCGAGATCCCTGAGATTGGTAAGCATATTGTAATGAGTAGAGTTATTAATGATTAACACTATTTCAATTGCAAAAATGTCCCTCGTAATTATTTGAGACAATATCTAGCTGAAAATCGATACACTTTTGTTGTGACTCAAAACTTTTAATTAAGCGACATGGCCTATTTTTTGGATTAAAATCAGAACACAATTCGTAAGACCTCACCGTAGTACAAACTGTATTTTGTCCATTACAGTCATAAACAAGAACTGGACCTCTTGTGAATATTGTACTTATTTGTGGGTTTGAATTATCAAAGTCAGCAAAAGAAATGATAGGAACTATCAATAAAATTAAATAGTTGAATATATCTTTTTTAAACAGTTTCATATAAGATACTTATCGTATTTAGCTAAACTATACTTAAACTAAAGGTCTTTTTGCATGTCATTCATTAAATATAACAAAATCAAAGAAGAAGTATCTAACTTACTTAATCAGGTAATAACAAAAGAATACTCAATTGAATTTGATTCTTACACACAGTTAAATGCACCTCCTAAACCAGGAATGGGTGAATATGCCTTTGCATGCTTTGGAATTACAAAATTAATTAAAAAGGCACCTAATTTAGTTTCAAAAGAACTTGAAGAGCTTATTAGCTCACAAATCCAAGATAAAAAAGAAATCTTAAAGGTTCAAGCATTTGGACCTTACTTAAATATATTTCTCGATTTCAATTCTCTTACTGAAAGCTCTTTAAAGTCTATACTTTCAAATAAATACTTTGAAGTAAAAATGACGGAGGGAGCGCCTAAAACAATGATTGAGTTATCTCAACCCAATACTCATAAAGAAATGCATGTTGGACATATGAGAAACCTTTGTCTTGGTAGTTCTCTTGTGAATATACACAAATACTGCAACTACCCTACTATATCTACCACTTTTCCAGGGGATGTTGGGACACATGTTGCAAAATGTCTTTGGTATTATAAGTTTCATAACAAAACAGAAATTCCTCAAGAAAATAAAGGTGCATGGCTTGGAACTTTATATACAAAAGGAAACAACCTATTAGAAGAACAAAAAGGTACCGATCATGAAGCGAACAATAGAACGGAACTCACAAGTATACTAAAGCAACTTGAAGAAAAAAATGGTGAATACTACGACCTTTGGAAAGAAACTAGAAAGTGGTCTATAGAGCTAATGGAAAAGGCTTACAAATGGGCAGATGTACAATTTGATGTATGGTACTGGGAAAGCGATGTAGATAGTTCATCAGTAGAACTTGTTAAAAAGTACCAAAAAGAAGGCTTATTCATTGTAGATGACGGTGCTGTCGGGATTGATTTATCTGATGATAAACTCGGCTTTTGTCTTCTTCTTAAGTCTGATGGTACTGGTCTTTATGCTACAAAAGACATTGAATTAGCAAGAAGAAAATTTGAAGACTACAATATAGAAAAAAATATCTATGTAGTAGACAATAGACAAGCTAGGCACTTTAAACAAGTTTTTAAAACATTAGAGAAAATGGGATTTGAAAATGCACAAATATGCTATCACCTTCAATATGAGATGGTAGAACTTCCAGATGGAGCGATGAGTTCAAGAAAAGGTAATGTTGTTGCTCTTTGGGATCTTATTAATCAAATGCAAGAAAAGATTAAAGAAGATTATTTAAATAAATATAAAGATGAATGGTCTCCAGAAGAAATTGAATCTACGGCCCAAATAATTGCTAGTGGAGCAATTAAATATGGAATGACTAAAATAGACTCTAATAAAAAAATAGTATTCGATATGAATGAGTGGCTAAAGCTTGATGGAGAATCTGGACCTTATATCCAATATGTATGCGCTAGAATAAACTCTATACTCGTAAAAAAAGAGCTTGAGATTGAAAGCGCTGACTTTACTAAGCTTAATAGTGCACTCGAGGGTGAAATTGTTAAAAAGCTAATTGACTTTAACGAGACAGTAGAAAATGCACTCTCAAACTATAAGACTCATTTAATTACTTCATATATCTATGACTTAGCAAAGCTATTTAATTCTTATTATGCTGAAAATAAAATCATAAGCGAAGATGTTGGCCTTACTCACGCTAGGTTATGTTTGGCCAAAAGTATAAGAACAACACTTTCTAAAGGTCTTGAGTTACTAGGTATTAAAACACCTACAAGAATGTAGACTTCATTTGTAAAAATAGGTCTGTGTCTAATTGTTTAAGATAGCGAATTCCTATTCTAAAATGTTTTTGAGAGGTTCCATTTTTCTTAAAAATCATTTGTTTAAAGTATAGGACTTCTATTTCTAAGGGGGAATTTAACTTAAATTCATCTATTGCCGAAATGACAATTTTGCCCGATACCTTTGAAAACTGCTTCATTTGATAGTGATTAAGAATGATAGCAAGACCACTTTTAGAAAAATCTAAAACTTTAAAATCAAAGTCTTGAAAGGAGTTTTTCATAATCTCGCTTTCAACCTTTAACGTTATTTTGTTACTCTCTCCATTGGTACAAGAGAGTCTCTTTTGCTTACGTTTTTCAATACTTAAGACTTTATCAGGAAGAATACAGGTAACTCTATTTTGAGTGATGCTAACTACAAAAACTTTAAAAGCACTTGAATCATAGTCTAATTTTATATAATAACTCTCTCTAGCATGTAGGTGATTTTTAGCGGTCGAGTCAATGTTAAATGAAAACTCAACAGCGTCATCGTCTATTTCAAAGTTTGCGATGTTATATTTAACGCGCTTTCTTTGCACGGTGAGCCATAAGAATGTCTCATCGCCTTTGTTTGATTTTTCAATAATATCTTTTATCTCTTGGACACTTGTTGTGGCCCTATAATTTTCAAGCATAATTAATTGTATACTAAGTCTAAGATATTTCTAATTAATATTTAATAATACTAGCTAATACTGTAATTACGAAGCTTTACAGAACAGTTTAAATAAGTTAATTTTTCCCTTATTTAGGAACTAAAATGGTAAAGATTAATAAAAAGATCGAATACGCTTTAATGATACTAAAGCATATGTCAGCATCAAAGCAGTTATACACTGCCAAGGAACTTTGTGATCTTTACTCTATTCCATTTGACACAGCAAGTAAGGTGCTGCAATTATTAAATAGAAATAAAATTGTTAGATCAACTAAGGGCATAAATGGTGGTTATAGTTTGACCATTGATCTTTCACAAATAAATTACTTAAGTCTGAGTGAGATTATTGAGGGAAAGAAGCACAGTAAAAATTGCTGTGAAGATAATTGCTCATTAATTAGTACATGTAACATCACAGGACCAATTACATCAATAAACAAACATCTTTACAATTTTTTTGAGTCACTCACTCTAGATCAATTGTTCGATGAAGCTGTAAAACCAATAAAAAAGACTTTAGATAAGGTAAATATACATGAGCTCAATTGAAGAAAAACTAAACGAAGACTATAAATGGGGTTTTGAAACAAGTGTAGAACTTGAAGAATTTCCAAAAGGTCTAAATGAAGACATTGTTAGATTAATCTCTAAGAAGAAAAATGAACCAGAGTGGCTACTAGAATACAGACTAAAAGCATACAAACACTGGTTAACTCTAACTCACCCTACTTGGCAATATTGTCATATTCCACCAATAGACTTTAATGACCTCTACTATTCTTCAAGACCAAAGTCGACATCTGAAAAGCCAAAGTCTTTAGATGATTTAGATCCAGAGCTATTAGCTACTTTTGAAAAGCTAGGGATTCCCCTTTCAGAACAAAAGAGAATATCTGGTGTTGCCGTTGATGTTGTTTTTGACTCGGTATCGTTAGGAACTACATGGAAAGAAGACTTAGAAAAGGTTGGAGTAATCTTTTGTTCTATATCAGAAGCAATTGAAACTCACCCAGATTTAGTAAAACAATATCTAGGAAAAGTTGTTCCATATACGGATAATTACTACGCTGCTTTAAATGCTGCTGTATTTTCAGATGGATCATTTGTATACATACCAAAAGGCGTAACATGTCCTATGGACTTATCAACCTACTTTAGAATAAACGCAAAAGAAACAGGACAATTTGAAAGAACTTTGATCATCGCCGATGAAGGAAGCTACGTAAACTACCTAGAAGGATGTACCGCCCCACAAAGAGATGAAAATCAACTTCATGCTGCTACTGTAGAGTTAATAGCTTTAGACAATGCTGAAATTAAGTATTCAACAGTTCAAAACTGGTACGCTGGAGACAAAGAGGGTAAAGGTGGGATTTACAACTTTGTAACGAAGCGTGGACTTTGTGATGGTGTAAACTCTAAAATATCTTGGACACAAGTTGAAGCAGGATCAGCAATTACTTGGAAATATCCAAGTTGTATTTTAAAGGGAAATAACTCTGAGGGTGCGTTCTACTCTGTTGCTCTAACAAATAATATGATGCAAGCTGATACTGGAACAAAGATGATTCATATCGGTAAGAATACTAAAAGTACAATAATTTCAAAAGGAATCAGCGCCGACAAATCAGAAAATGTCTATAGAGGCGAAGTTAAAATCATGCCAAGTGCCACTAATGCAAGAAATTATTCTCAGTGTGATTCTATGTTAGTTGGTGATCAGTGTAGTGCAAATACCTTCCCTTATATAGATGTAAAGAATAATACTGCTACAGTTGAACATGAGGCCAGTACATCAAAGATAAGTGCGGATCAATTATTTTATCTTCACTCAAGAGGAATTGATAATGAAAAAGCAATATCATTAATTGTTAATGGATTTTGTAAAGATGTATTTAAAACTCTTCCTCTAGAATTTGCAGTAGAAGCAGTAAAACTAATAGAAATGAAACTAGAAAACTCAGTAGGATAATAAAATGTTAAATGTAAAAAATGTAAAAGCAAAAGTTGAAGACTCAAATATACTTAACAGCATCAATATAGAAGTAAATGCTGGTGAAGTTCATGCCATAATGGGACCTAATGGATCAGGAAAAAGCACACTCTCAAAAGTTATTGCTGGTCACCCAGATTACGAAGTTACTGATGGTGAGGTTAACTTTTCTATAAATGGAAAAATGACAAATATAAACGAGCTTGAACCAGATGAAAGAGCTAAAGAGGGAATATTTTTAGGGTTCCAATACCCTATTGAAATTCCAGGTGTAACAAATATTACATTCATGCACGAAGCTTTCAATGCTTTATGTGAGCATCAGGGTGCTGAAATCATGAATGAGACTGAATTTAGAGAATATGTAAAATCTAAGCTTCCTATCTTAAATATGAATGAAAACTTTTTAGATAGAGCCGTTAACGAAGGTTTTTCAGGTGGAGAAAAAAAGAAAAATGAAATTCTTCAAATGCTTCTTTTAAATCCAAGATTAGCGTTACTAGATGAAACTGATTCAGGACTAGATATTGATGCTCTAAAAGTTGTGGCCAATGGAGTTAACAGCCTTAAAAGTAAACACAATGCTGTTGTTCTTGTAACACACTATCAAAGACTCTTAGATTATATTCAACCAGATTTTGTACATGTTCTTTATAATGGTCAAATCATTAAATCGGGAGATAAATCTTTAGCATTAGAACTAGAGAAAAAAGGATATGACTGGTTAATTGGAGATCATCAATAATGAGTCTTACTAACTTTAAAAATAACATTCCAACAAGACGGGATGAGACATGGAAATACACAAACTTAAACTTCTTTTTTAAAGATGAAGAAAGCTTAGAAACATTTAATAAAAGTTCCATTAGCTTTACTGAAAGTGAAAACTTTTATGAACTCGACCTACTTAACTCTCCTATTGATGCATTTAAAAATGAATATATTGAGATCAGTATTTCAGATTTTTCTAAAAAAGAATTAAAGCATGGAAATCTAAAAAGCGACAAAGCCTATGTGGACTTAGAGCTAAATATTAAATCTCAACTAAATATAACAGTTGCAAAAGACTTAAAGAAACCTCTAAAAATAAATAGAATATTTGAGGGGCAGAACAGTTATACTTATGCTGCACTAAACATTGAATCCAAGGCAAACAAATTAGAATTAATAGAACATTTTAAAAGTAATGATGATAACAAAGTCTTTATTTCTAATTCAACGAATATAAATGTAGATGCGAACAAAATTATTAATCATACTGTTTTTCAAGATTTAAATACTAAATCGCTATTAATAAACAACACTACAAGTTTTCTTGAAAAGGATTCAAACTATGAAAATATTAATATTCATAGAGGATCTAGATTAACAAGACATAACGCTCACTCTGAAATTAATGCAACAAATGCAACTTCAAGTGTGCATGGACTCTACGTTATAAATGGCGATACTCACATAGATACAAATTCATTCATTTATCATAATGCTCCTCATACATACAGCCATCAATTATATAAAACTGTTTTAGACGATTCCTCAAGAGGAGTCTTTACTGGACTTATAAGAGTAGAGAAAGATGCTCAGTTCATTGAATCAAAGCAATTAAATAAAAATTTACTCTTAACTAAAAAAGCTCAAGCTAACTCAAGACCTCAGTTAGAAATCTACGCAGATGATGTCAAATGTGCCCATGGTTCAACTACAGGTCAAATCAATGAGGATGAACTTTTTTACTTTGAAAGTAGAGGAATAAATAAAAGTAAGGCCAGATCAATTTTGGCAAAAGCCTTCATTAATGAAGTTATATTTAAAATACAAAATACTTCAATTAAAAATTTTATTACAAAAGAGATAATGGATGCTTAACGTAGAAAAGATCAGAAAAGATTTTCCTCAAATTGATTCAAAGACAAATGGAAGTTCTATAATTTACTTTGACAATGCAGCAACGACCTTAAAACCAAGTTCAGTAATTGAAGCAATGGATATCTATAACTCTAAAGAAACAGCAAATGTTCACAGAGGAATTCATACTCTAAGTGAAATTTCCACTTTCAAATATGAAGAAACGAGAGATAAACTAGTTAACTTCATCAATGCAGATTCAAGAGAAGAGATCATCTTCACTAAAGGTACAACTGAGTCAATTAACCTACTTGCAAACACTTATGGAATTGCAAATATCAAAAAAGATGATGAGATAATAATAAGTTATTTAGAGCATCACTCCAATATAGTTCCATGGCAAATACTTTGTGAAAAAACTGGTGCAAAACTAAAAGTCATAACAATAAACGATCTAGGTGAATTAGAGCTAGAATCGTTAAAAGAATTACTTAATTCAAAAACAAAGATTGTTAGTTTTAACTACGTCTCTAATGCTTTAGGGACCATCAATCCAGTAAAAAAGATGATCGAGCTTATTAAAGAGAAGTCCGATGCTGTTGTTCATATCGATGCAGCGCAAGCATGTGGACACATGAGAATTGATGTCAAAGATATTGATTGTGATTTTCTTTCTTTAAGTGCACATAAAATGTTTGGTCCAACAGGAACAGGATTATTTTATGGAAAAAAAGAGCTACTCGAATCAATGCCTCCTTTTTTAGGTGGCGGTGATATGATTGATGTTGTTACTTTTGAAAAAACGACATACAACGTTCTTCCATATAAATTTGAAGCAGGAACACCAAATATATCAAACACCATAGCTTGGTCTAAAGCGATTGATTACATTAATGAATTAGATTTTTCTGATATACATAAGTATGAAGATGAATTATTAAACTATGCCACAGAAAAGTTTAATGAAATAAGCGGAATCAAAATCATTGGTACAGCTAAAAATAAAGCATCCGTTATTTCGTTTACAATGGAAGGTCTTCACCCTCAAGATATCGCAACCATGTTAAATAAATACAACATTGCAATTAGAACTGGTCACCATTGTACCCAACCCCTAATGAAGAGAATGAATGTCTCGGCTACTGCAAGGGCCTCTTTCTCTATATATAATACAAAAGAAGAAATTGATAAATTTATTGAATCACTTAAAAGTATTCAAGAAATATTTTGTTAAGGTAAACTATGACAGACATAATGGTACAACCAACACCAAATCCAAATGCTCTAAAATTTATTTTAGATAAATCGGTAAAAACAAAAGGTAAAACATCCTTTAAGAATCCAAATCAGGCAAAAGAAGTAACACTTGCCGCTGCTTTATTTGATTTAAGAGGAGTTGATCAAATACATTTTTTTCAAAATGTTGTAACTCTTAGTAAATTTACTTTTGAGCCTTGGGATACTCTTGAGCCTTCGGTACTAAATTGTATAGAAAACTTTATCGATGATCATGATCCAGACTTTAAAGATCATGATCCTGAAAAAGAAAGACGTGCAAACTTACCAGAAGACCTTAAACAAATCGAAGAAATTATTGACAAAACGATTAGAGGAGCTCTTCAAGCCGACGGTGGTGACCTTCAGTGCTTAAGTTTTAATGATAATATTTTGATAATTAAATATCAAGGTGCATGCGGAACATGTCCAAGCTCTACGACAGGTACGCTTGAAGGAATCAGAGCTATTCTAAAAGAACAATATAATCCAAACATTGAAGTATATATAGCTCCAGAGGACTAGAGATGGGTCTTTTATTTGTAGCAATTACTATTCTTTTTGCTTTTAACTCAGAAAAAGCTAAAGAATACAATTTTGAAAGTATAACATTGTTTACCTATGAACCTTTTGTTAACTATGCTTTCAAAGCTCAAAAGAATAATGAATTCGAAATATCTCCAACGCGCTCTCAGATAACTGGAGTATCCTTAAAACACAAAGCTATGACATATGCTTTTGGTTATGAACCAGAGGATAAGAATTCAATCGAAAAGACTAATTTCTTTGATGTCCAGGTTGCAAGAGCTTTTAATAAAGTCCTTGCAACAGCATATTATCAAAACTATCAAGGTTTTTACTTTAATGATAACGGAGTCATTAATTTAAACAACAAACAAGATATTTCATCAGTAACATTTGGTGTCAACTTAAGATACTTTACAGATAAGACCTATGATATAGGTATGTCGATTCTAAGTAACAAAAAAGAAAGAGTAGCAGACAGTTCATGGTTCCATTCAGCATACGCAAATTCAACTAAACTTAAGAATTCTTCAAAGCTCTTTGAAAGAGATGGATTTGAAGAATTTTCAGGTCTAAGACAAATGAATGTCGTTAACTTAGGCTATGAGTATGGATACACAAGAACATTTCATCTACTCTGGATGAGGTTCACTGGACTGTTATCAATTGGATACAACATTCATAATATCCACCTTGAAAAACCAAGAACGACTAACAATTTAAATGGTTCACTCTCGACGTCATTCTTTTTGGATATTGCCTTACTAGATATCAATGTACATTCAATCGGTATATTTTCTAAGTATGTAAATATGAGTTTTAAGCATGAGGATATAGAAGTCTCACAAAGAAGAGCCTCGATCACTGCGTACTATAGATATTTCTTTTAATTAATAGTCTCTTGGATAGTAATACTTTAACATTTCACTATGTGGAGTTCCACTTAGTGGAGCATACTTATATGTGAACATAGCATTTTTTGGTAAAGATATTAGAATTGAATCAACACGACCTTTTGTTTTAAGTCCAAACATTGTTCCTCTATCATGAAGAAGATTAAATTCAACATAACGCCCATGTCTATGGCGTTGAAAGATCACATCATCATTAGTATAGGGCTCATTTTTTCTTTTTTCAACAATTGGGAAATAAGACTCTATGAAATGATTCGATAAATCAACAACCATATTAAAGTCTTTTTCGACATCTCCACTATTTAGATGGTCAAAAAAGATGCCACCAATTCCTCGCATTTCATTGTCTCTATGTATATTTGTGAAATAAGAATCACAAGTATCTTTCATCTTTTGGTAACAGTTATAAGGTTCGCAGGCCTTTCTCCAAACATTATGGAAGTGTCTAAAATCTTCTTCATATGGATAATAAGGTGTGAGGTCTGCACCACCACCGAACCAAAATTTTTCACCTTGCTCTATCATTCTAAAGTTTGCATGAACAGTTGGTATTTTTGGATTAATAGGATGAATAATTAAAGATATACCAGTGGCCCAAAGCTCATTACTAGATCCATTAAGCTTGGATGCAAACTGTGGATCTATTTTTCCATATATTTCAGATGTATTCACTCCAGCATTTTCAAAGAAATTGCCTTCAAAAGCTCTTGTTACTCCTCCACCACCATCTTCGCCAATGTAGTCTTCGCGTAACCAGATATCCTCTACAATATCAATTGATGAATCAAAATCTTTCATTCGCTGTGTAATCTGGTTCTGAAGCTCTTTGACATGTTCACTAAATTTGCTTTTAAAGATATCAATCATTTTTATTCCTAAGTTTATTAATTCACTATACCTTATAGGTACTAAATCTGTAAATTACTACATATCTCTTATGAAAGAACCGAAAAGTAACCATGGGTGTAAAAGATAGTATCGTAAAGATATTTGGTGTATTTTTAATAATAAGCTTTAGTATTATAAGTATCTTACTTGGATTAGTTGAAAGAGATATTTCAAATACTGAGCTTAAAGATATTATTTCGTATTCTTCATTTTTCGAGAACAGGTTTTATGATTATAGGAAGAATCAAAATGCTAAATCTAAGTTAATAAACTCTAAAATTGTACTTATAAAGATTGATGATGAAAGCTTACAAAAAATTGGGATATGGCCCCTTCCTAGAACAACGTGGGTTAATTTAATAAAGAAATTAGATAAGTTCGATTCAAAAGTAATTGCGTTTGATTTAATGTTTCCAGAGAAAGCTCCAATTTTTGACGGCATAAACTCAGATGATTTTTTCAAGGAAGCAATACTCGATTATCAAAATAAAAAAAACAGAAAAATAATACTTCCCTACACGAATCAAGATTTTTTATCAAATTCATCATATAAAGAGATACCAGTAGAGTTGTATGATTATATGTTAGATTCTAGGCAAATTGGCAAAGAAAATCTAAAGGCCCATTTTGTAAATAAACATACATTTCCGATACCCAAATTACTGGAATCTTCTCCAGGTTTAGCTTATATAAATATGCTTGAAGATAGTGATGGTGTTTTTAGACACTACAAGATGGTAACAAACGTAGACTCAACCTACTTTCCATCACTAGGATTAATGGCATATCAGTCACTAGAAAGAATAAACTCAAAAGTTATAATTAATAGAAATGGTTCAGCGATTTTAAATATTAAAAACAGAGAACTTGAACTAAATAATATTGGAGAAACAAAAATCAGATGGCTAGGTTCTCAAGAAAACTTTGTTAATATTCCACTTTGGAAAGTTTTAGATGCTAAAGAGGATGATGAAAAATTAAAATCACTCTTTAAGGATAAATTAGTCTTTGTAGGCTCTACAGCTGTTGGAGCTCATGACCTAAGAAATACACCTATCGACTCTAAACTTCCAGGAGTTTATACACATATAAATGTAGTTAATATGTTAAGTGAGAATTATCAATATAAAAGCTCTCAAGAATCAATCATGGTGACAATTATACTGCTCATTGTATTTCTATTTATCATGTTAATGATGATGGTACTTTCAAATCCACTTTACGATATAGTTACGCTTATACTTATTTGTACTGCTATATATCAACTTGATACATTTTATTTTCTAGACAATGGATATGAACTGAAACTTGCTTTCACATTTTTTTCAATAATTACAAGTTACTCTTGGATTACTTTAATAAATTTTTACAAATCTAATAGAGAGAAAAAACAAATTAAGAATGCTTTTTCAAGATACGTGGCGCCAAGTATTGTAAACGAGATGCTTTCAAATCCAGAGAAGTTAAAAGTCGGTGGAGAAAGAAGAGATATCACTTGCCTATTTAGTGATGTAAGAGACTTTACAAGTATATCAGAAGCATTAAGTGCAAATGATCTTGCAAGGTGCCTAAATAAGTATATGGGAAAGATGACCGATGTCGTTTTCGAAAACTCGGGTACTTTAGATAAATATATCGGAGATGCAATTGTTGCGTTTTGGGGAGCACCTATGGATTTGGCTGATCACGCAGGCCATGCTTTAAGAGCATCAGTAAAAATGATTGAAATTTTACCGAAAATAAATCAAGAATTTAAGGCCAGTGGTTTTCCAGAATTTAAAATAGGCATTGGTTTAAATTCTGGAGAATGTAATGTTGGTAATATGGGTTCAGATACAATATTTGCATATACTGCTCTAGGAGATAATATGAACCTTGGTGCAAGACTAGAGTCTCTATGTAAGTATTACGGAGCGCAGATACTCATTTCAGGAAAAACATATGAAAGAATCGATACCAATGAATTCTTGTGTCGAAAGATAGATAATGTACAAGTTAAAGGAAAAGAGGTTGGATCTTTAGTTTACGAAGTACTCTACTCATATCATCCTATTTTCATGGATATTTACTCATTCAAAAATTTTAATAAAGCCTATGAATTTTTCGAACGAAGAGATTTTAATAAAGCGAAAGATTTCATCATAAAAGTATTAGAATCACACCCTAAAGATAGGCCAAGCATATTACTAGAAGAGAAAATACTTAATTGCCTAGACACCCCTCCAAAAGACAACATAGATCACACTCTAACTAGAATGATATCAAAATAGCATTTAAGTCACTTAGCCAAGAAAAAAGTTGAAGTTTTGCCAACTATATATTTACCGGTAGCAGCTGGGTGAGTTTATTTATTTTCAAATAAGCTCATTATTATATGATTTTCAAATACCTAATAAAAATATAAAAGCCGATAGAATTAAATCTTAGCCTTTTTTATTTTAGAAGTAATAACTTCAGTATCAAAACCCCTTTTCTCGGTTGTTGTATGGGGCATTATTAAAATTAAGAAATTAAGTCAACAATAAGCTAAACGATCTATAAGTATCTTAACTAATACCTAAGCTGCATCTTCAAGTTTGCTTTTTAGCTTTTCGAGCTTCTTATATCCTTTTAGATCTTTGAGACCATTTGGAAATAAGAGTCGCTCTACACGTACTCCGTAGATTACTGAGAATCTTCCGGCCAGTTCTGCGCCTATATTTCTTTTATCGTACTCTAGAGCTGATAGATTTGAAATAGATATACCAACAGCAGTTGAGACTTCTTTTTGAATAAGGGCAAATCTATTGCGAAATGCCTTTAAGATCTTCCCTGTAGTTAATTTTCCTGTTCTAAAATTCATAATCATCTCCTTATTGTAATCGAACTACACTTAATACAACTCTGCCTACTTCTTAATCCACTTGGCTCCTCGACCTGACCCTTTAGACTCAATTAGCCCCTGATCTCTAAGTTCTCGAAGCACATTACGTATAGTATCTCTTCCTATGTCTGGACAGTTCTCAATAATATCTTGAACTTTAAATTGGCTAGTTGCCTTTTTTACAGCAAGTTTAACAAGTTCAGACTTTGAACCTTTTCCAGACTGAGTATCCTTAAGAAGAACAACCTGCTCTTCAAACTCTTTATAAGCTGCGAGTATTATCCCCCAAAAATAATTTAACCATGGAAATGGATCGTGTTCACCTTTATGCCAGCCTTGAGAACTTTTGTGTAAGTTATCGTAATATCCTTCTTTTTGTTGCTCAAAAATTCGCTCTAAACTAACGTAACATCCAACCTGATAGTCTTCTTTATAAAGAAGAAGAAGAGTAAGTAATCTAGAGAGACGGCCATTTCCATCCTTAAAAGGATGAATGCAAAGAAAGTCTAAAATCATTAATGGAAGTGTAATAAGAGAATCAACTGAACTAACTTCTAGGCAACGATTGTAAAGCTCAAAAAGCTCTTCCATGGCCATTGGAGTTTCAATTGCTGAAACAGGCTCAAAGCTTACTTTTACGATTTCTCCACTTTTATCTCTTTCAACAATTTTATTATTTGTTGGTTTAAATTTCCCACCATCTTCAGATTGATATCGATAGAGCATTGAATGAACCTATAGGGTTGTATTTATATTCACATCCATAAAATGAAAAGATTCTTGAATCAAAGATAGTCCATCCCTATACCCAGCAATCTCTTGTTCTGAACGATCTTTAGGCGTTGTTGTATTTTCAACTAATCCCTTAATCCTCTCTCTTGATGCTGTTATTTGCTCTAACCTATTGGATGACTCTACTGACTCAATTACAGCATGCTTTTTAAGCCCCTTAAGGATCTCTGGAGATTTATTGTTAAAGAGTTCTTGCTTGCCTTTATACTCACCTAATTTTTTGAGTATGGATAAGTACTCATTTTTAAAGCTCATTTTTGAGATATATTTATAGTTAAGTGATTTCAATTTGTTAACTCCTTTATAGGGGTATTACAACATAACTTTAGGGGTAGTAAATAGCTTCGTTATACCCCATTAAGTAATTAATACCCCAATAGTTAGGATACAGTTCTAAACTTAGTCCCCACATTTTTTAGCATGGCCATAGTATTAAATGACTCACTTACGACCTCAGAAGTGTGAGCCTCAAAGATAAACTCCTAAACCTTTAATTCTTCAAAAGAAAATGACAACTTAAATAACCACGGTGGTTATTTGCTACGAAATTTTAGCAAGTTAAAATCCTCTTATTGCTCAAAACACCACCATGGTGATCTTTATTCTCTTTTTCGCAAAATCGTTTTGTACAAATATAAATTTTCAAATTACTAAAACTCAACAAGGTCTGCGGCATCTAAAGGTTTATATAAGTTTACAGTCAATTCGCCCACGAGAGAATTTGTCTTTCTTAACAGATTACAAGAGGCCATCGTTGACCACACCCACACCATGAGTGATGAGAAGATGGGTCAACAATGGCAATGTAAGAAGTTAAGAAAGAAGAAAAGTGGGCGAAGTAAAAAATTTAGGCAACAAGGAGGAGAAATTAATGAATAGTAGTTAAAAGAAAAAAAAAAAGAAGAGATGTAAAAAAAGCAAAGAAGAAGAGAGGTGAAGTTAGAGACACCAAAAGAGGATCAATCGCATGAAAATGTCATTAATTTTCAAAGTTTTAAAAATGGAACAAATCACTAAGATTTGTTAAAATAGTGGAAATCACAGTCGGTATGAGTCGGAATCGCAGAAATGCTGCTACGACTCATACCTTTAATTTTAAACAGTTAGGTGCCTATGCCCGAACTACCTGAGGCATCTCCAACCAAAACAAAAACTCCAAGTAAAACGACTACTTAGCAGCATTAAAGGTCGTTTCCAGCATTTTCATAATTCACGATAGTTCATGATGTTTCATCTTGTTTCACTAAAAGCGCGAGTATTGCGAGTATTGAGAGCATGAGACTAACAACAACTTAAAACCTTTAGGAGGTTAATTATGAGTAATTTATTATCTGCAATTTATGATTTTATTGGAGTTTTGTTTTTGAGAGGAGCAATCCTGTTTTTTACCAGTGAGGTAAGATTAGCAATGATCAAAAAAGCTTCAGCTGGTAGTTCTAGCCTAGGTACATTCTCAGAAAAACTTACTGGAAGTAAACTTGATTTAAGTAATAAAAGAGTTTACGGAAGATAGTTAATCGAGAAGCACTTTTCCAAATAAAAAGGATAAGTATGACAAAAAATCAAAAGAAAGAAAACAAGGCCATCAGCCTTAATACGAAGATTGAGATCTAAAGGCCTTACCTTTAGACAAATTTCAGAACTTGCAAATTGCAGTCAAGGAAGCGCCTCTCTTAAAATAAAAGAATTGGACTTAGAAAAGTCTAAGGGAATCAATAAAAGTCTTGATGAAGAAATTAATAAAGAACTGGCCAATAAAAAAATAGAAAGGAAATCTGAATAAAAGAAGGACTCATACACATAATATTTTCAAATCCCATTTTTTAACATTGTTTAACAACTTTTTTTTCTGTTCGATTGACTACTTTTTCTTTTTCATATTGCTAATTTTAGCTGCATAGCTTTTTAATTCGGAAACGCCAACTTTTAACTCACTTTTAACAAATGAAATCAACAAGAGGTGTTTTTAATGAGCACCATCTTTTTGAAAGCTGACTAACAAAAAAACGATATTTAGATTTAAAGTTACAAGGATTAATACTAATCTTTAAAAAGTACAAAGCTTCAAAGATTATCTATCTCATACATAATGTAACTGTTTACAAGACATTTTAACTACATTTAACCGGAGGGTTCGAATAGAATAAAGGATCAGAGTATATGAAAAAAAAATCTACATATTTACTTGTCTCGTAAACAGCATACATAAAAGATTAAAAACTAGTTATTAAGCAAGGATATGATATCACCAACTGTACAGTTTTTTTCAATATCGTGCCTAAAATGAGTATCTAGATTTACCTTATAATGATTTGAACGACCTTGTTTAAAGATTTCAACAAGTCCATCATCTGACAATTCTGAAATAATTCTAAGCACAGCTCTCTCTGTTATACCAACCTTTAGGGCAATTTCTCTTACCGTACAAGAAGGTTCAAGTGCGATCACAAAAATGACATGCGCATGATTAGTGAAAAAAGTCCATTTTGACATAATAACTCCTAGACTTTAACTGTACATGAAAAAATATGAAAAATAAAACAGGAATTTTGATACATGACACTATTTACACCAATAAGTTAACATGAGATAGTATTTTTATAGGAGCTATAATGTTAAAAATTGATAAGAATGAGTATTTCTCTCAACGTTTCGTATACCTAGTTTGGATGATAATGAGCTTTCAGGCAGGTTATGTTAATGTTGGAGGTTTTTATACTTCTGGCACATTTGTATCCCACGTTACAGGAACATCCTCAAACATAGGTATTGGAATCTCTAGATTCGACCTAACCTTCCTGTTAAATTTCATAGTGATCTTAATAGCATTTATTGGAGGTGCAGCTTATGCTAGTTACCATATCTCAACAAGAGAAGATAACGGAAAACAGCCTAATTACCTAAGAGTCCTCATGGTAAAGTCATTCTTTTTCTTTTTAGTTTTACTTCTATCGGAAATGGACTTACTTCTTCCTGAACTAATCAGTCCTACCACAATTAACACTTGGATTATATTCTTTCTTTCTTTTTGTTGTGGAGTACAAAACTCTACATGCGCACAAGCGACAGGAGGTTTTTTAAAACCAACTCATATGACAGGACTTTCAACTGATATAGGGATCAACCTAGCGAGATACTTCAGAAAAAGATCCAACAGCCAGCTTATAAAAAATGAAATACACAAAAATAATTTAAGGATATTCATTTTAATCAGTTTTATAAGCGGCGGTGTAATTGCATCGTTCATCTTTACGAAAAATGGACACTATGGATTCATATTCCCTTTCTTGTCATCTCTATGCTTTTTAGGCTTAGGCTTAGCAAGGGATAAAAAGTTATTCAAAGATAGTCAATTTATCCAACTAGCAATAAAAGGATCTATTGTATTAACATTCATTATTACACTGGCATTCGGCTTCAGTATTTAGGGAGAAAAAGTGAAAATTAAAAAATTTTTAAATTATCTGCACAAGGAATTCTCCATTGCATCATTTCTAAAACTTTACAATAAGAAATGTAAAGAGGACTGGAAAAAAGCGAATTGGAAAGAGATATTTCTAGCCTAGTTTTTTGATAGACACATGCAGTATTTTAAATTCTTAACTAGTTTAACTCTATAAGTTTTGTTAAAGTTAGTTATAAAAACAGAATTGGAATATACGTATGTTAATTAAAAGAAAAGATGAAATAACAAAAGATTATGATGTAATCGTAATTGGTTCTGGACTGGGAGGCATGACGGCCGCGAATAGACTGGCCAAAAATGGTCGCTCAGTCCTACTTTTAGAAGCACATAATAAACTTGGTGGTTTTGCTACTTGGTTTTATAGAGAACAGAAAAAACATGTATTTGATGTAAGTTTACATGGATTCCCTTTTGGGATGAAAAAAACATGTAGAAAGTATTGGAATAAAGAAATTGCAGACAATATTGTACAACTTAAAGATGTAAGATTTATAAATCCAGAGTACAATCTTCAAACAACATTTACACGTGAAAACTTTACTGAAAAACTTATTAATCATTTCAAGGTACCTAAAGATACTGTTGAAGCATTCTATAACTTCATTGAGAATATGAATTTCTTTGATGATCAATCGATGACAAACAAGGAACTATTTCAAAAGTTTTTCCCTAACAGATTAGATATTGTAAGATTTCTAATGGAGCCTATAGTATATGCTAATGGATCAACTCTAGATGACCCTGCCATTACCTACGGGATAGTATTTTCAAACTTTATGTCAAAAGGAGTTTATACATTTAAAGGTGGAACAGATTATCTCATAAATTTAATGCAAGAAGAATTACTTAAAAATAATGTTGATATTAAGAAGCTATCAAAAATAGATGAAATTGTTATTCAAGATGGAACATGCAAAGGTGTAATTCTTAAAGGTCAATTCATAAAGTCGAAGACAGTAGTATCCAATGCCAATATAAGATCAACAATACTAAAAATGGCCAAAGAAGAAAATTTTAGTGAAGAGTACATTCAAAAAACAAAAGCAATAAGGATGAACTCATCGAGTTGCCAAGTATATATTGGAATTAAACCTGGGGTAACAATTCCACATATAGGCGACCTCGTTTTCACTTCTAGTCACCCTACTTTCGATACTAATGCTCTTTTAGACTTTAAAATAACAAGTAGAACATTTAGTGTTTATTATCCAGAAGGAAGACCATATGATGAAGAACCTAGAACAGCTATAGTATCTTCAACTAATGCAAACTTTGAAGATTGGGCGAACTTAGATGAAGAGACCTACAAACTAGAAAAGAAAAAAATGATCGATGAAACAATTGAATCGTTAAAACAATTCATTCCAAATATTGAAGATATAATTGATTTTGTTGATGCCGCGACTCCAAGAACTGTAAAAAAATACGTCCATCATGAGGGCGGATCTTCATTTGGAACAAAGTTTGAAGGTCTTGAAGTCAGTATGAACCTTCATAAAGAAATCAATGGATTATTTCACGCTGGAAGTGTGGGAATAATAATGAGTGGATGGTTAGGAGCAGCGAACTATGGAGTAATTCAATCAAACGAAGTTGATAGCTATATCCATGAGCTAGAAAAAATAAATACAACAAACATAACAAATAATACAACAGAGGAAATACATGTATAACTTTGAAGATCAGACAGTTGTTGTCACAGGTGGCACGAGAGGAATTGGAGCCGGTGTAACAAAAGCTTTTTTAGAAAAGGGAGCTAAAGTTATAGCGACGTATGCAAGAAATGATGAAGCTGCAAATACTTTTAAAACAGAGATGGCGCAATTTGGAGATAACCTCACTCTTGCAAAATTTGATGTATCAAAGATTGATGAATGCGAACAATTCTTTGAGACTATAGAGGGTCTAGACGTTCTTATAAACAACTCTGGAATTAGAAAAGATAATCTTACTGCTAGTATGACAAATGATGAGTGGGACATGGTAATGGATATAAATCTAAAAGGTACCTTTAATATGTCTAAGCTCGCTGTTTTAAAAATGATGAGAAAAAGATATGGAAGAATCATTAATATGTCCTCAATAGGTGGAATGCTCGGACTTCAAGGTCAAGCTAATTATGCTGCAAGTAAAGCAGGACAAATAGCTTTATCAAAAACTCTTTCAAAGGAAGTCGCAAAAAGAAATATTACTGTTAACAACATAGCTCCAGGCTTTATTGAAACAGACCTGATAAAAGATCTTCCCGAAGAGCAAGTAAAAGATTATAAAAAACAAGTCCCAATGAAAAGATTTGGTAAGGTTGAAGAAGTTGCAAATACTGTTTTATTTCTAGCAAGTAAAGAAGCAAGTTACATTACTGCAACAACTATTGAAGTAAGTGGTGGATTATAATGTTAGAAGAAATATTAAAAAGAATTCCGCAAAGAGAACCTTTTCTGTATATTGAAAACATTGTTGAAAAAGATGATACTTCCGTAACAACAAGTAAGAAGATAACTGGAGAAGAAGATTTCTTCAAAGGTCATTTTCCTGGTGATCCGATAATGCCAGGAGTACTTTTATGTGAAGCTGCTTTTCAATCCGGAGCTCTTTTGATGAGTTATATTATGGAGGATGGAATAAGTGGAAAAACTGCAGTTGTATCAAGAATTAAAAATGCAAAATTTAAGAATATGGTAAGACCTGGTGATGAAATAATAATCAAGGCAAAATTAGAAGAGCAAGTAGACAATGCAGCGTTCATGAATGCCAAGATTACAGTATCAGGAAAAACTGTTCTTCAAATAAATTTTGCATGTGCACTGGTAGGCTAATATGAATATATCTGAGAAATGGTTTTACATTACTGGAGTTGCAAACAAAAAAAGTGTTGCAACATTTGTAGCGAAGTCTCTTATCAATAATGGTGCAAAGGTAATTTTTTCAGCTCAAAATGAAAAAAATATGGCATCAGTGAAGAAGCTATTTCCAGATTCTGCAGTTTTCGTACTAGATGTTGAAAGTGAAGAAAGCATAAACGATATACCAAACAACATCAAAAAGTATACAAATCAACTTTCTGGTTTTTTACACTCAATAGCATTTGCAAACTTTTCAGAAGGTCCAAAACCATTTCACGAGACGAAGCGAGCTGACTACCTTCAAGCTGCTCAAATTTCAAGTTTTTCATTAGTTGAAATAAGCAATGCCATCAAGAACTTGCTAGTAGAAGATGCAAGTGTCGTTACAGTATCTATTTCAAGTACAAAGGCTACAAGTTATGGTTACCTTGGCCCAATTAAAGCAATGCTTGATACAACTGTTTGCTATTTGGCAAAATCCTTTAGTGACTTTTCTAGGATTCGATTCAATAGTGCTTGTGCGGGGCCTCTTAAAACTTCTGCAAGTGCTGGTATACCAGACTATATTGAAAACTATGTATTTTCAGAAGAGCTAACAATGAGGAAAAAAGCATTACGAACAGAAGAAGTTGCAAATACAATTACCTTTCTATTGAGTCCACTATCAAGTGGTATAAACGCTGAAAACATAGTAATTGATGCAGGGATGAGCAGTAATTATTTTGATCAAAAAATAGTTAAATCTTATGCTAGAGAAAATCTATAATTCCACTAGCATAATGTACTCTATTACTTTTTAGCTTTTTTTAGTGAAGCTTCAGCTTTTTTAACTTTAGATTTTAATTTTATAATTTTTGCTTTCGATTTTTTCGAAGATGATTCAAGTAACTTTACTTTTTTTGCAAGCTTACTAAGTGTTTCCTTTTTAACGTTCTTACTTTTTTTCGCAGCTTTAAATTTTTTCTTAGCGTCTTTTAGTTTTGCTTTATTAGAAGCAAACTCCTTTTTTGCTTTATCAAGATCTGCTTTAGCCTTTTTGACTTTCACCTTACTATCTTTAATCTTAACAGTAGACTTTGAAACTTTCTTTTTTAAAGCTTTAACTTTTTTCTTGGCCTTAACTTTTACTTTTTTGGACTTTGATTTAATTTTTTTTATAGCTGTAGATTCGTGACAATGCTTTTTATTTGTCGATTGATCGACGTGACAACCGTTATTATCAGTCCTTCCAGGATGAGAAAAAGCAGAAATTGATAAAACTATTAACAAACTAATTAAAATATTCATAAATACTCCTTATGTATTAATAAAAACATCTAGATAATAACTAAATCATAATAAAAATGACAAACTCAAATGTTAAATAAATTAAAAAGTAGAAATAGTAAAAAAATTAGTAATAATAAGCGATTTTAATATATCATTTAAAATCTACAGTATCCTTTATCAAAGCAGATACCTTTAATTGAGCAATCTGAATTAAAGGTACAGGCCCTACCAGTCCGACTGCACTTATTAAAAGAACAAAAATATAATTGCTCACACTGGATATCTGATGAACAAGAAATTCTTCGCGCATTAAGATGAATTTTCTCATGAACAAGAAAATGCTCATGTCTTGTTTCAGATAAGAAATTATTGGTTTCAAATTGTTTTTTAAAGAGAGTGTATGTTTTGTAAAATTCGAAGAAATGGTTTGGTTGACATACATCAGGATATGATCTGCCTTTGAAACCAAGCTGCTTAGCATTCTCAACGGAACAAAAAGATTTAAGTCCTAATGCATATGAGGAATGATAGTCTAAAAATACTTTTTTATCACAAGTAAAAGTAGGATTCTCTCCACGTTTTCCAAGTGAAAAACCATTATCTGAAGAGCATAATTTTTTAAGTCCATTATTAAAACCAAGCCTATATTTATTTTCATCTAAAACCACACTATATTTAGAGCAAATATCTTTTCTCTTAAAAAGAGTATCTATACTTTTTCCATCTTTAGCATCTAAAAGACCAACATTTAGCCAATTGGCATTTTCGCATTGTTCCTTATCTACTAAAGAACATGATAATAGAAACGAAAGTGCTAGTAGCAGCTTCATGATTTATGGCCTAAAGAAATAATAGCATCTTCAATGTTAATTTTGACTTCGTATTCGAAATCTTTAACAGCATTCGCATGTGAAAAGTAATGATTTTTAGCGAGTTGAGTAGCAACGAAACGAGTCATAGGAGGTTCAGGCTTGTTTATTCCAAGTAGACTGTAGATAAGCTCTAGCATATGACCTATAAAGTATGCTTTTTTAAAGCTAATACGCTCTACAATTGGTTCATGGCCTTTTAAAACAAGTATTTTATTAATAAAGTCCCAAAGGTTTACAGGTGTTTCTTGACCAATAAAGTAACTTCGTTTCGAAATAGTGTTATCGGAAACTAATTTCTGTAATGCCTTAACATGCGCAGATGCTGCGTTAGAAACATGGATAACATCAACAAGATTATTACCATCCCCTACAATTTTCAAACGACCTTTTTTCGCTGATTCGACAAGTCTTGGAATTATATGAGGATCACTTTTTCCAAAAATAAGATGAGGTCTCAAACTTAAAGCATAAAAATCAGTTGAGCAATTGTCTAAAACATATGATTCGGCCAAAGACTTCGTCTTTGCATAGCTAGTGAGGTATTCACTAGGGTAAGCAATAGACTCATCTCCGTTTAGAATATCATCTTTTCCAAATACAACAGAAGGCGAAGAAGTATTGATAAAATACTTAATATTTTGTGAAAGACAAGTGTCTACTAGATTCTTAGTTCCAATATAATTCGTATCATAAAAATCTTGTTTTTTACCCCACACACCAGCAATAGCTGCAGTATGAATAACAGCATCAATTCCATTCAAAGCAATTTTGATATCTGAAAGGCTTGTTAATGATCCTCGTCTTGTAGTAACGCCTAAATCATCAAGGTGCGAATAATGACTTCTAGAAAAGCTGAAAACTTCAAAATTAGATTTTAAGAGTTCTTTGCAAATTTCTGTACCAAGGAATCCACCACCACCAGTAACTAAAACTTTCACGAGTTTAACTTCTCCTTGGCCCATTCACTAAGTGCCTTTCTATCAATCTTAATATTATGCCTAATATCAACGGGAAACTTTGGATGAAATAAAATATGATTAACTTTAAGCTTATTATCATCAATAATTGATTGAATTTTATTCTTTACGGACTTACATCCTTCAACAATAAGAGCAGTTTCACTGAGAGATACATTAACAAATGCAACTTTAATAACTCCTCTAATACCAAGAAAATATTGCTCTGTAGGGATTGAGAAAAATCGCTCTCCAGAAATTAGAAAGCTATGGGCAACTCTACCCGTAAACCATATTCTTCCAAGGGAATCGATATAACCAGTGTCCCCCATTCTATGCCAGACCTTTTCACCATCAAATATCTTGGCCAGTTTAGTTTTATTTTCAAGCTTATAATACTCTTTGGTTACAGTACTGGAGCTTACAATAATTTCCCCAATTTCATTTACTGGTAGAGAGTGAATTTTATCCACCTCTAACTCAGAAATGCTAATAATTTTGACATCAACTCCTTCAAGGGGATCACCGATGCATATCCCTTTTCCTATAATTTCAGCAGGCATAAATTCAGTTAAAATTTTTTGTCCCGATATATTCGAAACTGGTAAACATTCAGTTGCTCCATAAGGAGTATAAGTTGTTCCATTAGGTAAAACTGAAGAAAACTTTTCGTGAATAGAATAAGAGATAGGAGCTCCAAACATCACAAAGTATTTTACTGTATTTAATTGAATTTTATCTTTATGACACAAACTGAGTAGATCATTCCAGATTGCGGGAGAACCGGATACGAAAGATACATTATTTTCTTCAATGTTTTTAAGTAAATCTCGCCCTTTTGCTTTAGCAGGTTTAGAAGGGTCCATGAAAGGAATAACAGATTTCATACCCATAGACAAAGTAAACATTGCAAAAAGTGGAAAACCAGCAAGGTCGGTATCATTATGTGTTAATGAAAATTCGCTTTGCAGTTTTTTAGTTTGTTCAATGAAAATATCATGTGTATACACAACACCTTTTGGTTTTCCAGTACCACCGGAAGTATATAGTAATGCAGCGGTATCTTCGAGATTAGTACTAGGCGGGATAAACTGTTCAGGAAGTGAGTCAAGACCCTTATAGATAGAATTTGCAAAGAATGAGCTTTTTGAATTTGAAATAAAAATGTTTATCTTAGAAAATGGCTTTTTAAAGAATCTTCTTAAAACGTGAACTTTACTCAGTCCAATAAGTACATTCGCATTTGACTCTCTTATTGCTTTAAGTAATTTATCTTTTCCCATTCCTGGGTCAATAAAAACACCAACTGCACCCACTTTAAAAACACTGAAAACAATTGCTGCAAAATCAATATTAGGTTTAATAAAGACTAGAACTTTATCTCCCTTTTTAACCCCAAGACTTACTAACTTGTTAGAGAATTGATTGATTCTAGACTCTAGTTCTGAAAAAGTATAAGACAAATATGAACTATTATTTCCAACAGGAGCAACAACACTTGTTTTAAGTGGAAATTTTTTGGCAGCAATAGTTATTTGCTCAGCAACATTCATAGAAAGTTTTTAATCTCGTTTATACATTCGTCTCTTTTATCCTCAATGACATAATGACCAGCATCTTTAAAATATACATGCCTAGCTTCAGGATAGATGTGCTTCCACTTAATAAAGAAATCATCATTAAAACAAAAATCTTTACCACCCCAAAGAATTAACTTATCAAACTTAAGACCTTTTAGTTTTTTTTCAATATCTATCAAAGTTTCGTATGAACGGTGATCTGACTTTAAAGGAATATCTCTTACAAATTCAGCAACCGCCTTTCTATTAGAGTAATTATTGTAAGGATATAAATAACCATCTTTTACATTCTTATCTAACTTCTTAACAGTAGTCATAAATGTAGCAGGACCAGCAAAGGCATTAAACTGTCTAACAATATATGGCCCAACAACAGGTAATTTACAAAGTGCGATCCTCTTTGGAATTCTGTTTAAATGAAAAGCGGCCGTATTAAGAATAACTGCTTTTTTAAACCTAGCAGGTAAACGAGTGGCAGCACCAAAACCTATAGCTCCCCCCCAGTCGTGAACAATAAGTGTTATATTTTCTAGGTCTAAAAATAAAATAAGTTTTACAAGATTATTTATATGATTATCCAAGGTATACTCATAATCTTCAGGTTTAGAGCTCAAACCACATCCAATATGATCTGGAGCGACGACCTGATGAGTATGAGAAAACTCTTTAATTAAATCTCTATAATAGAAAGACCATGTAGGGTTACCGTGAATCATTAAAATAGGATCACCGGATCCTTCATTTACATAATTATAGTTGAGATCATCCATTTGTAAAAAATTAGACTTAAAAGGATATAAGGACTTATCTAACATTGAATCTCCATCATAATTGAATGTAAACCACTACCAATGCCTAAAAGTGCAATACTTTGATTTTTAGATACAACATCGCTTTGGATTGCCTTACACAAAGTTAAAGGCACTGCTGCACTTCCAGTATTTCCATATTTTTCAAAAGTGGCGTAATCTTTATTAATATCGAGTTCTAGCTTTTTATAAAGAAGAGTTGTATGAGCAATTCCAACTTGATGAGAAATTAAATGATCATAATCTTTATAATTAGACTCTTTAATAAATTCATCCCACGTATTTTTTGCTAATTCAATTCCAGCAGCTAAAAGCTCTGAAGACTCTGTCTCCATCATCAGACCATCAGTTCCACCACTACCCTGGCAGAGACTAGAAGCAGCTGTGTCACTTTTAGAGTGACTACAAGTAAGTCTAACATTTGAATTCGATAGATTTTTATGCGTCAATAAAAAAGCAACTCCAGCAGATCCAATAGTTAGGTTCGCAATATATTTTTTCACTGTTTTACGAGTCAAAGAAGTGTCTGTATTAAGTTTTTTAATAGTTTCTTCTATTAGAGGGCCGGAATTTTCACCAGTAACAATCAATGCTGTTTTTATAATACCAGCTTCAATCTGCTTTGCAGCAAGATCCATTGCATTTAAAAAGCCTAGGCAAGCATTGGATAAATCAAATGATATGCAATTTGAGCTAAGCTCTAAATTTTTATGAATATAAGAAGCAGTCGAAGGTTCTAAAAAATCTCTACAAACAGAGGAATGTATTAAAAGATCCACTTCTTTAATATTAGACTTAAGTAATACTTTTTTAGCTGCTTCAGTTGCGATATCTGATGGCATATGACCAACAGGCCAATAACCTCGAGACTTTATACTTGTTTGCAACTCAAGTCTTCCCTGAGGAAGTTTTAATCTGGCATAAATAGGCGCTAAACGTGTTTCAAACTCATTACTGGATAAAAAATGTGGAGGGTCGACAAAGTCAAAGCTATCAATCACAACATTATTAAATTTCACATATCCTCCATGAGGCCATACATATTTCCTATAGATATACCAGATAGCATAGAGCCAACAATTCCTAAAAATCCTTGATCTGTTCCAATGATATATAAATTCTTATATTTAGTTTTTCCGTCTCTAGATTTTTTAGTACTTCCATAAACAGTACCGTTTAAGTGAGATGTATACTTTTTAATGGTAGTTGGAGAAAATACGTCTTTGTAGACAATATTTAAATCTTTAAATCCACTTACATATTTATTTAAAATGTTTACAGCATCTTCATATACTTTTTCTTTTTCCTCAAGGTACTGAGATCTCTCGAATGCTTTCCATTGATCAAAGTTGGCCATAAAAGTGAGTCTAAATAGGCCTTCACCTTCTCGGTTAACTAAATCATAGTTATCCGGGATACAAATTACAGCACTTGAAGAATCATAGCTTGAAGTTGGTTTTTGATAACTATACTTAGCAGAATCATTGAAAAAAGAAATTGTTGTATCATATTTTGCAGTATCTATTTTTTGGTCAGTAACAATCAAACTCTCCATGAACGTCATATTACCTACTTCATGCTCTGTTGTATTATCACAGGCCATATAAGTCTCAGGAAGCCCCATACTTGAAAATATTTTGTCACTTAATAACTCTTCACCTTTAGTGGTTCTAATTCCATAAGCAACATGATCCTTTGTTAAAACCTCTTCAACTTCACAGCGGAATCTCAGCTCTCCACCGAGTGACTTATACTTTTCAACTAAAATATCAAGTATTGTTCTTACACCTCCATCGGGCTTTGAGAATCCTTCAAAGTATAAAGATTTAAACATAACTACAAATTGAGCGAAGTCCATGTCTTTTTCCCAAGCACTTCCATAGATTAAAAGAGGACATAATATCATTTCATTAAGGAGGTCATTAGTAATATACGAAGATAAAACTTCCCTTGATGATTGATATTTTAATGAAAGATCAAGCTCATCAAAATCCCGTATATGATTAGTAAGTTTAATAAATTCATCAATATGATTAGGAAATTTTGTAGCAATCTCATTTTGAAACATTTCAAACTCATTTGAAAACTTTAGGGTTTCCTCTGAGAATTGGATGAGCGAGTGGCTTTGTTCTTTTAGATTAAGATCATCATATTTTATACGAAGCTGTTTAAGCAATTTGGTCAAAGGAGCACCCTTTGTACCTTTTTTTACAAAGTTAGTTAGAGCGTGCAAACCAACATCAAACTTTCTTACACCACCAAGTTCTTTATTTCTTCTTTGATAATAAGAGTTTAATCCACCTGAAATTGAATGTTTTTCAACAAGAACAACTTTTTTATCAAACATTGCCATTCTTATAGCACAGGCAAGACCACTCATTCCTGCGCCAATAACAATGGCGTCGTATTTTTTAAGCATTAAACTTAGGTGTTAAATAAGCTACACAGCTATCAAGTGATGCTAGCTCAGGATAATCCTCGGAAGGAACCTCTACTTTATGTCTTTTTCTAAGCTCCATAACGATATCTAAGAAATCCATAGAGTCTAAATCTAATTGATCTCTTAAGCTTTTAGAAGAATCTAAATCTGTAACATCTTCATCAGGTGCAACATCTTCAATTATATCTAAAACTACTTTTTTTACTTCTTCTTCAGTCATTATATATCTCCTTAAAACTTTTTTACAATTACAGTAGAATTTATTCCAAGCATTCCAAATGAATTATTTAAAATGTAATTTATTGAATCCTTTTTAACAGGCTTATTCAATACTAGATTTTCAAATTCACAATCTGGATCAAGGTTATCTACATTTATACCAGGGTGAACCATATGATCAGTAAAGCTTGGTATATTTCCTGCCAATTCTAATGCACCAGCAGCCCCCATACAATGACCAATATGTCCTTTTGTAAAGTTAACTTTAGCTTCAGTTCCTTCAAAGGCACTTTTAACAGCTGCTAATTCATTAATATCACCAGCAACAGTCCCTGTGGCATGCATGTTAACTATATCTATATCAGAATTCTTAAGGTTGGCCTTCTTTAGAGCTTTTTCTACACACTGAACTTGTCGTTGAGTATTTGGTAGAACAAAGTCAGTTGCATCAGTGTTGACACCATAACCAACAATCTCTCCATATATTCTTGCTCCTCTTGCAAGAGCCGAGTCTAACCTTTCTAAAGTATAAACACATCCACCTTCAGAAATAACGATACCATTTCTGTCTTTATCGAGAGGTCTAGATGCCTTAGTAGGATCATCATGACTTCCCAATGCACCCTGAGCTGCAAATGCTGCAAAAATACCGAAAGTATTACTACTCTCGCTTACACCACCACATAAAGCAAAATCTACTTCGTTTAATAATAGTTGTTGAACAGCTTGAATAATCCCCATATTCCCACCTGCACATGCAGACCCAATTGTGTAATGTGGACCAGTGATTCCAAGATTTAAATTTACTTCACCAGCTGGAGAATTTGATACAGTTCTTGGATTATGATGATGAGACCAAAAGGACACATTTAATTCATTTTGATGCAACTGATAGATCTCTTCTTCTGTTTCTACATTACCATGCTCAGTAATACCGAGATAAGTTCCAACCATTGATTTATCGATAGATTCAAAATTGACTCCAGAGTCAACAATGGCCTCATTGGCGCAATAAATTGCAATCGACCCAGCTCTAGTTCCACGCTTTCTCATTTTCTTTTTTTGATATTTATACTCGTCAAAGTCACACATTCCAGCAGGGTGAGTTCCCATATATCTAATTTCATTAAAAGAAATTCCAGACTTCCCTTCTAAGAGGTTTGATCTGAATTCATCTAAAGTATTACCGTTTGGTGCTGTAAGCCCAATGCCTGTTATTACAATTCTTGTCTTTTCATTCATTTGTAAGAAATCCCTGAAATTTAATAAAACATCGTTAATTTTTATAATTTATAAAAGCATAAATCAATAAAAAAACACTTAATTTCAATAAGTTGGAATCCAAAGAGTTAATACTCAAACATTTGTCTCAAAAAGTTATAAAAATTGATAAATATAAACTTATAGTTACGAAAAGATCGTAAGTGCTAAGTACCTCAGAATAGGTTTAAAGGATGCATAAATTGGATTGGTAAAAGCAGGCTTAAGAGCGATCAGCATAGGGTATTAAAAATTTCTTAATAAGAGATGTTTATTTGTAAAAAATTTGAATTTAACATAAAATATACGATAAGTTAGTATTTGAAGGAGAACTAATCCATCTCTAAGAAATCTGTTAAACAAAAAAGATCAATTAAACTTTTATCACTTTCAGTCTTTTCCTTTCTATTTGGCTCTTGTGATGAAATTATCCTAGATAACCTTGTAAAGAATTCCTCCGACTCCCAGAGCTTTCCAAGTTGTAATATAGAGGATCATTGTAAAATATTTGTAACAAACTCTCAACATGATGGAAGTATGGACGATATATCTGGTGCTGACGAGAAATGTATGTCCGATTCAAACTACCCTGAAACAGGACTATATAAAGCGATGATTTCAAGATCAACAAGAATTGCTGCTGTTGGATCCCAAACCGACTGGGTTCTTCAAGCCTCAAAGGAATGTAGAAGATTAGCTAGATGGTGTAACTACTATTGGAACGACAACATCTGATTCTATTTTCAATCTTTCTAGTGAACTAAATAATAGCGTATCTACATCAAGCGGACTTGCATGGACAGGACTAGCTGGTTCTACCTGGACACCTACTGATACTTGTGAAGATTGGAGTATAAGCGATCCAGCATATTGTTATGAGCAACCAAGAGATTCAACATCAGGCTACACTGATCTTTTAAATTACGATGGCCCACAAGCCTATGACTATACTACAAATGTGAGTATTATATGAGTTCAGCAATAATCATCGTTACTGCAAAAGCCTATTAAGAAAGACTTAACAACTTTCATAATTATTTTTACCCTTGAGTTTAATAAGAAACTCGCTTAGAATTTTTATAGGAAATATAAAATCTAAAGAGGAATTTTTATGCCAAAGCAAATAAAAAAAAGATTAAGTGTCATCAAGTTATTCTTAATTTCTACCTTTTCTTTTCTATTAACAGCTTGTGAAGAAATAGTTCTAAATATAAAAGATGAAGATACTGGAATTCAAGATTCTGGATCATGTGCAAGCAGTGATCACTGTAAAATATTCGTTACAGACTCACAGTATGATGGAAACATCGGAGGATCTGCTGGAGGTGATGCTATTTGTATGTCAGATACAAATTATCCAGGAACAGGAACTTATAAAGCAATGCTAGTAGACTCATCAAGATCAGGAAACCCTTTATCTCAATCAGACTGGGTTTTACAGGCAAGTAAAGAATACAGAAGACTTGATGGAATTACATCTATAGGAACAACTTCAAATGAAGCTATATTTGCATTAAGTTATGGTTCCCCTCTTTCAAATACATTTTCAGCAACAGTAACTGGTGCACTATGGACAGGGCTATACGGTCAATATGACAACTGGACAACTTCATACAATTGTAACAACTGGACTGCGAACTCTTCAGGAATTACTGGAAGATATGGAGCTGGATACGCAGTTACTTCATCAGCTGTAGATTACGGACCAGGCTCGTGTAATGTACTGGCAAATATTATATGTATTCAACAATAACCGAAGAGAAAAAATGAAAAAACATATTTTTATATCAGGAATGCCAAGGTCGGGCTCAACACTCATGGCAAACATTCTGGATCAAAACCCGAACTTTCAATCAGATGCTGTAACCTCTGGGCTAAGCGCACTACTCTCTTTAGTAACAGAGAATTGGCACAAGATAGAATCTTTTAAATCATGGCCTGATATTGAATTAAAGAAAAGAATAATAAAAGGTGTTTTCTCTAGTTATTACAGCAGCAGCTCCTCACCTATAATTGTAGACAAAAATAGAATGTGGCCTGCACAAATAGAAATGCTTAAACTTATCCTTGAAGAGCGACCAAAAATAATAATGTGTGTAAGAGATATGAGGTCTATCATGGCATCTTGGGAAAAGCTATGGAGAAAAAACAAAGATTTATATCCACTAGATATGCCTATTGAAGCACAACACTCTGTCGAATCCAGAGTTTCTCACTGGGGTTCTTCAAAAGGACATACTGGTAAAGCATATTTAACAATTCAAGATGCTCTTCAAAGAGGATTTAAAGACTGTATGCTATTTGTAGACTTTGATAATCTTACGATGGATCCCAGAAAACAAATGAAAAGGATCTATGACTTTATAGAAGAGCAATTCTATGAACATGACTTTAATAACATAAACCAAAAAAATATTGAAGCAGATCCTGTTCCATGGATGAAAGACTTACATACAATTAGACCTCAAATCAAATACTTTGAGTCTAACTGGAGAGAAATTCTAGGTAATCAGGCAAATGGCCTAGCTACTAGTAATAAAATTTGGGAAGATTTAATATCCACTTAAAGAAACCTAAAAAAATATTTTAAAGCTGTGTTAGGGTGACCACTCGCAATTTGCATCAAGCTCACAACCACTTTCTCCATAGTTAATACATGTATCACTAGACTCAGTCCAAACACAGGTACATAAATTGGAATTACCAGAAGAGCAATCGTCTTGAGTTACATTTTGGGCATCACATTCACAACTACTCCCTCCTCCTTGACTTTCACAATTTCCAAGAGCAAATAAAGAGTCAAAGTCATCAGCACCAATAACTCTACAGCACGACTTATCACCTCGACGACTTCTACTCATTTGAATATTTGAACTAATTTCACAATCAGCATCGATCCTTTTAGATCGAGTCTGAATAAAAGTTTCTCCAAGGCACACATCAATAACTAAAGGGCTCCACTCAGTTAAATCACTCTCACTGCATGCTGAAACAGGAGCACATTCTTGGGTTGTTTTAGTCCCAGTTGCAGATCTAGTTGTATTGCAATTACTACTTTGATTAAACACAACTCCGTTACAAATATCTCCAACACCAGGAGTCCAAGAGCTTATACTACAACCATTATCACAA
>CAKZUQ010000005.1 GCA_937923325.1 uncultured Bacteriovoracaceae bacterium
CGAAAATGTAAGTTGATTCAAAGAACATCTTATGGTCTTAAATCCTTTGAGAATTATAGATTAAGAGCACTCTACAGTTGTAGTTAGGACTTCAGGCGAGAGGTCACTAAGACTGGACTCAGCTTGAATTTTAGGCGCAGGTCTTCCTCCCACAATAGGCTGGGCTGATATCGCTATGACTAGAGTTTTCAAAACTAGTTGAATTTAAATAAAAAAGGTGCGATATGATATTTGAAAAACTGAAATCAGTCGTTCGATATGGTTTTCTGTTGGGCTTCTTTAAGATTGACCCACCACCAAGTTTCTAGATCCGTAAATACTAGTCTGATTAACTCTAAGACAATTACTTTTATTGAATACAGACTTATCAATCCAAGAGTCACCTCAAAGGCTAAATTGATTACTACACCATAATATCGAAGAGATTTGTAAATAATATTTCGAAGTTTAAAAACTAAAAAGTCCCCATAAATACGAATACTTATGAGGACTTTTTTTAATAATATATGGTGGGCGTTGACGGGATCGAACCGCCGACATCTACCTTGTAAGGGTAGCGCTCTCCCAGCTGAGCTAAACGCCCAAAATGATTAATCATTTGGTTCATCTAAATTAATGGATTGAGATATATCTGTCAATACCTTATGAGTTTTTTTTCAAAAAAAGAGGAGATATCTCTATCTCCCCTTAAGTCATCATCGAATTTTATTTAGTCACTAGTTCGCAACTTGTTGTTCAGCTGTTTTCTCACCATCTAGGACAGTAAAGCCTCTGTCTTTCATAAAGTCCTCTGGCTTTTTAAGATCTAAAGCAATTTTTAGAACTTCTTCAGCCTCAGAGACTGGGAATATATTTAATCCACCTTTAATCTCTTTAGGTATCTTCACTAAATCTTTAGCATTCTTTTGTGGAATAACAATTGTTGTTACACCAGCTTGTTTAGCAGCTAAAAGCTTTTCTTTTAATCCGCCGATCGGCATGACACGTCCACGGATTGAAATCTCTCCAGTCATGGCAACATCTTGTCGTACTGGTATATTCGCTATCGCAGAAGTTAAAGCCGTGGCCATTGTTATTCCGGCACTTGGACCATCTTTTGGAGTTGCCCCATCTGGAACATGAACATGAATATCATTCTTAGAATACCACTCATGATCTACACCAAGTCTATCACCTATTGATCTAACATAACTTAAAGCAGCTTTTGCAGATTCTTGCATAACTTCACCAAGTTTACCTGTGACTTGAATTCTTCCAGTTCCTGGAACTGTAACAACTTCAATATTCAGTAATTCACCACCAACGCTAGTGTAAGCAAGGCCATTAACTAAACCAACCTCTGGTTTCTTTTCGATTTCAGTAGAATCAAAAACTACAGGCCCTAAATATTTTTCACAAGCTTTTTCAGTAACAGTATACTTCTTACCCTTTTCAACATCATTAGTTACAACATCTGTAGCAATCTTTCTTGAAACAGTATTTAGAAGTCTTTGTAAGTTTCTTACTCCAGACTCTTTAGTATAACCTCTAATAATCTTAGTAAAAATTCTATCACTCATCGATACTGGATACTCTTCAAGTCCATGACTCTTAATAGACCTATCCATTAAGTATCTCTTTGCGATTTGAAGTTTCTCAAATGGAGTATATCCAGCAATATGAATCATTTCCATTCTATCTCTAAGTGGACCAGGAATTCTTGAAATATCATTTGCAGTCATAACAAACATTACTTTAGATAAATCATATTCCACTTCAATGTAATGATCAGTAAAGTTTTTATTCTGAGCAGGGTCTAGAACTTCAAGCATTGCAGCAGAAGGATCACCTTTAAAGTCTGAACTCATTTTATCAATTTCATCTAAAAGAATAATTGGATTACTCGTTTTTGCTTTTTTCATAGCTTGCATGATCTTACCTGGCATCGCACCAACATAAGTCCTTCTATGTCCACGAATTTCAGCTTCATCTCTAACACCACCTAAAGAAATTCGAACAAACTCTCTTCCCATACTAGTCGCTAGAGATTGGCAGATTGATGTCTTACCAACACCTGGAGGACCTGCTAAACATAAAACTGTTCCAGTTGTCTTATTGTCGTCTTGAACAAGACTTCTGACAGACATATATTCTAAAATTCTTTCTTTAACATCTTCAAGCCCGTAGTGTTCATCATCTAAAACTTTTTTAGCATGTTTTACACTATTGTCATCAGTTGAATACTCTGCCCATGGAAGTGATAGCATCCAATCAACATAATTTCTTACAACTGCTGATTCTGCTGACATAGGAGACATCGATTTAAGCTTCTTAATCTCTTTAGTTACTTTCTCTCTAACTTCATCAGGCATATTCTTTGCTGCAAGTTTCTCTTCCATTTCTTGAAGATCTGTCTTACCGTCATCCTTAGAACCAAGTTCTTTTTGGATAGCATTCATTTGCTCGTTTAAGTAGTATTCTTTTTGAGATTTTTCCATCTGTTGCTTAACGCGAGTTCTAATTTTCTTCTCAACATTAATTACTTCAATCTCACCCTGCATTTTTTCAAGAAGAAGCTTTAACCTTCCCTCAACATTTACAGTATTTAATATTTCTTGTTTTTCAGGAATCTTCATCGTTAAATGAGCAACGATAATATCAGATAATCTTGATGGATCATTGATCGATGAAATACTCATCAATAATTCAGGTGGGATTCTCTTATTAAGTTTAACATATTGCTCAAAGATATTTTTTACAGATCTGATTGTTGCCTCTAAAGAAACAGGGTCTGTTTCGATATCGTCACACTTTGATACGTCTGCAAAGTATCCTTCAGGAGTGCATTCAAATTTCGTAATTTCAGCTCTATGCTTACCTTCGATTAAAACCTTTACAGTATTATCCGGTAACCTAAGCATCTGAATAATATTTACAACAGTACCTACATTGTAAACATCTTCCCTTTCAGGGTTTAGAACGCTTGCATCCTTTTGAGTAATAAGAAATAGTTCATTACCATTTTTTGCTGCTTTTTCTAAAGCTGCAATAGATTTCTCTCTTCCTACAAATAATGGAACAACCATATGTGGAAAGATGATTACATCTCTAAGTGGTAATAACGGGTAGTTTTTCGATGACTTCTTGTCCGACATAGCACCTCCTGCGCTTTAGACCCTTGGACATTGGATCTATATATATATTGTGACCTATATTTGGATTTAAATCAAAAAAAAAGCTTAGGAAAAATTCTCCTAAGCTTATTTTATTTACAAATCATAAAATTAATTCATAGTTTTAACTATGAAGCATCAGCAGTCTTAATACTTGACTTCTTCTCTGCCTGAAGGTTTTTCTTCTCACCTTCAATTAAGGTTGGTTTCTCAGTTCCCTCAATAGCAGCTTTTGTAACGACACATTTATTAATTTTTTCATTACTTGGAATCTCATACATCACGTCTAACATTGTCTGTTCAAGAATAGATCTAAGTCCTCTTGCTCCAGTTTTTTTGTTAATTGCAGTCTTGGCAACTTCTAACAATGCCTCTTCCTCAAATTCAAGCTCGATACCATCAAATTCAAAAAGCTTTTGATATTGTTTCGTAATAGCATTCTTAGGCTTTGTTAAAATTTGTACTAAAGCGTCCTCATCTAATTCTTCTAGCAGTGCATTGACAGGTAACCTACCAACAAACTCAGGAATCAATCCAAACTTACTTAAATCTTGAGATTCGATTCCACCAAGATTTTCAACATTTGTCTTTTTTACAGCACCATCGTCTTTCTTTTTAGCAGCAAGCCCTAATACTGACTTTTTCTTTTGTCTTTGTTCTATAACTTTGTCTAAACCAACAAATGCACCAGCAACAATAAATAGAATATTCTTAGTGTCTACTTGTAAGAACTCTTGTTGTGGATGTTTTCTTCCACCTTTAGGAGGAACAGAAGCAATAGTTCCTTCAATTAACTTAAGTAATGCTTGCTGAACCCCCTCACCAGAAACGTCTCTAGTTATAGAAGGGTTTTCAGATTTCCTAGCAATTTTATCGATCTCATCAATGTAAACAATACCTCTTTGAGCTCTCTCAATATCATAATCACAGTTTTGGAGTAAGTTTAAAATAATATTTTCAACATCCTCTCCAACATAACCGGCCTCTGTTAATGAAGTTGCATCTGCAATTGCAAATGGTACATTTAAATACTTTGCAAGTGATTGGGCTATTAATGTTTTACCGGAACCAGTAGGCCCTGCTAAAAGAATATTAGACTTTGCCAGCTCTACATCACCATCTTTTCCATTTGGCTTATAACTAAGTCTTTTGTAATGATTATGAACAGCTACAGAAATAATTTTCTTTGCTCTGCTTTGGCCTATTACATAATTATCCAAATGTTCCTTAATCTCTTGAGGTTTTGGTACATTATCCAAGTTTGTCTTTGAAACTTGTTTAACAGAGTCCTCATAAATAATATCATTACAAAGCTCAATACATTCATCACAGATATATACACCTGGTCCAGCAATTAACTTCTTAACTTCTTTTTGTGACTTCCCACAAAAATTACAATTCAACGGGTTGTTCGCATCTTTTTTAGAACTCATACTTTGATCCTTTTATTATCAAATTATTTACTTTCAATCTTACCTTTAGGTTCAATAATATGGTCTATCAATCCCATATCTAAAGCTTTTTGTGGACTTAGATAATTATCTCTATCCATAGCTTTTTCATAATCATCATACTTTAAGTCTTTTGAAGAATGATCTACATATATTTGTGTCAATTGACCTTTTAAATCTTGAATTTCTGCCGCTTGAATTTGAATATCACTAGCTTGTCCTCTAGCTCCACCTAAAGGTTGGTGAATCATAATTCTAGCATGTGGCATAGCATATCTATTATCTTTTGCACCGGCACTTAACAATAAAGACCCCATAGATGCTGCAAGACCTACACAGTAAGTATAAACAGGACATGAAATATGTTGCATTAAATCGTAAATACCTAATCCAGCATAAACACTTCCACCTGGAGAATTTATATAAAAATGTATTGGAGCTTCAGGATCATTTTGTTCTAAGAATAACATTTGAGCTACTAGTAAGTTAGCAATTGTATCGTTAACTTCTGTTCCTAAAAATATAATTCTATCCAGTAATAGTCTTGAATAAATATCATACTGTCTCTCACCTCTAGCCGTTTGTTCAATTACAACGGGATTTGGTATATACATTTTCATCTTTAAATCCTTTTTTTGTTTCTTAAAGCTTTTTATCTTCATCGGTATTTAATTTGAGGAGCTAAAGCATTATATTTATAATTTTTTAAGACTTACCTCTTAAATATTAAGTATTTACTCCTCTCTATATCGGGGACAAACTTATCCCAGCAAACTTTGCCGGAGGCAGTGTGACAATGTAAAACTTACTCTAAATGCGCGCATAATCATGAGTAAAGATTACAAAACACAGTGTTTCAAAATGAAAAACACTTGTAAGTGTGAGCTTTTATTAATAAATATCTAATTACTGTAGAGAGAAATATTAACGAGAGTCTTGGCACAGTTGTTGCGAGATATTAAGAGAGAGATAACTTTAAAAAGGATTTTAAGGTTAACAAAAAGGAAAGAATGAAAAATAATGTAATTGGAATGGAATCAGCTAAAAGTGAAATTGAAGCAAAGAGAAAAGAAATCACTTTTAAAAACTATCTAAGTTCATTAAAACAAGAAGAACTTCAAACTGAAGCAAACTTTATTATGAACTCAATGGGCGAAGATGTTAGTCCGGAGATACTTAAAAAGAGTGCCTTATTAATGGATGAGTTAGCAAAAAGAGTAAGTGTCGATTCAATGTCTTCCTCAATAAATAACTTTGCAAACTCTCTTAGAAATCAAGTTGAGTCAAAAACAAATACACTTCACTAAATAATATGTTAACAGACAAAGAGAAACACGACTTCATTAATAACTGTATCAGAATTGAAATTTTGCAAAAAATTATTAATGAAGACATCTCTCAAAACAAAGAGATTGACTCCCAATACAAAAAAGACTTAAAACGTTTCTATGAAGAGCAAATTAACTTAGTTAAAAAGCTATAGCTAAAATTCAATAACTTTAGCTCTTGGCTTAAGAATTTTCTCTTTTGGATAATTTGGAGCTTTGATAATCTTTACTCCTTCTATATTTGAAATACCTTTTGTATTCAACAACGACAACAACTCAATTTGTTTCTCATTTGAAAATCGGATTTCATCATCAAGAGATTGGTGCTTCTGACATAAACCGACTATTGAAGAAAGTACTCCACTATCTTTTATATCACATCGAATACCGCTGTTATCAAGTAAGCTACCAGCTAGACCTCCAGAATAAAACTCTATGATCTCCTTCTTGTAGTTAACTCTTTTCAGTTTACGACTTAAATCTAAAGTTACTGTAAACTCACTGATCTTGTTTCTTTTTGAAACGACTGCAAGAGAACAATCTGATGGATTTAGCCTAAATTCAAGAGGGTCCTTTCCTAAAGATTTTTTAGATTCTCCCACAAAACCACTCATCGCTTCAATAACTTCACCTTTGATTGGTTCAGGAAAGTTACTTCCAATATTGAAATAATAATAAGGATTATAAGTATTGGTTCGACATGAAAGAAATTCACCGGCACTCACATAAAAAGATAATAAGAAACTCAAAAGTATAATTAAAACTTTAATAATGACCTCCTACAGTCTACATAACAAGTTTATCATAGCTCTTTTTTTATAAACAGAAAGTAATAAAAGCTTATAACTACAACCACTGAAGACTTCTATAGTCTTGAATTACATATTTATTTAACAAGGCTATTTTTATCTCTGGATCATAACCCAAGATTTTAGCTAGTTCTCTTATGTACTTCTCCTTATCGGGTTTTTGATTTAAAGAATCAATAAGTGTTTGTAAATAAATTAGGTTGCTAGAAAAAACATCAACGTATTCACTAATCGCTTCACTGTCATATGGAGCTACATCTAAAAACTCAAGGCCGATGTTACTCATTGTTAAATTATCAATTGAGTTGGTTATTTTTTGTCTTCTAACGACTTTACACCTTACTTTTACTATTTTTGCTTTTAGTAAGTCTTTAGAGTATGAACTTAATTTTTCGAAATCAAAATTCTTGAAAAAAGGATATCTACAGACCTTAATCAACAAGAAAAATGAATTCTCCTCTTCAGGAAAATTTTGGACATGGTTAAGTAATAGACCTCCTCTGGAAATATTGAAGGCTATTGATTTTAAAATAACACTATTTCTATCACTTTTTAAAATAACTTCTTCTCTATAAGGAGCTCTTAAATCTTTTCTTTGATAAGTCTTGTTTTTATAAAAGTTCACTAGCAATTTCAGATAAAGGAGATCTCTCACCTTGAGTTAACTTTGTATGAGCAACAATTTCTATACTCTTTAGTCTATCAATACAATAAACAAGACCATTGTTAATTGAGTCTAGATAAGGGTTATCAATTTGTGCACTATCTCCAGTTAAAACAATCTTAGTCCCTTCACCGGCTCTAGTAATAATTGTTTTTATTTCATGAGGAGTTAAGTTTTGTGCTTCATCAACAATCATATATTGATTAGGCAAAGAACGCCCTCTAATATAAGTAAGAGGCTCTACATGTAAAAGACCTTCATTTATTAACTCTTCCCATGAACTTGCTGTAGACCCCCTAGAGTTACCAAATAAAAAATCAATATTATCAAATATCGGTTGCATCCATGGACCTAATTTTTCATTTACATCACCAGGTAAGAAACCAAGGTCTCTTCCCATAGGAACAATTGGTCTAGATACAAGGACTCGAGAATATTTTTTTTGCCCAATTGCTTCTTCTAACCCTGCAGCAATTGCTAAAAGAGTTTTACCCGTACCAGCTTTACCGACAAGACTAACAAGATTTATTTGATCATTTAGTAAAGCATCAAAAGCAAATTGTTGCTCAATATTTTTTGGGTGTACTCCCCAAACTCCATCTCTTGACTTTATTAGAGGAACGATACCTCCTTTCTTAGCATCATACCTACCAAGCTGTCTGTGTTGAGGATTTCCTTCAGCATGAACAATTAAATATTCGTTTGCATAAAAGCTCTTTCTTTCATTATCATCAAGACCCAAGTACCTATTTTTTTCAAATTCAGCTAACCTATCCGCTGAAACTTCAAAGTTTCGTTGACCAGAGTAAAGCTCCTCAATAGTCATCTCACTAGTTTCATAATCCTCACTTTTTAGACCTAAAGCATCAGCTTTTAATCTTAAGTTTATATCTTTTGTAATGAGAATAACGTCTTCTTCTTTTTCTTTAAGGGCCATTGCATTGGCCAAAATTAAATTATCATTAATTGATAAGTCTATACCTGTATGTGTAGTAGAAGGGTCTCTTAAAATACTAATTTGTAACATTCCACCGTTTTCAAGCTTTACACCTTTAACAAGCGATCCTGTTTCCCTAAACTTATCTACATGCCTTGCAAAGTGCCTTGCATTTCGTCCATTTTCGTTTTGATCTTTTTTAAATCGATCTAATTCCTCGATTACGACAAGAGGAATAAATACCTTGTTTTTCCCAAACTTATTAAAAGAAGTTGGGTCAAAAAGAACAACGTTAGTGTCTAGAATAAAAGTTTTTTGATCACTCAAATTAAATCTCCCAGTGAAATGATTCGTTAGTTAATTTTAGAATATAAAAATCTATGGTTCAAATTTAAAGTCTAGTAAACTCAAATAAAGTACAATACCAGAGGCTTTTCCTTGGTCAATGCGCTCACCTAATCTTTCTTCAGAGGCTCCGATATAAAAATCGATTAGACCTAAATTAAGTCTAGCACCATAGTTAATTGCTCTAGCATTATAACCGGCCAACAAACTAAGTGCTTTAGTTATAGAAAACTCCCCGCCTAAGTGAATCTTATCTATAGTTTCTTTATACTGATTTAGTATATCTTTATATTCTGCCGTTACAGTAAAGCCAACTAACTTAGCTAGCTCTGTCATTGTTGCAACTGAAATATTTACCATCATTCTTTGTTCAATCGGTGTTAGTTCTGAGTTTTTATCAGATAGCTCAATCGTATTATAAATATCTTTAAAGGCAATTCCACTCATAAATGTAGTGGCACCTTTTTTGTTTACATAATCAAAGCCCATGTCGACTGACCAACCTAAAGATTCGACTTTACCTAAACTGTTTAAAATTGAGTCTAAGTCCCCTCCATTCAAAGCATCCAGAAGTGTGGTACTTGTTAAAGAGTAATTTTCGTCTATAGAGTTTCTCTTTATATATTTAAAACTAGTTCCAAAGCTAAGTTTTGAATTAACTTCAAAAGCATATCCAATAGCAAAACCTCTATCGTCTCTGTAGTTAATATCTAAAATCGGATTAACTTCATTTAATATTTTCACTGTAGAGTCATTATCTATTATTGCACTAAAGCCAAAGTTTCCTAACTTAAACCCTGGGGCTAGGTTGTAACCAATTCTAATTGGAAAATCACTCACAACATCAAAAATTTCAGCCGGATCAGAGCCTATAGAATTGAAATCATCAATTTTAGCTAAGGCATTAGGAAATATAAAACTAGCAGGAACAGGGTGAAAGCTAAGTCCACTATTTCTAGCTAATAAAGCCGGATTATAAAATATTGAATAACTACCTTCTGCAATAGAAGAATAAGCATCTCCCATTAAATATGCTCTAGCAGGCTTTAAAGTAGTTTCACTAAATATATTAAGAGAGAATATTAAGAAGAAGACTAACATCTTCATAAATAAAAATTCTCAACGTAAGCAGCAAAAACTCTTTGTAATTCATCAGTATCAGAAACAGCATAGGCCTCACATTCAGTGAAAGTCATAAAGCCATCATAGTCAGCAACTGCTGGCTCAGACAATGTGGCAGCAACTAGTAAACTGGAGAATACAGAGGCTGTATCAGCAAGATCTCCAAGTCCATCGTTATCTGAAAAAGTTAAATTTGAGACAATATCTCCAAAAATGCTGTGTAAAACAATTCCCTCACAGGCTCGTCTTATAAAATCAGGATCAGATGGATCCAGCTCTAAAGGACCTTCTCCTCTATTGTTGCAAGCATCAGCACTAACAGAATCTATTACACTCTCAACAGAAATTGTATTATAATTCATAAGACATCTTTGCTTTTCGCCATTTACGTCTCCATCTCCATAAAATTTCATATACTTTCCAAGCTCAGTTAAGACTAAAAAAAGTAACTGCATACTTAAATCGGTTCCTTTTACATCTCCATACTTAAGGAGTCTATTACTAGTGAGGCTTGAGTTTCTTTGAATCTCTGAAATAGCTAATTTTAAGTTTGAATATACATCTGAGTCTGCAGTTGCTTCATTGGATGATGTAAAATTAGCTAGTGACCTAAAAAGGCCAGCAGTAGTTGCATCAATATTAATTAAGTTATCAAACAGAGTTTCTAATACAGTATAACCTGCTCGACACGCATATATAGATGCATATAAAGATACGAAATCAGCACTTTCAGAATTGTAGTCAATTGAATCTAATACGTCTTTGGCTGCTTCACAGTTGGACGAAGAAAGATAATAGTTGGCCTCATCAACAACAAGAGATAACTCTTTATCACTTGTAAGCCCACAAGATACAACTGCTAAAATAAGAAAAATCTTTAATAAGAAATGTTTCACATATTAATTATATCAGGATTTAAAAGTGTATTCCTTATAGGAGTAAATTTATCCTACTTCTTCATTAAGTAGGCAAAAAGTACACTAATCGCTTCTTCAAAGCTAGATTCTTCGATGGTAAAGCTAATTCTCGCAGAATTCTTTACTCCAAAATATATGCCAGGGACTAAAGCCACACCTATCTCTTCAAGTATCATCTCACAGATATCTTCACTTAAATCTGTTTTAGAAGTATTAAACTTTGAGAAAAATTCAAACTTCGTAAAATCAATAAAATAATAAAAGCCAGCTGTTGGTTGATACCAAGCATGTGAAAGCTTATTTTCGACAAATTTATCCCTTAATATCTGAGAACTATTTCTAATAGGTATTTTAATAGATTCTAAAAACGCTATAGATTCATTAAAATCAAAATTAATTAAAGCATTTTGAATTAAACTACTTGGGCCAGAAGTTAGCTGACTCTGCAGGGATACCATAGAGCTAATAATTTTTTTAGCACCAATACTATAACCGACTCTAAGGCCACTACTAGCTAAAGACTTTGAAATTCCATTAATTACAATTGTTCTCTCAAAAAGACTATGCTCATATTCGTAAAAGTAAGATGGTTTAGGATCAAAGTAACTTAAATCAGAATAAACTTCATCACTAATTACGTAGATGTTTTTATGTTTAAGAATTATTTTTCCAAAATTACTCATCCATTCTTTATCATAATGAACCCCTGAAGGGTTATTTGGACTATTAATTATAATTGCTTTCGTTTTATCTGTTATAAGGCCTTCTAACTCATCTAAACATGGGACATAAGAATTAAAAGAATGAGAATCAAGCTTTATAACTTTTGCTTTCCAAATTTTAATTGCTTCTATGTATGTTCCCCAGTAAGGAGCGATTACAATCACTTCATCTTCGTGATTATCTATAAGAGTTCCAAGGGCTAGATTTAGAGAAGCTTTAGAACCACTAGTAATAACGCACTTGTGGTTTGACTTGGAAAGAGTCATCTTTCTTTTATTAGAAAAATCCTTTAAAAATTTTTCTCTAAGTTCTTTAAATCCTGAATTGGGAGAATATTGGAAACTTTGAAGAAAATTCAATTCTTTCTCAATACTTTTAATTAAGTCTAAAGGTGGTCTAAAATTTAATTGTCCAGAAGTAAGATTATAAACCCTTTTTCCTGATACTTTTAAGGCATTGATCTTTTCATTAATTTTAAGAGTTAAGCTCTCATTGATTTTATTATTTTTCATATTATTTATTGTAAATAGTCCAGCACAAGAGGTGGAACAAAATCAGATATATCTCCACCATGTCTCAAAACTTCTTTAACAATTGACGAAGAAACATAGTAGAACTTCTCACCAGTCATAAGAAAAACAGTTTCAATATTAGAGTTCAATTTGCGATTCATTGACGCCATCTGAAACTCAATTTCAAAGTCACCTGTGGGTCTAAGGCCACGAACGATCGATTCAATATTGTTATTTTTAGCATAATCAACTATTAATCCATCAAAAAAGTCGACCCTAACTCTAGGTTCATCTTTGAATATCTTTTGAATCATCGAAATACGTTCATCTTTTGGAATTAATGGTTTTTTAGAAGGAGAAACAGCAATTAAGATTGTTACTTCTTTAAACAATTCCAAAGATCGTTTAACAATATCTAAATGTCCATTTGTAAATGGGTCAAAGGAGCCTGCATAAAGAGCTTTATCTTTTAATTTCATATTCTAACCTTCAATATATTTATGATATAATCCAAAATAACTGGTCCCTTGCTTATACATTTTATCAAACTTCCCAAAGCGAGTTTCAAAGTCATCTATTTTTTTCGTTTTTTGCGCACAAGCTTCAATAACAACAATACCATTAATTTGAATCTCATTAATGAGTTCAAAAAACTTTTCATATAAATCTATTTTTTCATATGGAGGATCAAAAAAAATAAAATATTTTTTAGAATTATCAAAATGAAACTTTTTTAAAAAAATTTTAAAGTCAGACTTCACGACTTCTACCCTTGTCGAGTTGAACCTCTTTTTAAAGTTCTGTGCATTAGTCTTTAATACTTTGTATGCTCTTTGATCAGATTCACACATTGAAAGAGATAAAGCATCTCTCGACAAAGCCTCTAAACCAATACTCCCACTTCCAGCACACAAATCTAAAAATTCATATTCGTGTAAAGATTGAAAAGAGTCAAAAATCTTTCTTTTAAGCATTGCTGATGTTGGTCTAGTGTTCAAAGAGTTTAATGTCTCTAACTTAAAACCTTTGGCAAATCCTCCCATTAAACTAATACTCATCGCATCAAGCCGCTTTTTTCAAATAACTTGAGTTTAGTAAGATTAAATTTGCGCCTCTTGTTAAATCTTTTTTAAGCTCAGCTTTTGAAGTATATTTCGTCTTTATTCGCTCTGTGTTAATGATTTTTAGTTTAGTATTTTTACTAGTTTTCATTAGTTTAGCTCCAATATTCGTAGAAAATTTATTTAACAAATCATGTCTATATCGACATTTCGAGCAACTTTCTTAAGCTAATAATTAACTACAGAGTTCCCTTTTTTTGATGCAATTTCGCTCTAAATGAGGTATTTTTATGCCTTGGATACATACAAGACTAAAATACACTGCTTTATTTTCTTTTATATCCTATTTAAATTAGAGAGAACTTATTTAGAGAGAGAGTTTTTAATTTGAGCAAATCAAACTTCAACGCATTGTCATGGTTTCAAAAAGAAACAGCTTCAGGAACTGAAAGTTTCAATGACTACTCACCTCTATATCATAAAGATCTAGCAAACTTTTGTACCAAAGAAAAAACATCAAACTCTATGAATAAATTCTTTGTTCCTGGCTGGACGGGAGAATCTCTAGTTTCAAAAAATGTTAAAGAGTTCAATGAAACTATCAAGAAAATTCATCAAGATGTTAAAAGCAGCTTCTTAGCAATACCTTTTCTAACTTCTAAGATGAAGCTTAGTATCTACAATGAATTTCTAAGTTTTGCTGAGTTTAAGGCTTACAACTTTACAGGTATTGATTCAAGTGAAGATTTTTTTCAAGAGATCAAAAATAATAAATCAGAGCATAAAGAGAAGCTTGAACAATTTATTGATATTTATACTTTTAGAACTTGCGTCATTTATACATTAAAGATTCGCTTTATTTCTGTATTTGCAAAGTTTAATAATCAAAATTTAGATGAAAAAAGCATATTCTATCCAAATTCATTTATCACAAAAGCATTTGCAAAAGGAAGTTCTACTGAACTTAACTCAGACGCACTTAAACAGAACTTATATAGTTGGTATCGGCCAGACTCTAGCTTATCAGCTAGTCTAAAATCTTTTTATAGTATAATAGAAAACATTTCCATAACGGAATTAATAAAGAATATCTCTATTATTTCAGAGAAGACTCTTAAAGAAAAATCTTACTACTCACACTCTCTAAGTCACAAGCACTTTGGATTATTCTTAAACTCTCTTTTAATAAACTACCCTCTTTGGCATCAAAAATTTAATAATAGATTTAACAAATCATTCAAAGTATCTAAAGGCGAACTAGATATTATTAGTACGAAGTATGATGGTAGCTATCTTGAATCGGTTTCACTATCACACTGGCTTGCACAAGAAGCGAACAAATCAATAAAATGGAACCAAATCATCTGTCCTAACTTTGAAAGTGGAAGTTTTGATACTGGCCTTTTCACAAAAGTGATTAACGAATTACAATTCTTAACTTTTTTATCACAAATTGCAGTTGATCAAGGCAGAAAACCAGCAAAATTTATCTGTGAAGTTACCAAAGGTCACTTTGACAATAAAAAACAAGATGGTTTTTTACAAAAAGACTTATTTAATCAAATGGGTACAACGAAATCTACATATGATAGACTTGTATTAAATATCTCGAACCTACCTAAAAGTAATCCTCAACACTATATCCTTAATACTATCAGCAAGAATATTTCGACAATAAAAGATAGTGGATTAATTTTTGTGATATCTTCTAAAAAGATATTTATTCCTAGCCAAAAAAGTAAGATTGAAAATTTCTTAAATGACTTCAACTTAGAAAGCTCTTTTGATCTTAGTAAAATAGAGGGTAAAGGAGAGCTTGGAAGCTACCTTTATATTTTTTCAAAAAACTTAGTTCAAAAACAAAATATAGAAAAAAGATCTTTCTACAACTTTAGACTTTCTGGAAATCTAAATACATTTCAAGAGTTTGAAAATATTACTAAATTGACTCAAGACTTCTTCATATCCAACCAGGATGATCTACCTGCTATATATGCAAAAGACAGCAAAGGCTTTAGTTTTGAATTTTTTCAAGATGCGATTGTTGGAGGAAAGATGATTCATACATCCTCTAAAGACTCGAGCAAGATTACGCACCCTCATTTTTTCAATAACTTAATGAAGTCTTGTACAACTTTAGATGCTATTTTTTCAATCAAACAAATCAAAGATGACTTTGCTAATCTAGAAGAGAGCTTTAACAGTTACACACAAAGAACTATATCTCCTCATGTCATTGTTGTAGATATGAGAGATAAATCAGAAACAAAAATTGAAATTATTTCAACAAAATCTCTAGAAGCAACGATTGATAATTACGGTAAATCAATGTGCTTTTATTTTGAATTGTCTCCAAAGTGGCCAAATATAGATATCAGTTCAGTGAACTTGTTTTTACAAAGTCCTATTGGTATCCAGTTAATTGATTTAACTTTTAACAATCAATTAAAAAGAGCAAAATCAAATCTTGAGAAATTACTACTTCCAAAGTTTTTAATAAGCTTTAAGGATATCCCTGTACATATTAGCGCTGGACTAAACTCCTTATCAATCTCTAGGGATAAATTACTAGAGACTCACCCTCAAGAGCTTAAAAGTAACTTTAATAATCTATCTAAATTACTTCCTGAGCTAGTTAAAGACTACCCTCAGCAAGTGATTTCTAAGGTCGCTCATTTCAAAGAAAATATTGATAATACCGTTTTATTATTTAATAAATCAGAAAACAAGAGCGTCATTAACTTTAATAACCCTATTCTTAGAACTCCTTTGGTACTTTCTAAAACGAACCCTATATATCCTAGCAATGATGATGTGTTTCTAGAGTTTAACAATGCAGCTACTGCAAAATTGATACATAGTACACTTACAAGCCTTAAGGTTAATACACAGTCTATAAATGGCCTTAAAACTCATCAAATTGATCTTTATACAAATGAAACTTTAGTCATATCTCTATATTCTGATATAGAGATGATCAAATTTATAGAATTTCTATTAGCAAATGCTATCGGAGCTACAATTTCTCAAATTATTCAAGGGATCAAAGTTCCTGAACTTTCTAATCTTAAGTCTATTATTGAGTCATTTAATCAGATGAATAATTCTCTTACAGAACTCAAGCAGACTCTATCACCTCTAGTAAACAAACTTCTATCAAATACCATCAATAATAGTAAATAAATTGTTTTTTTTATCATTTAAACTACAATAGAAGTTAAATGAGGAAAACTTGAAAAGCGGAATAATAAACTTAAGAAAACAGATATTTAACACCTTAAAGGAAAAGGCCTACAGCTACGAGGGAAATCTATCTGGAGAGCTTATTGAATACAAAAGAAATCAATCTCTATTATCAAATAGAGATTACTTTCAAAGTAATATAAATGAGCTCTTAAACTCAGTAAGTGAAGCATCTGTCATTTATCTTGGTGATTTTCACACATTTGATCAAAATATTAGAAATGTACTTAGAATTGTAAAACAACTAATTCAAAATGATCAAGAATGTATTATTTCACTCGAAATGGTTGCAGCAAAATATCAAATTTATATTGATTCCTACTTAGATGGCCATATTACAGATTTAGAATTTCTGGAATCTATAGAATACCATGACTCTTGGCGCTTCCCTTGGAGCCATTATAAAGAAATTTTTGAACTCGCAAAAAAGTCTAAGATTAAAGTCATAGGACTGAATATTGAAGGAAAATTATCTCAAAGAGACAATTTTGCTGCAAAGTTAATAAAAGACACTCTTAAAAATAATAATATTTCAAAAGTACTTGTGGTTTATGGAGAACTACATATCTCAAATAATAAAATACCCAAACTTGTTAACTTTCAAAATGAATATAAACAAACTATCATTCATCAAAATCTTGATGAAGTATATTGGAGACAAGTAGAAAATAACGAAGATATAGAATTTATAAAGTTTTCAGATGATGAATTCTGTATCAACTCTGCACCTCCATGGATAAAGTATGAAAGTATGATCTATTGGTATGAAAACCTATGTGATGATCCTGACTTTGACATACACGAATATATAATTGAAAAGGGTAAGAAAATTTTTGGAGATGATACACAGGATAACTTTTCAATTCTTTGCAAGCAACTCATATTAGCTTGTAACCTTAATGTTTCAAATATAGATTATGAAAATTACAATCTATACGACCACACAAGACTCGATTTCATTGAAAGTTCTCTTTTGGAATTAGATGATATTGAAGAAATTAAGTTTTATGGCTCTTATATAGCAAAAGGTTTTTCATTTAAACTTCCAAACAAAAACTCTTATTATTGCTCAAGCTACTCAGTAAATAGACTTGCCTACTTAAGTGGAATACATATTTTCAATACCTATAAAGAAGAACAGTTAGACAATATCCCTTCAATATTTAGAGTCAAATCATCCACTCAAATAGTTGCTATTATTTATGAATATATGTTTGCTTATTTTTTTTCAAAAATAATCAATCCACATCGTAAGTGCTCTTTGTACAGAGATTTTATTGTAAATCAGAGTCAATCTAAGGTTTTTAGTATTAATCGCTCAATATTAGACAGTACGAGACTTAAGGATATAGTTGATAACAACACAATTGAAGATCTTATTTTTTCATCTATTGATGTTGGCCACGTTTTAGGTGAATATCTTTATCAGCTTACAACAAATCAAGCAGAACAAAGTGAGCAAATAAAACAACTATTACATAATCTTAAATTTGATGATTTCTCTTTTCAGGCAACGAAAAAGAAAATACTAGAAAACTTTGATTACAAGCAACATTTAAAAAGATATTTTTAAATGAAAGTCCTTATTCAAAGAGTCTTAAATGCCTCCGTCAATATTAATAAAGAAAAATACTCTTCAATTGGAAAAGGTCTATTATTATATTTATGCTTTGAAAAAAATGATAATCAAGAGATAAGTAAGAATGCTATAAATAAGATAATTTCCCTTCGAATTTTTGAAGATGACATGGGCAAAATGAATCTAAATATCAATCAAAAAAAACTAGATATTCTTATAGTTAGTCAATTTACTCTTAGTTGGATGGGAAAAAAAGGTAACAGGCCAAGCTTTGAAGGCTCGATGGAACCATCAAAAGCACAAATTATGTTTGAAGATATTTGTAAGTCTTTTGAAAAAAAGGTTCTAGGTCAAGTCAATAAAGGCCAATTTGGCGCTGATATGAAAGTTGAATCTACAAATGATGGTCCGGTAACTTTTTTTTTAAGCTTCTGAACTCATTTGCCTTAAAATATCTTTCTTGGAGCCTTTCATTATTTTTGTAGTTGTCGTTTTTCTAATTGAAGGAACACTAAATATAAATTCAAATTCAGACTGAGTTATATTCTTAGTCGTGTCGATATTATTTCTCACGGCAAAAGATCCTTCTAAATTTTCAGTAAGTTCTTTCAATAGTCTTAAATCTAAATTAACAGTTGAATTTATTTGTTTAGAATTATTTAAATAATCCAATTCATCAGAGTTAAAACAGTGCTTATTAAGCTTAATTTTGAAGATCGCAGTTCCTCCTAAAAGAGAAGTATTCAACTTAACTCGCTCTTCTTTAGAAAAATCACATGCATAATTTAAAGCATGAAATACTATTTGATCAACTAGCTCTTCAGAACCCTTTACATTAAAGTTTTTCACATTCTTCATATCTATATGGATCGCATATGATGAAATCTTAGAGTTTAACGCCTCTAAGTGTTTAGAAATAGAGTCAGATAAATTAGTTGATTTAACTTTAGGAATAGGTGTAACCACAGGGATATCATCTAAAGTAGATAACTCTTTATTTATTTGATTATAAAGTAGATCTATATTTTTTGTTTTTAATTTATAAAATAAATCTTTAATTAGTCTTTCAGCCTTATCTTTTTCAATATTAGTAGAAAGTAAATCTTTAGCGTTAACATCTAATTTTCGAATAAATAAATCTCTTTTTCGTTGAATAAAAGAAAAAGTAATAAAGCTTAAAAGAAAAGCCCCAAACGAAATAGCTGCAACAAATAAAAGTTGCGTATTTTTTTTATTAATTCTATCAACTGATTTTGTTAGCTCTATGCTAAAATTAGATCTCAAGTCATCAAGAGTAAAATACTTTTGAACAATATTAGAAGATTCCAAATTGACATCAGAGGATGAAATTAACGTTTTTAACTTTAGTGCTTTTTGAGAGAACCAATAATAATCCGATCCAAATTGATTTAAAAGTTGTGCAGATTTTTTAGACACGTCATCACTGATATTACCTAAAACAGTATTAGCGTCAGAGATACATTCAGATGTTGTTGTTAAAAATGCTTGAGATAGATAACTCGATTTTATATTCTTTGTCATCAAAGCAGTAAATGACTGAGATACCCTTTCAAAACAAGTTCCAAGTCCTGATTTTAAAGACACTGCTGACTTTACTTTATCTACATTCATTTGTTGATAACCAATAGATACAGCTATTGATGACAAGCATAGCATTCCAATTACAGTTAGTTTTTTTACATTCATTGTAAATCCCTAGATATTATTTTATAACGGTTTATCCCCAATTAATTCTCTCAGTTAATAGAGTTAAAAGTCAACAATACTTAAATATTGCCTATATATTTACAAGCACTTAGCAACTTAACCACGCAAATACTACACGGCGCACAACAAACTAATGACTTGTACGATCTAATTAGTTAAAATGATTATGATGAAGGCGAATAATCGACATTTTCTTATATTATCAATTCTATTTAGTTTTATGATGAATACGGCTTTTGTTTTGTATACATTTAATGGTGAAGAAGATTTTGAAGATCAACTATCCTCTTCAGCTATTAAGCTTATAAACATCCGAGAGCTTGGAAGGAAGAATGCTAAAGATAAAAATGACACTGTAAAGCTTAAAGATTTAGCATTGCAAACAAATACAGATTTACTTACAAAAAGACAATTTAACCAGAAAAAGACATTTTCAAAAAGTAATTTGACCCGGGCAAAGGCAATTGAAAATATTAAAATGAATCGTCAAAATACTGTTTTTGAGTCTCACCAAAAAAATGACTTCGTATTAAACACAGCAAGTCAGATTGAATTTAAAAAAGGTTCTTCTGTAGATGAATTAAACACTCATGAATTAGTGTATCATGCCTTTCGAATGAGAACTGCAAAGCAATATAAAAATGCTGTGATAAAAAATATTAATAAATTAAAAAAGAATAACCCAACTCTCTTTTCTAGACTCAAGAACTCTATTCATAAAATGAGAGGTCGAATTAGTTATGATATAAATGGAAATGTCGTTTCAATAAAAACTTTGAAATGGAGTGATTCCCAAGAAATACAAGATTTTTTTGTTAACGCTCTTAAAGATATTAGAGCTATTCCAAATCCCCCTAAGGGAATATTAACAGAAGATGGATTCAGAGCAATTTACGACCTTCAGCTAACTCTTTAAAATTCAAATATTGTAATGTCTAGGAAGTTTTTGATCTTACTTAAGAAAGATTTTTCTTCTTGAATTAATGCTTTATTTATATCTTCTAACTGAGAAATTAAAATTTCTTTTCTTTCAAAAGATAAATTTTTAGCAGGTATTAAATCTTTTAAAAAACGAATCTCCTCTCTTCTTTTGAATTCTCTATCTAGGATCACTTAAACCTCCTCCAATCTGTAATAATTCAGTTTTTGCAGTAAACATAAGTTGGACAACTTCATGTCTATTTAAGTTTAATGTCTTTGAAATTCGGCTTTCATTAAAAGCTAAAACAGTATTTAAATGGATCACGAATCTTGACTCAAGACTCAAAGAATAAAATGAATTAAACTCATCAAAACTATTCTTTCGAGTATAGAAATAGCTTTGAGCTCTTTTCTTTCCAAGATCATACATTTCTTGAATTATTCTCTCCAAACAAAAATCTGTAAAGCTTCCTCGATCAAAAGAGCCATTAATTTCTTCATCTAAGATTAATTCTTTATCCTTTACGACAAATCGAGTATATGAATCCACAATTAGCTGTTCGGCTTCTAAATCGCTCGGGACAACTGCATATGCTAATGAATATAGCTTATTCATTAAGGTTGAGGTAATTGTTTCTAAAGTCTTATTATCCATAAAACAATCTTATAATTAAAAAAAGTAATGATCAAAGCCTCTTTTGTTTTCTAAACATCTGTTTTTACGAGCATATTCCAAATAACTTAAGTTTAATGGAAAACAATCGATAAGTAACTGAGCCATAAAAATAGGAAATTTTATGAAAAAGACACTATTATTTACTTTTATCTTATCTTTAATTCTAACCTCTTGCTTAGATCAAGAAACCGTAGCAACAACAGGTGAAGATGTAACAATTGTTACAACAGATAATACAACAACTAATAATAATAATACAACAACAGACAATACAACAACAGGTACAACAACACTTGGCACAGGGACTACATGTACAGGAAACTCAACATCTGACGGTCAAGGTAATGGAACACCTTTACATCAATATGAGATAGTTATGGCAGGAGGACAATCTTGGGTTCCAGGTATTCAAAGTACTACTGACTTATATGGAGACTTCCCTTCTATTTTAGAGTCAGGTTTAATTTTTCCTTCCGACAACTTATTAAGAGTAAGATTTAAAGTAAAACCACAACCCTTTGTTCCAAAAGGACAAATTTATTGTAAAGGTAGAGCTACAGGACAAGCTGGAGATCATTTCAAGTACACAAAACTAAAATTTGCAATGCATTTAAGAGATGTAATTTGTAATGATTTTAATAATAATGGAGTATGCGTAAGTGCACAACTTGGCCCTAGATATAAAACTCAGTTCATAGATGCAATTGATCAAAATACATGTTCGCCTATAATTGATATTGGACACATAAGAAATCAAGGTCCAAATACGATAGCGACAACTGTTGAAATTGACAGTGTTAGATCTGATAGTACATGTCAGTCAAATGGATTCGGTTGTCCGTCAGAAATAAAAGTTAGAGATGCAAGTTGTTGGCAAATGACAATGCAAGTAGTAACAGATTTCACTCAAGATTTTAAATAATATTTTAAATCGTTGAGACTTTAAATATTCTCAACGATACCTTAGCTTTTTATTTAATAAACTTATCAGGAATTGAAGACTTTTGTCTTTTCCAATAACTAGTTCTTCCAAATAATGAAATCCCAACATACCCTCTAAGTTTAATCTCGTCCTTACCTTTAAGCTTCATATAAGACTTGTAAGTCTTTCCTGACTTTGGATCATATATTTTACCGCCAGAAAACTCTCCATCATCATACTTAAAATCTGAAAGCATTTGAAGGCCCTTTATTTTTCTTGTTTTAAGTCTATCATCAGGGTTCTCTTTATCTAATGCAGGATTCTGCTCTTTGGTATGCTCGATTAACAGCCAAGTAATTTTACCATTATAAACATCTTTATCTTTGGTAATCTCGATAACAGCTCTTCCAGACTCAGACAACCAAAAGCCTAAGATATCACTTTCATTTAAATCTTTAGCACTTAGTCCTGATAATGTAATCAGTGATAATGTCAGCAAAGTTTTTATTGTGTGCATATGATACCTCCACTAGTAAACCTGGGCACGTTACGTTAATTTCTGTTATACAATCTCCAAGTAAATCAAAAGCTATGAAACGAACTCCGTCTTCTAAAAGCTTCTTTGAAACATATTTGCATTCTTTCTTTAGATGTTCCGGTAATTCGACTTTTTCAAACATTGCTCCTTGAGCAATGTTTGTTAAGTACTCTCCAGGCTTTGGTTTTTTAATAATTGAGCCAAGTTCATCTCCATCAAAGTAAATACTTCTGTATTCACCTTCTAAAACTTCTTTTAAGAATGGCTGAGCAATAATAGCTCCACCAAACTCACTAACTTTTGAGTTGAACTCTTTATCAAGGTTATCCTTAAGAGATACTTTTTGCACTCCAATACCAGAGTATAGATCAAGTGGTTTAAGTATAAAATCTTCAACACCTTTAGACTTTTGGGAATCTACAAATTTATGAAATTGACTTAACGATGCTCCGACATAACTTTCAACATGGTTCTTTAAGGCAAAAGCTGAAAGCTTTTCGTTGTACTTCATGATACCTAAAGGATTATTTAAAATCTTAGCTCCAGTTGAAGTCCCTAAGTAATCTAACATCCAAAGATATCTTTGGTAACGCTGGTCATAAGGCGGATCGATTCTCATATGTAGAACAATATCTTTATCAATATTCTGGTTGAAAGTTCCATCTAGTTTAAAATCATCGATATAGTATCCATCATCTTGAAACTGCCCACAAAAATCGTAAACTTTAAGACTAGAATCTAAAGAGTTTGAAACATAAAAGTCTTCTTCAAATAGCAAGTAAGCTTTTTGTCCTTTATTTTTTAAAGAAAGTGCCATCATAAGACTAGAGTCTTTTTTAACATTTAACTTAGAAATAGGATCAATAAAAAATATATGTATCATTTGATTACCTCTTTTTAAGTTATGATATACAAAAATACTATAAATTAATACTTACATGGTCAAAAATTTAATAAAGTCTTTCCTTTTAGACTTTTCAAACTCTTCTTTTTTAACTTCTAAAAAATTAAGAAGACTAACGAGATCAAGATTATGCTTTTCTCGAATCTGAGAAATTATACTTTTTTTAGAGTTATAAGTTAAAAAAGCTGTAAAACTAGCGTTATTCCATTTTCTTTTTAAAGGCCAACAATTTTTTAACATAAACTCAGAGCATTTCTTTTCAACTTTAATTAAGAAGTTTTCTTTTAAAAATTTCTCTAAAACTTTATCAGCTTCCCTTTTGTTTTTCGGTCTATTAGAGTCAAGTTTTTGCTTATAATCTACCACTAAGCGATTGATAAGTTTTGCAAGTTCTTTGTACTTTTTTTTCAAAATCATTTTTTCTTTTTCTTCATTTTTAGATAATTCAAAATATTCTTTAGTTAATTCAAAAGCAATGTAATCTGCTAAAGATTCATTAAATGATACATTATTCTCTAAAAAGAAAATTGTATGAGTTAGTTCATGAAATATTAAATCTGCTAAATCAAAATCATTAAATTTGAAAAATGTGGAGAGAATATTGTCTTTAAAAAATAATTTATTTAAAGTTGAGTATGCTAAAACTGGTCTAAGATAAGTATAAAATTTTCGACTTTCAAGACGTTCTTGATATTTTTTTGCATCTTTAAGTGAATAAAACCCTAAATATGGAAACTCTCCAACAATCGGAAAATTAGTTCTCAATGCTTTTACTTCAAAAAATTTAGATGCAATTACTAAATAACTTACAGCATTTCTGTCTAAGAAAGTTGTTTCAGTGTAAATAGCGTTAGGTTTTTTATTAAAGTATTTATAGAAAAATTCTTTATACTTGATAATTTTTTTTATTTTTTCTTTATGCTTTTCATCAATATTTTTATCTTTAAGAACTTTGTTATTATCGATTCCAGACAACTCGATAGAAACTTGGCCATACCCTTGCTTAGCAACATATGAAATCTTTGAACAAGAAATTAAGATAATAAAAGTAAATATTTTTAAAATACCCAAGACAGTCCAGCAAGATATGTAATATTTTGATCTAATTTTTTGAAGTCAAACTCTTCCATAACAGACTTTGCATTAAGCTGTAGGCCCATAAGCTTTGTAAAATTAAATTTTAACCCAGCGCTCACATAACTAGAAGATGATGCCTGCTCATCAATATCAAAAAAACTAGAGCCTGTTGTTGAATCTCCAACATCATCAAAGTCAAAGTCAGTACGACCTTTAGTTGTAAGTAAAGCATAGCCAAAAGAAAAAGTTGGAAGAATAAAAGCTTTTCTTTTAGCTAAAGAAAATCTAAAGCCTGCTCCCTTAACTTCTGTTTCTGTAACAGATACAGTCTTAGTTAAGAAAAAATCTGTATTAACTTGCTGTCTTCTTGTATTTGTTTGAGTATATTTAGATTTAGAATAATTCAGTTCTAGAGCTGTGTATTCCCATATATACCAAGCCCACCCAACACTAAAGGTTTGAGTTTCAGATGTAATTTCCCCTTCAACATTAGGATCAGCAATAGATTCTCTCTTAGAGGCTGAAAACTGAAGACTTAAATCAACATAAGAAAATGCACTAAATGAAAAAATAAATAAAAATAGAAATCGCATTATTACTCCTCAACAAAACTTTTCCTTGAGAGAATAAATATTGTTACAGAGATACCAATACAAATAAGCATTAGCTTTAATCCAAAAACAAGTTTAGTAAAGATCACACTGTAACCAATACTTAAAATAATCATAGATATTGCCATGGCCTTGGCCTTTGGTCTTATAACTCTATTCTTCTCCCAGTCTAGTATAGCATTTCCAAATAGTGGAATTGAAGTGAGCCAAATCTGCATTCTCGGAGAACTTCTAGAAAAACAATAAGATGCCAAAATTATAAAGGGTGTCGTCGGCAGAACAGGTAAAAAAATACCAAGAATACCTAATATCAAGGACGTAAAGCCTAAACAATAGAAGAATGGTCTAGTAAATTTTAACAATTTCACCCTGACAAGACAAAGATGTTGCTGATGTAACTTTTAAATCAACCCATTTCCACTGAAGGTTTTGATCCTCGCTTTCTGGTAAGAAGTGAATGACTCTGTGGCAACTACTTCTTCCCTTCCACTTTTTAATACCTTTCATATTTCCAAACCCTTCAACAAGGACTTTATAAGTTTTGCCAATCATACTTGGTCTACTTTTAGCCTGAAGTTCTAATTGCAGAGCTTGAATCTCTCTTAATCTTCTACCTCTAATTTCTTTAGTTAGAACATCATTTTTTATTCTAGAGGCTTTAGTCCCAGGTCTGGCACTATAATTATAAGAGTAAATAGAATCAAAGTTTGCTTTCTTCAATAACTCTAATGTTTCTCTATGCTCATCTTCTGTTTCATTAGGAAATCCAGCTATAATATCTGTAGTAACAACAATATCTGGATTAGCTTTTCTAATAGCATCTAGTCTTTCCAGGTAATGCTCGACAGAATACTCCCTGAGCATTCTTTGCAGAACAGAGTTCGATCCTGATTGAACAGGTAGATGTAAGTGATTAGCAAGTTTTTTTGATTTACCGTGAACAGCAATAAGTTCATCACTAATGTCATAAGGGTGTGATGTTGTATAACGGATAATTTCTAAACCATCAATTTTCTCAAGCTCCATAATTAGTTCAGCTAAAGATTCACCATTTTTCTTACCAAATGAATTAACATTTTGTCCTAACAGCGTAACTTCTTGAATTCCATTATGGGTAACAAGTCTAGCAACATCATTTACAATTTCAGTAATACTTCTAGACTTTTCTCGTCCTCTTGTAAAAGGAACAATACAATAAGAACAAAATTTATCACAACCTTTGATTATGTTTACAAAGGCCTGAGGTGTTCCATGATTAATCTTAGTTTGAATAGAGTAATCATCACTTTTATCCCAAGAAGTTACAGCAAACTTTGTATCTCCTGCATAAGCTCTGTAAACCATCTCTCCAATATTATCGATAACATCTGTACCAAATGCAAAATCTAGTTGTTTATACTTTTTAAGTAAGGCCTTACTTTCAGTTTGTGCAATACAACCACCAGCTGCAATTAAAACTTTCTTTTCTACTTTTTGTTTCGTTTTGTCTTTTTGATGTTTTGACTCTCCAAGGTGTGAGTAAAACTTTTGATTGGCCAAATCTCTTACCGCACATGTATTAAAGATCATGAAGTCAGCATCTTCTTTTGCTTGTGTTTGTGTGAAATTTAAAGGAGATAAGTGATCTAGAATTCTTTCAGTATCATGGTAATTCATCTGACAACCATAGGTCTTCACCCAAACTTTTCTTGGAGGAAATTCGATTCCACCAACTAGTTTATTCCCATTATCTAAATCTTGGATATCGTTAATATTAACGTCTTGCATAAGTTCACCCTATATATTGGTTCTTATTATTAAATATTAGCTCTTCTATCAGAATTTTAGTCTAAAGACTATATGAGATTTAAGTTAGACTTATTAAAAACAGTAAATTAAAGACAAAATGAAGCCCAATTGGAGCAATTATACTTTCATGATCCATTTTGGCCTTGGTCATAAACCAGCCCAGAATAAAAGTATAAAGAAGCTGAATGAAAATAAATGGATAAAACATTGCAGGTAAGCTAAAAAAAGCGATTGCATGAGAAAATGAGAATAATAATGAATTGAAAAACAAAATATTTAACTTATCAATTTTCTTTCTTTTCATCAGTCCAAATAAAATATGTCTATAAACTAATTCTTCGATTAGTGGAGCAAGTATTATTAATTGAACAACATAATGGTCTAAGTATTTAAAGGGTGTTTCAAGGTCTAGAAATTTAATTAACCCAATGCTAAATCCACCTAATATGATTGTAAAAAATAGCTTAGATAGTAATTTTTTTATATTCTTTAATTTAAACGAGATGTTAAGTTTAACTAAAATAGATACAACAGTAATAAAAATTACTTCAAATAAATAAATACTTGAAATAGATGGTAAAATTTTAAAACCTTCAAATGGAAAGAAAAAAACTGTTAAGTAGTAAATAATAAATATCAGAAATATCATCGTTTTATCCTTCTAATATAAATGAAATTCCCAATATAAAATATTATCATACAGATATAAAACCCTGCGGTCTTAAAGAAAAGCCACTGAGAAGTTGTCGATTTGAATGCAATGAATACCATAAAGAACCCATACGCAATTAAAAAGATTGATGTATTTCGCTCAAGAAAAGAAATCATTAAGGCATCCATTTTTTTACCATTCACCTTTTCCATCATCTCAAGCATAATTCCTTTGCCTTTTAAGCATTTGTACAGAAGATAACTTCCCATCAGGACACCTGTAAAAGCGGGCTGAAGCTTAAACCATATTCCCTCGTGAGCAACGAGAGCAATTCCACCAAGGATAAGAATTAGAAAAAAGTTGAACTTAGAAATAGTATGAATATGTCTTGTAAAGATCCATTCTAAAGACATCTCTAGTACTGCTAAAACCAAACCTCCAGCCAAGGCAATTTGCAAAGAATAGTTCGCCTCTAAATACCAATAAGCAAGAGCTGGAAGAAATGAGATTAGAAAAAAGTTTTTTTGTGACATGCTATTAAGCTAACTTTTTTAATTTCCTTTGACAAAAATTTAAATACTCTTTCTTTAAAGATTCAGTGCTAATGATTTCAACACTTCGCCCCTGTGAAAAAAGCCATTCAAATAAATTATCATTTGGCTCTATAGATGCGGCCCAAATATGATCGCCACTATAGTTTTGAACCAAGACTTCATTTCTAAAGAATTCATTTTTAATTTCTCTATTAAAATTATTAAAGTCTTTTACTTTTAAGACTAATCTTTCTTCTTTAGAGTCAAGCTCTCTTAAATTTTTGATAAAAGATTCTACTTCAGTAGGTGTAAAGGCATAATCAGAATCTCGTGATGTTAAAGTCAGACTAGTAATTTTATCAATTTTAATAACATCTAAAATTTGCTTACCTGATATTTCAAAAACAAGATGTAGCTCTTTAGAAATGCTCAATAGCTTTATAGGTAATATTGAAACTAAGCTAGTGTCGAAATAGGCATCAATTGACTTTGAGGTAACAATTGCTTCTTCAATTAAACCAATATGCTTCTTCTCTAGTGAATCTACTAAGCTTAGTTTCTTTGAGTTTTTTAAGATTGCTTCAAAGTTATTTATTGAATTAAATAGATTTGCCTCCTGATATTTTTCATCAGTATTTTTTAAAACTTGCATTAATTCATTGTTATAAGGTTCTAATTTTAAATTTTCCATAACTGGGAAATGAGCCTGAAACTTTAACCATTGACCTAAGGTCATATCTATTTCTATATTTTTTGGTGAGTCTAAGCTAACAAATGTTTTTTCATCAATCAGCTCCAGATTAATATCAACACCTAAATCTTTAAAAAAAGTATAAAAGCAGTTAAATTCAAATCTATTAATCTGAAAGCTTTCTAAAATACCATCAAGCTGTGTAGTGGTATTTAAATTCAATATTCCGTCTACTATATTCCAAAATTTTTCTTCACTCAACATCGATTTTTCTAACATATTTCCTCTCACGTGTTCTTGACTATACTTATCGGTTAATGAAAATAATTCTTTAGTGCTTTTTTATCTGTATAAGCAGATAATATACTTATGATTTTATCTAAAACATTGAAATATCCAGTACTTATAATGGGAATAATAATGTTTTCTCTCTTTTTAGCTGATGGGAAAACTAAAATTTGGTGGGAAAAGACCAAAAGAAGATTTGTACCTTCGACTTGTGATTCATTAGAATCCAGACTTAAGGATAAAGTACCTAATAATTGGGAAATTAGCTGTCCTACAGCCGATCTACTTAATCTTGAAATTGATTATCCTGGTAACGAATCTCTAGAAATAATTAGAGTTAAGATGTACAAAAGTATAGCTAATACACTCGTTCAGTTCTCAAACATGGCCAATCCCGAAACACTTGAATACTTAAAAGATTTTAGATTAAAGATGGAATCTGACAAGGTTACTATTTACTCTCAAACAGACGGAGAGGCCATGCTCGCTTTCAGAAAACTAAAGCATAAAGAAAAAATTGCAGAGCATTTAAAGCTTACCGTCAAAGTCAAAGAAGAGATTAAATAACTCTAAAGAGTTATCTACAAATTCAGACCCATCTACAATATATTTGTAGCAGTGTAAGAATAACCTTTGCTCTTTAAGCTTTCCATACAATTCATCTCCAACAATAGGATGACCAATTGATGCGAGTTGAACTCGTATTTGATGCCTGTGTCCTTGATTTAGTAGGACCCTTACAAGTGTATACTTCTCTTCATCATTATAAATAAGAGGAATAATATTTAAAGTTGCATGCATCTCAGTTTTTGATTCCGAGATTTTCATTTTACTTCCTTTTATCTCACTAGGAATTAAGTATTGATCTAAGTAAGTTTCTTTTTCTAAATGACCTTTAACAATTGCAATATACTCTTTGTGCTTAATAAGTTTAGAAAAGTTAGCTCTTAAGTCTTTATATTTTTCAGATGACTTTGCATAGATAAGAAGACCGCTTGTTTCAAAATCTAATCGATACAATAGTCCTCTATCCATCGATTCTTGGTTAACAAGATCTAATTTAGGGCGATAAAAAAATAGATTCGACAAAGAGTTGTTGGTTTCATTATAAGTTAAAGGATAAGTATGCTCCTTATAGCTTTTACTGAAAACTACAAAATTCTCAGTCTCTACTATTATTTTATCTGTAGAATAATTCTTAGATGATTGAACCTTTGAATGATTTACAATATTAATGTCTAAAGAGATACAATCTTGTTTTCGGATTATTTTTTTTAAATAGTTTTTATTCAATTTTAATTTTTTAAGTTTTGATTTTGAGATATTAAAAGTACTTAAAATAAAAGACTCAAGCGAACTTGAGTCTATAATAGATGAGAATGATATCTCGTTTTTTTTATTGAGCATTTACTCTTTTACCTTGTGTTCTAAGATCTCTTTTCCTTAATACAAATTCTACCTTTCTATTAAGAGAATTTGATTTAGATCTTGTATCACCATAAACAACGACTGTAACTTTTGTTTTACTAACACCTCTTGATATTAAAGATTTAGCTACTTCTTCTGCTCTTTTAGCACTAAGGCCAAAAGCTCCAACTTGTGAACTTTGGTTCCACTTTTCATTAACATCGGCGTAACCTTCAACAAATATAGTCCATTCATTAGACTTCATTAGTTTTATTATTCTCTTATAGATTGGAACAATATCTTTGTTTGCCATAATCGTTGAGCCTTTATTAAAGAAAATTTTATCTTTGACTCTAACTTTAATCCCTTCTTTCATCTCGTAGATATCTACAGCTTCATCAAGTTGATTTTCTTTAAGAGCTTCTTTCATATCTTCAAGATCTTCATCAGACTCTCTATTAAGTTCTTTTTTATCTAAAAGACCTTCTGAGGTTAATAAGTCGATTGGAAATGGTTCTACAGGTCTTTGACTTTCAAGCATGGTTGCTGAGTCATCAGGAGATTTACCAAGTTGAACTGTTTCTCCAATTTTCATAGCATTACCAGCGAAAGCTTTTCTAATTGATCCGGCCATTGACTGAAATTTTGTAGTATCAGTCTTACTCATGGCATACAGAAGAACGAAGAATGTAAGTAATAACGTTACAAGGTCAGCAAATGTTGCCATCCATGCAGGTATTCCTTCTGGACATTCTGGTGGAGGTGGACATTCTGGACAAACATGTTCAGTATCTTCGGCCATCTTACTCTGCCTCCTCTACTTGTCTTTGCGACGGAGGTAAAAATGAATCTAGCTTTTCTCTTATAACACGAGGGTTTTCACCTGCAACAATACCTAAAGTTCCAGCAATTATAATATTCATTTTTAAACTTTCATTAGCCGAATAATATTTAAGTTTATTTGCAATAGGAATAGCAAAAACGTTTGCTAAAACAGCTCCATAAAAAGTTGTTAAAATGGCAACGGCCATTGATTTACCAAGTTGCTCTGGACCACCTGATAAGTTTTGAAGCATGATAACTAGTCCAATCAATGTACCAATCATTCCAAATGCTGGGCCATCGGCTCCAATATTATCTAGGATATCAATACCGTTTTTGTGCCTATCGACCATAGAGTCGATCTCTAATTGTAAAATAGATGAGATAACCTCTGGTGGTCTATTGTCAGCTGCCAAAGTTACAGCTTTCTTTAAAAATGCATCTTCAACAGGTACTTTTTCTAGAGCAAAAACAGACTCTCTTCTGGCTGTTTCTGCAAGTTTTTGTATTTCTTCAATCACTTCTTTAGGGTCTGAACTAGTAACAAGAATTGATTTTAAATAAACTGGAACTAGGTTTTTAATTTTATCCATCGGCCACTTAATGAATGTTGAAGCTATAACTCCACCACCAACAACAAGAATTGAAGGAACATCAATAAAAGCAGCAATAGATCCACCTGATAATATTGAGCCTAATATGGCCGAAACAGCAAGGACGAGTCCAATAATAGTAGCTATATCCATAATAAAATACCTAAATAAAAAATTAATCTTATAGATATATAATCGGATACTTATAGTTTTAACTTAATAGAGATTTATGTGATATCAAATATTTGCCGGTATATTTAAGTCAAGAACTAAAAAAGAGAACTTGGTATTGTCATATTAACTAGTAAATTATTATCCACTTAGCTTGTAAAATTAAAATGATCAGAATATAAGCTAATTTAAAAAAGGTTAATTGTATGAATATTTTCTCACTATTATTTATTATGACTCTTCTACCATCTCTAGCATCTGCTAGGTGTGAAACAGCTTTATTTGTTGATTTCGATATAAAAACTTGGGCAACAGGAGATACTAAAGATAAGAAAGTTACTCAACGTGACGTCAACAAGATTATTAAAAGACTAATTAAAAAAGGATACGATATAAAGCTATCAAACTCTAAAGGACAAAGCTCTGAGGATTATGATGAGATTCTAAAGTCTAACAGTGCTGATTTTTTAATTAAATTCTTCAATCCATCACCAGGGTATATGCCTGGCCCATTATCATCTTCTCTCAACGTCGAAGTTTATGATACCTCTAAGGGTCTAAGTCTTTACCCTAGCTTTGCTTTAGGCCTAGAAGCTATTCTTTTCAAACACAAAGTTCCACATTTCTTACGGCATGGATTACTTTACAAAGTAATTTCAAGGAAAATACCTAATTGTAGAAGTATACATAAAAGTACAATGCTCAAAAGAATATAATATTACTTTTGATTTGAGCCAGACTTAATTTTTAAATCTAGCTCATTTTCTATTGAAGTTCGTTTTTCTCACTATTGAGCATAGTTTGATCTAAAAAAGACATCATTGCAGATCTTAATTCTTTAAGTGGAATCTCTTGGGATCCACTAATTTCAGAACTTTCAAACAACTCTTTTTTAATCATATCAACTGGAAAACCAGTTAAAGCAGATAAAGAATCTAGAGTTATCGAATCATTTGCTTGATTATTTAACATTGCTTAGCTCCTTGCTATATAACTCCACCGATCCATGGTAAAGCTCCCTCTCTCAATTCAAAGCATATCTATGTTTTTAAAAAACTGTCTAGTTATTAATGTGAAATGTAAGTTTATTTTATAAATGACTTTTTTACTCATATAAGTATAGGAAATTATTGATATTCTTTTATATTCTTAGTCGAATAACAAAAGAAAGCTTTCTAATTTTAAGAACATTTCCTCATATTCACTATTAGTTTCACTTAATAATGTAATTCCCCCACCACTACCATAAGATAACTCATTACTTTTAAAGCTAATATCAGCAGTTCGAATATTAATCGAAGCTGCTCTTAAGGATTTGTGAAATACAATAGTTGATCCACAGTAAATTCCTCGAGGAACTGTTTCTATTTCTTGAAGTAGTTGCATCGCTTTATTTTTTGGTGCACCAGTAATACTTCCACCAGGAAAAATTTTTGAAATAATGTCTAAGAGGTTCGTTTCTTTTGGTATCTTTGTTTTTATCTGGGAGTATTGATGCCAAATTTTAGGAACAACTAACTTAGCTTTTTTAAAGACTACTTTTGATGGAGTTAAAGCAATTCTAGTTAAGTCATTTCGCATTAAATCTGTGATCATAAAAAGCTCAGATTGCTCTTTTTTACTATTAAGAAGTTTTTGCCAAGACTTTTTATCTTGCGTTGTTGTGCCTTTAATTGGCATTGTTATTATTTCATCTCCAACAATTGAAAATAAGCACTCTGGAGAATTAGAAAGAATCAGTTGATCTATACTTTCAATATATGTTGCATGTGCATAAGCTGATAGACTTTTCTTTTTAGAGAAAAAACTATCAAGGAAGTCTTCATAATTAATATTCTTATTAAATTTATAAGTAAATTTTTCTGTTAAGTTTAATTGATAACAATTTCCTGCCATAAGGTTTTTTTGAACGCTATTAAATTTATCAGTATAGAGCTCTTTTGAGCTGGCAGCAACATTTTTTAAATTAATACGATTAGAAGATGTAAAATTATTATTAACAACTTTGGACTCTTTATAGAAAATTATAATTGCTAATAAATCATTTTCTTGAATATCACATATATTTTCAAAGATGTATCCAAGTTCATAGTATAAATGAAAAACAGTAGGATTAAGATTTTTGTCAGATATTTTATAAGCTTTTAATTCTTTTTTTAAATAGCTGATACTATCTTTAAACTCTATTCCATCTAAAAGGTTAACTCTTTTATTTTTATATATTGCATAGGCGTACTGTGCCTTATTTAATAGTAGGAGTTTATTGGTATTTCTTAATTTGAATAAACTAAAAAGCTTACTGTTGTTTTTGCTGTTCATGATATTGAGGAGACAGTTCTGCAAATTTTGTCTGACTAGCAATCCATGCAAGTTCTACAGTACCTTGTTCCCCGGCCCTGTTCTTTGCAATGATAACTTCGGCAATACCTTTTTTAGGTGAATTTTCATCATAGTACTCTTCTCTGTGAAGAAGCATAACAATATCGGCATCCTGCTCTATTGAACCTGATTCCCTTAAGTCTTGAAGTTGTGGCCTTCTATCTGTTCTTGATGTTGCTGAACGATTCAACTGAGATAAAGCTATAATTGGGCACTTTAGTTCTTTTGCCAGTTCTTTAATCCCCCTTGAAATTTCTGCAATCTCTTGTTCTCTTGAACTTTTTTGAACATGGGGTTTCATTAACTGAAGGTAGTCGATAATAATCATACCTAGACCTTGATCAGTCTTAACTTTTCTGGCCTGAGATTTTATATCTAAAATTGTTGTTCCTGCAGAATCATTTATGAATATTGGAACATTAGATAGAGTTCTAATCGCAGTTGCAATATTTCTCATATCGACATCGTTGTAATCATTTGTTCTAAGTTTTCTAGAATCTACATTTGCTTCACTTGAAAGAAGCCTTCCAGAAAGTTCAGGCGATAACATCTCATATGAGTAAACCATAACAGGTAGATTACTTGCCTTAGATGAGTTCACAGCTAAGTTTAAAGCAAAAGCAGTTTTTCCCATTGCTGGTCTGGCTGCAATAATAATCATCTGTCCGGCCTGTAGACCTAATAACTTCTTATCGACACTAGTAAACCCAGTTGTTAGTCCTAAAATCTCACCTTCTTTACGTTTTCCTTTTTCCATATTCTTTAAGTTTTCTTTTAAAGAATCTTTTAAAGTAACAACAAAGTTAGTTCTTGTTTGACTGGCCAAATTAAAAAAGCTTGATTCAACTTCATCTAAGAATGTTTTTATATCTCCAGTAAAATTCATTCCCTGGTCAGATATTCTCATTGAGTTTCTTACGATATTTCTTAGAACTGCTTTATTTTTTACAATTTTAGCATAGTGATAAATATTAGCTGATGAAGCTGTATCTTCAACAAGTTCTACGATAGCACTTTGACCACCTATAGCTTCTAATTTACCTTTATCATTTAAGTCTGAGCAAACACTAATTATGTCGAAAGGTTTATCTGTAGTATAAAGACTATTGATACTTTCAAAAATTTGAACGTACTGAGGGTGATAAAAATCATCTGCTTGAATTTGAACATCAGTGACTTCATCGAAAGCTTTATTATCTACTAAAAGTGATCCAATAAAAGCTTTTTCAGCAATAAAATCGTGAGGTAATTCTTGACTCATTCTAAACCCTTAAAAAAAAGAAAGCCCCTCAAATAATGAGAGGCCTATAAAAAACTAAATTATGCTTCTGATTCTTCTTCAGCTTTAGCTGCAGCTTCTTCAGCTTCTTTAGCAGCAGCCATTTCAGCTCTAAGTCTCTTAGACTCTGCCATCGCTTCTTGCTTAGCTTTTAGTTCAGCCATTTGCTTTTCATCAGCTTTAACTTCGATCTTAAAAGTCGCGTCAACACCTTTGAATAACTTCGCTTTAATTTCGTACTCACCTAAAGTTTTGATAGCAACATCAACGTTAATTTGTCTTTTTTCAACTATTATATCTTGCGCTTCTAAAGCTTTAGATAATTCACTAGCTGTAACAGTTCCAAATAAAGATCCATTTCCACCAACTTTTTTAATTAAAGTTAGTTTCGTAGAACTTAGTTTTTTAGCTGTTGCAGTAGCTTCAGCTTTTTCAGCCTCTACTTTTTTACCAAGCATTTTTTGGTAATCATTCATTTGCTTAGAGTTAGACTCATCAGCTAAGATTGCTTGTCTATTAGGAATTAAAAAGTTTCTAGCGTATCCTTCAGATACGTTTACGATCTCTCCAACACTTCCTAAAGACTTAACTTTATCTGTTAATATAACCTTCATAGGGTTCTCCTTAAATTATTATTTCTTTATAAAAAATCTTCTAAAATTAAAAAACATATCAAATAGTCCAATCAAAACTAATATGTAATTTGCAGTGACCATGGTGAATACAATAAGTATGGTTCTAAATATACCTGTTACATTTACATAGTTTAAGAAACTAATATAGATCCCAAAACCTTGAAAAAAGTAAAATACACTTAAAGCACTTATTAATACACTTCCAATCGTTGGTAAAATAGTCGAAAATTGATCTCCAACTAAAACCATTGCAAGAGATATAATCACTAGCCATATCAAATGGTCCGGCAGTCTTATATACATCAAGCTAAACTCTGATATCGCACTAGATTTAGTTCTAAGTAAGAATCGCTGGCTTCGAATCAACAAAAATAGATTAAACCAAATAATCATAAAAGATCCTGCTACAAGGTAAGCTGGTGCTTTCTCGATAACAGCATCTGCAAAAAGATTTGGTTGATCTAAAAGAGTTAAAGTTTCAAAAACTTCAGCTGACTCTCCTGATTTCTTTAACTCTTCTTTTTGAAGGTCAAAGGCCTCTTTATTTTCAATAATTGTGTTTAATACAAATTGCTTTAGAGTTAAATTTTTAAAGCTAAGAGCTGAGTAACTGGCCATACTAATCGAACCAATTAAAACAAGTCCTCCAATAAATATTCCTTTAACAGGAGATATCTTAAGCCTAATAATCTCTGAAATCATAATCGAAATAAGAGTTACAAGGGCATAAACAGCAAAACTAAAAATAGACTTAAAAATAACAGTACTTACAAAGTAACTTATTACTAAAAGTATTAATGATAAAATAATTCCTTTTTTTCTTCCAATAAACGATGACGCTAAAGCCAAAGGATAAGGAGAAAAAACTGACATGAAGACACTAGCAGACATTAAAAGACTTGTTACGCCTAAAATTACCGCTCGCCCTAAAGAGAGCTGAATATTTTTATCATCAACTGATTGCACTTAAGATCAATTATCTAGCTACGTGATTGTTCATGTAACTGATAAGTCCAATACATCTACCACGCTTAACTGCTGTGTTAGCTGCTCTTTGGTACTTAGGTCTTAAACCAGTAACTCTAGCTGGAGAAATTTTACCAAACTCGTTTACTAACCATGAGTAAGAGTTTGTATTTTTCCAATCTGGACGAGTTTTCTTTTCAGAAAAATAACAAGACTTTCTCTTAGCAAATTGCTTCTTCTCTTTAATAGAGTCAATAGCGTCTTCACCTTGAACAGAAAATGGGTTTACATAAGTTTTAACGATCTCTGCTTGATCAGCGTCAACACCTAATTTAATGAACATAAACTTTAAAACGTCTTCAGAAATTTTAAATCTTCTTTCTAATTCTGTGTTACAGCTAGTGTTTGACTTGTACATAATGTAGAAATAGTTTCCACGTACAATACCATTTGAAGTTGGTTGAGCAAATTGTTTTACTCCCCAGTTTTCATCGATTAGTACTTCACCATCGAAATTAGATATTGTTTCTTTAACAATATCAGTTACTTTTTTGACTGCATCTTCGCCCGCTTCCGCACGAAGAACAAATGCCGATTCATAAATCATACATTCCTCCTGGATTTATATATAAAGCCCCTAAATTCAAATACTTAGGAGCGAGATTTGTGTATAGATTATTACTATTTTATAAATGTGCACGTAAGATAACAGAAAAACCGCTATAGTTAAAGATGTTTTTATAAAGAGGACAAATCTACTTATTACAGCAAGTTAATGCAAAGCAAAACAACTTGAAAGCTTATCAACATCTAGATATAACCTTTCTACAAACATAACAAAGGATGAACTATGACAGAATTAATTCAAGAAATCATTAGTAAAGTTGGTGTTAACCAAGATCAAGCTGAAGGTGGCCTAGGTGCAGTTTTAACTTTTGCTAAAGAGCAATTAAATTCAGAGAATTTCTCTAAAATTACAGAACAAATTAATGGAGCAGATGAAATAATGCAAAAGTTTTCTAATCTTTCAAACACTGAAGCTGGTGGGATGAACTTAGGTGGACTTCTTGGTTCTGCAACGTCTGCATTAGGAATTAACTCTGACAACCTTGGAGGAATTGCATCAATCGTTTCAAATCTATCAAGTCTTGATTTAGACCTTGATACACTTAAGAAATTTGCTCCCATTATTAGCAATTTTCTTGAAGCTAAAGGTTTTGGAGATATTGCATCTAAAATCAATACTTTACTATAATATATAATTCGTACCTTGGACTCTCCAAGGTACTGCTACACACTTCAAAACAATATTTTAATATTTTATAAATATAGCTTGTAGATATTAAGCCACAAAGAATTTTAACCCTATCTTAATCTAAAGAACCTAAGTAACTTAATAAGAAAGACAAAGCAATCCCTTAGGAATCTTCAGAGCATATAGCGTCCGAAGTTTCCAAGTCCTGGTTGGCCTGAATGTTTTCAAAGTTTTCAAGAGTGGAGTAATTCCACAAGGACTCAAAGGGAATGATATGAAAATAATCCATATGCACCTCCTCGATTCTTATTTACAAGTATAAACGAGAAAAGATTCTTAATCTAATACAATAAAGAGATGACAATTATCTAATATCTAAAAATAGTAATTATGTAATTGTTAAAATTTAGATATTTGTCCACTAGTAATCTTGAGTAAAAATTTCATATTGCTCAATATGATAAGAATTGTCGGCTCTTATCACTAAATTTTTTCCAAAATTCTCTTCTAGAGACTCAATAACTTCAAAGTCTTCACTTGATAATTGGGCTGACACCTCTGGGTGAGCATAAACTGATATTTTAGGACCTTTAGCCTTTTTCATAGCTTTATTGATCTCTCTAACTAACTCATAGCAAACTGTTGTTACAGACTTTACCTGTCCAGTTCCTTCACAGTAAGCACAAGGCTCACACATCACCCTAGTCAATGTGTCTCTAGTTCTTTTTCTAGTCATTTCAACTAATCCAAGTCCAGATATTGGAAGTACATTTGTTTTGGATCTATCTTTCTTTAAAATTTCTAAAAGAGCTTGATAAACCTGCTCTCTATTCTCTTCTTTTTCCATATCAATAAAATCAATAATGATAATACCACCACAATTTCTCAATCTTAATTGATAAGCAATCTCTTTAACAGCCTCAAGATTAGTCCTAAGGATTGTTTCTTCTAAACTTTTTTTCCCAACGAACTTCCCAGTATTAATATCTATAGAAACAAGAGCTTCTGTTTGATCAATATTTAATGATCCACCAGATTTTAAGTAAACCTTGTTACTTATTGCTCGCTCAATTTCTATATCGATCTGATAATGTTCAAATATAGGCATTTCATTATCATAAAGCCTCACCTTTCCTTTTAATTGAGGCAGAAACTTTGATGCAAATTTTTCCACTAACTTCATAGTTGATTTATTATCGACAACTATTTCAGTTACGTCTTCATCAGTAATGTCGCGCAAAGTTCTTTCAATAAAACCGAGATCATTAAATGCGGCCGATGGAGCTTTAACTGTTTCCAACCTTTTTTGAATATCTTTCCATATATGCGTGAGCATCGAAAAATCACTCTTTAAAGTTTTATGTGATTGACCTTCAGCAACTGTTCTAGCAATTAATCCTCTTCCCTCAGGTCTAATAGACTCTAACACAGACTTTAATCGATCTCTTTCTTGGTCACTTTCTATTCTTCTAGACACTCCAATATGTTCTATAAAAGGCATATAAACAATATGTCTTCCAGCTAAAGTTATATGTCTTGTTATTCTAGGACCTTTTGTAGAAATGGGTTCTTTAGCTACTTGTACTAAAATCTCATCTCCCTCTTTTAATATTTCTTGAATTTTTAGATCGTCTCTATACCTTAAGTCGACAGTCTCAGATAGAGAAGAGAGTTCATCAGGTATGACTTGTCCAACCTTTATATTACTCTTTTCTTTTTCCTCTAACTTAGTGGCCATCTCTCTTTGTTCTTCCAAAGTTGGGATATAAGCGTCATCAACATATAAAAATGCTGCTCGCTCATATCCAATATCAACAAATGCAGACTGCATTCCAGGAAGTACTCGTAAAACTTTTCCTAGATATATGTTTCCAACGGAGGGTTTATTTTTAGAAGGTGTAGACCTTTCTATTAAGAAGTCTAGTATCTCACCATTTTGCACGAGTGCAACTCGACTCTCATTATGAGTCTGATTAATTACCAATTCTTTGGCCATAAATGTCGCCTTTTTTAAACTTTTTAAATTAAATACATGCATAGCTTAACACAAAGCTAGGATAGAATGATAGATGAATATTTTCACCTATCATATATAAACTCCTCTACTCAAAAAGCATTAATTGAAATAATTAATTGAAATAAATGCCATCTTTTATTCACGATTTTAATTCTCATAGACAAGATTTATAATTCTATTAGAAACTCCAAACTACTGATAATACTAGATTTCAGACTTTTTCTGTCAAGATTATTTAAAATGGGTCAATAATTTAATAAGTATTAAAGGTTTTGGAGAAAGCATGGATATAAAGTTTACGCTAATTAAAATCTACAAGTTGAAAGTAATAATACTAATAAGCTTTATTCTTATTTCTTGTGAGGATATTAAATTACGACTTAATGACTTTGATTCATCAAATCAAACAGATATCGAAATTACTTCAATCCCAATTGTGACAGATCAAAATGTTTCAAATTATCTCATAGAAGGAACATGTAACAATAATGTTCAAAACGTTCATATAAATATTGGTGGAGTAAACTACAACACAAGTTGTATTTCTAATGAATGGGATTTACAGCTTGATTTAACTGGACAACCAAATGGTCCAATTGAACTAATT
>CAKZUQ010000006.1 GCA_937923325.1 uncultured Bacteriovoracaceae bacterium
CTTATCACCTAAATACTTTTCAACAGTGGTAATATCGAAGCCATCTATTATACTATTTACTTCAAGTATTAAGGAGTCCTTTGTTGATCCTGTATCGACATATGGCACTGACCATAGAAAATCTTTTCTTAATTCTAAAAAATTTTCTCTATTTAAATCATCTGAAATATTAATTATTTTTTCAAAATACTAATTTCATCGTCAACTGTAGATATTCCTAAATGCATTGATTCTTCTTCATGAACATCAAATCCAATAATTTTTCTACTCAAAATATCCATTATCAAATAAGCATAATAAAACTTACCTCTGATATTTGTTTTTAAATAGATGATAACTCATCATAAATTAATTTTAAAATACTCCAAATAAAAAGCCCCAGATTTCTCCGGGGCCAAATATACTTAAAAATTAAGATTATTTAATTAACTTTAAAGACTATTCCTTTACAGAGAATCCTTTAAGTTTAGCAGCTAATGCAGATGTTCCACCAGCTTCTTCTTTGCTATATCCACCAAGGTCAGCGTTAGCTGCGTTCTTTTTAGATAATGCAATTTTCTTGTCGTCTTTATCGATAGACATTACAAGAGCGTTAACTTTGTCACCAACTTTAACTACGTCTTCTGGCTTCTCAACTCTTTCGTCAGCCAATTCAGAAATGTGAATTAAACCTTCGATTCCAGTTTCTAATTCTACGAATGCACCAAAATCAGTTACTCTTACAATTTCACCTTCAACAACGTTACCAACTGGCATTCTTTGGTCGATTTTCTTCCAAGGATCTTCAGCTAATTGCTTAATTCCTAAACAAAATTTAGAGTTGTCTTTATCAACAGTTAAAACCATAGCTTTAATTGAATCACCAACTTTGAATTCGTCGTTAGGGTTAACGTTTTTCTTAGTCCAAGAAACATCTGAAACGTGAATTAAAGCGTCAACATCATCACCAAGGTCAACGAATGCACCAAAGTCTACAACTGCTTTAATTTTTCCTTCAACTTCTTTTCCTACAGGGTATTTAGCTTCTAGAGCATCCCAAGGGTTGTCTAGTAATTGCTTAAGACCTAAAGAAATTCTCTTGTTCTCAACATCTACTTCAAGAACCTGAGCTTCAATTGTATCACCTACGTTGTGACCTTTGATTGGTCCTTTAGGGTTTGTCCATGAAACTTCTGAAACGTGAACAAGACCTTCGATACCATCGTTAAGCTCAACGAAGATTCCGTAATCTTTAATAGATACGATTTCACCAGAAACGTTAGTTCCAGTTGTGTATTTCTCTCTTGCAGATTCCCAAGGATTTGGTTGAACTTGCTTAAGACCTAAAGAAACTCTTTCTTTCGAAGAATCATACTTAAGGATCTTAACATCAATTTCGTCACCAACACCTAATAGGTTAGATGGATGCTTAACTCTTCCCCATGACATATCTGTAATATGAAGAAGACCGTCAACACCACCAAGATCGATGAATGCACCGTAATCTGTAATGTTTTTAACGATACCTTTAACAACCATTCCTTCTTGGATTTGACCAAGAGTTTCGTCACGTAATTTACCTCTTTCTTCTTGAAGAATAGCTCTTCTAGAAAGAACGATGTTTCCACGTTTTTTGTTGAATTTGATAACTTTGAATTCCATTGTTTTACCAATGAATTTGTCTAAGTTTTTAGTTGGACGAATGTCAATTTGAGAACCAGGTAAGAATGCCTTAACACCGATATCAACTGATAATCCACCTTTAACTTTAGCGATAACAGTACCTTGTACTGGATCACCTTTTTCACAAGCTTCTGAGATTTTATCCCATGCTTTAAGGATCTCTGCTTTATCTTTAGATAAAACTAAGTTTCCTAAATGAGATTCAAGTTTCTCTAAGTAAACTTCAATTTCATCACCAACAGCTACTTTTAAAGTACCGTCGTAGTTTCTGAATTCTTTAGCGAAAACAAGACCTTCTTGCTTGTATCCGATATCTACAGTTACAAAATCATCTGTAATAAAAATGATTTTACCTTTGTAAACTTCACCTTCAACAAAACTACCTGTAGTAGTTTCACCTAATAGTGCTTCAAATTCTTCGTTTTTTGCTGTTGTCTCAGCTTCGTCGTTTGTTACAACTTCGAATTCTTTTGCCCAAGCTGGGATTTGCATAGTTGTCATAATAGACCACCTTAATTTTTCGATAGCTACGTTAAAAACGTAGTCCTTTACCTAGTAAAATACTATTTAAAGAGAGTTAGATTTATAAGGCCTGGTGAGTTCAAAGTCAATAGAGAAAGGCCCCTAAGTCATCAAATTAACACAAAGTTTTGGACTATTTTTGTTCTTTACTTTGCTCTTTGAAAAGCGTGAACCTAAGTCTTTTTTGGACTGCATTTTCATACTCAAAATGGATTCTATTTGAATAATGCTCCATTCCATGATGTGAGGATATCTTATCTGCGACGTCAGCAAGTTTACTAAGGTATGAAGTTTGATTAATCAAGATATCTAGGATGTGCTTGCGAAGTTCTCTAGCATCTTGAAAATAAAAGGATTTTGCGAAGTCATTGTACTTATTGATAATATTTTGACGCGCAGCCGTGCGAGGTATAATAAGTGGAACTTTTGCCAGAATCCCAGCAACTTCAATGTCACTAAACGGCTCATAAAAAGCCGTACTTATGAATAAATCAAGGTTTTTAATTGCCGTTGTGACTTCATTTAAGTCTGAGAATATCACGTCATTCTTTATTCCAAGCTCAGAGATAAATTTTTCTAAATCAGAGTACCCATAATAATCTTTGATTGGCTTTGCTGAGAATATAATTAACTTTAAAGACAGATCCAAATCCTTGACCTGCTCTTTAAGTGGTTTTAAGGCAAAGATAATAGTTCTAAGGTTATCTAGCTCAACTTCAGAGGTGATTATAGAACCAATAACTCTCTCATTTCTATCATGCGCTTGGTACTGGTAATAATTCTCAACTCCTACTCCAATATTTTTTATTTTTCTTGTTGAAATAGGAAGTGCTGTCTTGGCAATAATCTTTGTACTTTCACTAAAAGTTAAAACAGCATCAACCCTTTTAAATAGCCACTTTCTCAAGAGATCATTAATTGGCTTACCTAAAAAGTCATTTACAGTGAGAAAGAGTGGAACTTTTGGCAACGATAATAAAGAGAAGCTAGTCCCCCATAAACTTTTTAAGTTATAACAATGAACAAGATCAAAGCTTTCATCTTTTATTATGGCCTTTATATCAATCAAGAATTTAAAATAAAAAAATCGATCATTGCTTGTTCCTTTAAAGTAAATTCTAGGCAAAGATAATTTATCAGCTGCTTTATCAATTAAAGAATCTTTTTTACAATATAAAACAGGGTTTCCACCAATATCTCTAAGATATTGACAATCACTTACACTTTTACGCTCTAAAGTTGAAAATCCATCTCCAGGACAAACAATAAGTATCTTTAAATTTTTTGCTTTTACTTGATCACGCATTAATCTCTACTTATCAAAAAGTTTAACTAGTAAGTGTATTTTTCAATATCTCCACTAATCGCCCCTATTTTAATCTTTGCTTTAAACTTTAAGAATATTCTGCGCTCATCAGATGAGAACCAAAACTCCATATCACCACTTTTTAAGGTATCACCAGAGTATTTAGTTGATGCTGTCACTTTAAATGCATCCTTATTTCCAATCTCAGTTTCGATTCTTTCTATTCCATCAATTTTTGCATTTAGGGTTAAAAGTTTTCCCTTGTTCATAATAGGAATGATGAAGCTATTTCCTTTCTCCATCGGTAGACCTCTAAGAAAAAATACAATTGATAATGGATCTTGAAACCTGGAAGGTATTGGTTTGACCCCTTTACTCTTTTTCGTTTTTTCCTTTGTTACTCTTTTATAAAAAGTATAAGACTGTAGCTTTTCTTTATCAAATAGCTGTAGGTCATCTATATTTTGACCTGACTCTCTTTGAATTAAACTGAATTTTATTGGACTAAAATCTTTTGTTGAAACGTAAGTATCTACTTTATCATCTAATTCATAAAGATAACTGTAAAATTTTGAAGTCTTAACCCTTGCATGGAAATGATAAACATCCTCTTCTCCAAGCTTAGTTTTAGGCTTTGTTGTTAAGGCGATCTTACCTGTTGATACACCCATATAATTAATATCTAAATAGGCTTCTTCCCCTTCAAACAATACTGGTTTAACTTTGGTCCAATACTTTTTTGTCTCTTTATCAATGGCCTTATAAGCTTCAGGATAGTCCTTTGGATATGCAACCTTTTTCTTTGTCACTAGTTTTTTAGTTTGAGGTTCTAGCTTTTGAGTTACTTTTTTTTTAACTCTTTTTTGTTTTTTTATTTTGTTTTTATTTTGTTTTTTTGTTGGTTTAGTTTTAGATGCTGTTGTTTTAATAACTGAAACAATAGCTTCATTTCCGTTACTTACCTTTTTTGAAACTTCTTTCTGTTCTTTAAATTTATCAAAAACATTATCTTCAACTTGAAAAGATTTTATTAACTCATCGTTGCGCTCACTTGTTTGCGCTGTTGAAGAAAAGTATTCTCCAAGCCTCGTTGAACACGAAGTGAAAAGTAAAATCATACATACTTGAGTAATTAGTTTTGTTCGCATCTTGAGTCCTTAATTATATGATTTTATTGTAAAACAATTTTAATCATAATCAAGGTCTAGGACTTTTTTGATTCCCTTCATGAAGTCTTCTTCTCCACTAATAAAAGAAACTGATATATTTACATATACCACTCGAGGATCTTGAACAACTCTTCTAATTTTAACCATGTCTTTTTCACTCGTCACGACAATAGCATCAAGCTGAGTACACTTTAAAAGAATTTCGTTCATATCATTTTGAGTAAATAAATAATGATCAGGATAAACAACTTTATCAACGATATTTGCACCATTATCTTCCAGTAACTGATAAAATGAGTCTGGTGAAGCAATAGCGCTTAAAGCAATTACATTTCTTCCTTTTAACTCATCCATCTCCATGGACTTTTTATCAAAACAGTCAAATACTCCATCAGGACGATAAGAGAATCTAGCAATTGGAATTCCTCTTCTATGGTACTTACTTAGCATGTCTAAAAGACTTTCAATTTTTTCTTCACTAACCTGATCAGCGCGACTAAGAACAATTGCATCAGCATCTTTAAGAGCTGTTAATCCTTCTCTTAAATATCCAAGTGGTGCTGTTTTATAACGATCAAGTGCTAGGGCTGAATCAAATAAGACAATATTGAACGATCTATAAAGTTGAATATGTTGGAAGCCATCATCTAAAAGAACGACATCTGGCTCAACTTCGTGAAAATATTTCTTTAAATTATCTGCACGTTTTTTTCCAACGATAACAGCACCAGACTTCATTTTTCTAGAAATAAGTAATGGCTCATCTCCAAATTTTTTTGGATTAGACCTAAAGCGCTGTCCACCTTTGATAACTCCGGACTTGTGTTCAAGCTCACCTTTATATCCACGTGTTAACACTGCCGGTGTTAAACCGTGCTCTGCCATTTTATTTGTCAGATAAATGATCATTGGAGTTTTACCAGTTCCACCAAATGTAACATTGCCAACAGAGATAATTGGAACTTTAAAGTATTCTTTTTTGAGAAGACCATACTCGTAAAAAGACCTTCTAACTCGGTAGATACTTTCCCATAGAGAAGATAATGGAGATAAAACAGTTTTTTCTACAAATTTTGATTCTAATATACTCATAACTAAGATTTTATCACGCTGGCCATATACTCGGGAACAGAAAAATCATCTCCACTAAGCATTGAGCTTGTATTTTTTAGTTTATTAACAATTTTATTGTATTCATCTTCATTTTTTATCCAAAACCTTGCAACTTTGGATAAGTTATAACGGTCTGCTTCATAATGAAGAAACTCAGGAAAGATCATTTCATCATGAATAATATTTGTAAGACTAGCTGCTCCATCATAAGGAATTAATAGTTTTAAGATGAATTCATTCACAAGACTTAGTTTATAAGCAACAACTGTTGGGATTTCAAATAATCCAGTAGCAAGAGTTACTGTTCCGCTTGTTGCAAAACACATATCTGCCCAGTTAAATGCTTCCACTAACTGATTAGACTCCCAAATATTATCAATTTTATATTCAGAACTTTCATAATGATGAGGTTTAACAGTTTCTACTTTTACGATACCAGTTTCAATATCAAAGCCTTCTTCTTTTAAAAGTTGAGCTCCATTATATAAAATAGGTAACATATCTGAAACCTCTGAGTTACGACTACCTGGTAATAGCAATAACCTGATACTTCTTTCTTTGAAGTCTGAATGCTGTCTTTGTCTTATTTCTTTAAGTGTTGATCCATACTCAACTTGAAGTGGATGAACAACGGCTTTAACGTTCTTAACACCTCTATCGCTAAACCACTTTTTTTCAAAGGGCAAAATTGTAAATAGAGTGTGCACATTTTCTTGAATCGTTTTAGCCCTATATGCTTTCCAAACCCAAGCCTGAGGAGCAACGTAATAAAGAACTTTCACTCCCATTTTTTTTAAACGCTTTGATAGTTTTAAATTGAAGCCTTGAAAGTCAACTAGGATTGCCGTTTTACAATTACGTTTTTTCACTTCATCTACAATATGATCCATGGCCTTAAAGTAAAATCGAAGCTTACCTAATACTTCAGTTATTCCAACACTTGAGAAATCTCTTGTATGATATAGAAGTTCCACACCTTCATCAGCAAGCTTATCACCACCCACACCGAAGTACTCGAAATTATCAGTAAGGTTTTTTAGTTCTGGAAAGAAAGTCATCGTATGGTCTTCCCCAGACTTTTCTCCAGCAATAATTAAGCAAGACTCTTTCATAGATTAGTAACTTAGCTCAACAAAATCGTTTTTATCTAAGCTTTCAATTACTTTGTCGATTAAGTAAACGATGTCTGCACCATCTTGGTAAGTAACCATCTCTTTTTCTGTCCCTAAGATAGCGTTATAGAAGTTATTATGTTCTATTAATAAATGATCTCTTTTTTCATACTCTTGTTCTTTGACATAAGTACCGTCTTCAAATTGAGAGTCAGTGGCAACACCATATGTATTTGCAAAAAGGTCGATATTAATACAACCACCATCATGCATAATATCCATAGCTCTAACTTCTTTTACACTGTTTCTACCAGATGTGATTCTTGCGTGAGAACCATCAGCATATTCTAAGATACAAGTAGCATGATCCCATTTGCCCGTTCTAATTTTATGTCCATAAGCTTTAAGTTTTGTTGGTTTTTTACTAAACAAATACATTACTAAATCTAAGTCATGAATCATTAAGTCCTGAACAACATCAACATCAGTAGCACGACCTTTAAACGAAGCATAACGGTTGAGATCTACAGAGAAAGCTGAATTGATTTTAGCAAACTCATCCCTTAATAATTCCCAGGCTTTGTGACATCTTTCACTATGACCAACTTGTAGAATTTTCCCTTCTTTTAAAAGGGGTTTTAAACTCTTAACTTCATCAAAAGTTGAACAAAGTGGTTTCTCACAAAAAATATGTTTATTGTTTTCTAATAAAAGCTTAGTTAATTCAAAGTGTGTAGAAGTCGGAGTTACAATTACTGCAGCATCGATCTCATTTATTACATCTTTAATATCATCAACAATTTTAGCATTAGGATGGTTCTCTTTAGCTACTTTTGCATTCGCTTCAAATGGTTCTACAATGGCAACTAATTCAGCTTGATCTAGTCCATCAGCTTTTTGGCAATGCCACTTTCCTAGGTGTCCGTATCCTAATACTGCTACTTTTATTTTGCTCATTATATAATCCTATTTTTTAAATTTATGACATAAATGGTGCTAGACCAACTTCACTTTTTTGAATGAATGCAACAACTTCGCTAACAATATCGTTACCAGCATACTCTTCCATAAACTCAGGATGGTTTGTAAATGCTTTAGGTGATAATGCAGAAGACTCCATCATCCTAAAAAAGTCTACGTATTCACTAATTTGGTCTTTAGAAAAGCCTCTTCTTTTAAGTCCAATAATATTAACACCTTTGAGCTTGATTCTATTTCCAAAAGCTGCACAAAATGCAGGAACATCTTTATCAATTGCACTAGCTGCTCCAATAAATGAACCTCGTCCAACTGAACAAAATGGAGTGACACCACATGCTCCACCCATTTGAACATAATCACCAACAACTACATGACCAGCACACATTGTTCCATTTGCTAATGTAACATTACTTCCAATTACGCAATCATGAGCAATATGAACATTGGCCATAAAATAACCATTACTTCCGACAATAGTTTTATGATCTTGCTTTGTTGTTGCTCTATGAATTGTTACCCCTTCTCTAAACAAGTTATTGTCTCCAATAATTGTTTCAGTAGGTTCGTTTTTATAACCTTTATCTTGAGGTGGAACACCAATAGAAGAGAATTGATTGAACTCATTGTTCTTTCCTATAATAGTATGGCCTTCAACAACAACATGTGATTTTAAAGTTGTATTATCGCCAATTGTAACATTTGAACCAATCATGCAATAAGGGCCTATAACAACATTTTCTCCAAACTTAGCACCTTCTTCAACGATAGCTGTTGGATGTATCTGTACTGACATTTTTATTCCTTTTATTCTTGTATTTTCTTAACTGTTAATTTTGCGAGAAATTCACACTCCGAAGTTTTTTCTCCATCACAGAAGACCTCACTCGAGTAAGACGCCAAAGTTCCACGACATTTTATCATTTTCGTATGAATCTCTAATTTCATTCCTGGAGTAATTGGTTTTCTAAATTTTGCTTTCTCTACACTTACTAATAATGTTTCAACATTTAGACCTGTTATATCTAAATTATTTAATGGTAATGAGACAAAAGCTGAAGCCTGCGCCATAAGCTCTATAAGAACAACACCAGGAAGAATAGGGTTTCCAGGAAAGTGTCCTTCTAAAACTTTTAAGCTCTCTTTCACTTCAAAATGAGCGACAACTAATGTTCCAACTAGCTCTCTTGGGTTATCAATTTTTTTTCCTTCTAATCCCTCTGGTACTTTTACTGATTCAACTGTATCAATAAATAAGAAAGGGTCTCTGTGTGGAAGATATTCTAAAACTTGTTCATGGCTTAATAGCATTATGACCTCTGTCGTTTTATATATTTAATTAAGTTTTTTTACTTAATTAGTTGTCTAATTTTTGCTTGAGACTTTAGCCATTCCTTTAACGGTCTTGCTGGGTGTCCTCCTAAGACTTGACCTGCTTCAATCACGGCATTTTCACTTACAATTGTTCGAGCTGCTAACTGACATCCCTTACCAATTCTCGCACCAGGAGCTAAACCAGCGCCTGCACCAAAAGCACAGTAATCAGCTGTTTCACCAGAACCAGCGACACCTGCCTGCCCAGCAAAAACATTATGTTTTCCTACTTGAGCATTATGAGAGATTTGACAAAAGTTATCTAACTTAGAACCCATACCTACTTTCGTTGCCATGAATGCTCCAGCATCCACCATAGATGCTCCACCAATTTCAACATTATCTTCAATGATGACTCCTGCTAGGTGCCACACCTTTACGTGCTCACCTGCAATAAAATTATAACCAAATCCATCTGCGCCGATAACTGTGGAAGCGTGAATCCTACAATTGTTTCCAATTTTCGTATAAGGATAAACAGTTACATTTGGAAATATAATTGAGTTTTCACCAATCTCTACCTTAGGCATAATAACAGCACCAGGCATAATTACAGAGCCTTTTCCAACCTTTGAATTTGAACCAATAAAGACATTTTGAGCTATTTGGGCATCTACATGAATATCACATTCTCCCATTTGTCGACCATCAACATAATAGTTTAAGTCTCCATATAGGATATCGTAAAACGGTTTTGATAAAGAGCACATTGCATGATTAACATTATGAACAGTTGCTCCCCATGCGAAAGTATTTTTAAGAGCTTTAAACTCTTCTTTTTCTTTTATTGCTTCATAGAATTTTTCTTCTAAAACAACTCCAGAGGTTAAGAACTCAGACTTACCTGATAGCCTTCCTATTGTATTTAAAAACTTTAAAGATTTAACAAAAATGAACTGCTTATCTTCAGGCTTTTGAGCATTTGAAATTCCTGTTAGCTCAAAAGACTCTGGTTCTCCGAAAAGAACGTTTAATGTTGAATCTATTTCTTTGAGTTTAGAGAATTTCATCATGCCCTCTTTTAAATTTATATTTACTTGTGCTTTTTATCGTACGCTTTAATAACTGCGTCAGTGATATCAACTTTAGACTCTGCATATACAAGAGGAGAAGCTGTAACTTCAAATGTCATCGCAACTTTCTTCTCTTTAGATACTTGATCAATAACTGGCTTAAGTTTTTCTAAGATCGGCTTTTTAAGCTGTGCTTCTTGCTGTTGAATTCCTTTTTGGTAATCCATAGTTTTCTTTTGAAGAGCTTGAATTCTCCCTCTAATTTCATTTTCTTTTTTAAGCTTTGCTTTATCACTTAGAACTAAATTTTGTTTTTGATAGTCTTTTTGAAGTTTTTTAATTGCTGTTTCTTCACCCTTAAGTTCTTTTTGTTTTTTCTTAAAAGCTTTTTCAAGTTGTTTCATTACATTTTTACCAGCTTTTATAGAAGTGATTACCTTTTGAATATTCACAACTGCAATTTTAGTTTCAGCAAATGCTGAAAACGAAAGTACTAAACTTAATACTAATATTAATTTTTTCATTCTCTATCTCCTAATTATTTTTAACTTATATTATTAAAATTCCTGTTAAAATAGTTGTCCAATATCAAAGTGGAATTGCTGACCTTCCTCTCCCTCTTCAGGATCGATTGGATAACCAAACTCAAACCTAAGAACACCAATTGGAGAAAACCATCTAAATCCAAAACCATAATCTTGTCTAAGTGGATACTCTCCATCTATACCAGAAGCATCTTCAAAAACGTTACCTGCATCATAGAATAAAACCCACTTCAGTCCAGCCTCTTTTATTAACGGATGCTCAAGCTCAAAGGTTGTAAGAATGGATAATTGTCCACCTAAGTTAAAGTCTCTGTAGTTCTCTTCTTTGTCTTCTTCGTCTTTTTGAAGTAGATATTCTGTTGGACCGATATCTTCATAAGAGTAACCACGCATATTTCGAGACCCACCCATTTGAAATTTCTCAGTTCTTGGTAAATCCCTATCTGTTGTCTTCATCAGTTGTTCAGTCAAGAATCTTGATCTAAAAATTAGCTCTTCATAAATTGGCTGATAAAATCTTGTTTCTAATGATGTCTTTAGCCACTCTTGCTCTCCATAAAGTCCAGCAAACTCAACAGATAAATTTCCATAGAAACCTTTTGTTGGTTCAAAAACATTATTCCTTCTATCATACCTTAGAGTTGTCTTTATAGTTGCTGCAACACCATTTTCAAGATCAACATCTACTGTAGGATTTATAACATCCTCAATATCAGTATACTCATGTCTCAAAGTAACAAAAGCTCTTGTATATTCTGCAATTGGATAACCAACTCTAATGTCTCCTCCCCACTTTTCTGATGAAAATGAAGTTAAAAGACCGTTTTGAGTTTTATAAATATCTGCACCAGCAGTCCACTTTGTGTCCATAAAGTATGGCTCAGTGAATCCAAGGTTATATGTTTTTTGGCTTTCTGAAACAGAAACATTTAAGTTTAAATTTTGACCTAAACCTCTAAAGTTATTTTGAGCGATTGAAGCTTGAAAGAAACTCTTTGTCGCAGTTGAGTAACCAGCACCTAAAGAGATCTGCCCAGTTTGTCTTTCTTTAACAGAGATTTCAACATCCAATACATCATCCTTGCCTCTTGGAGAAACAGTATTAAAAATAACACTTGTCGGTTCAAAGAATCCAAGACGATTAACATTCTCTTTTGATTTTCGAAGTAAACTTCCTGAGTACATCATACCTTCATGAATTTTCAATTCTCGACGAACAACCTTATCTCTTGTTTTAGAATTTCCCTTAACAATGATTTTTCCAAAATAAGCAATATTACCTTTTTCAAACGAGTAATTAATATCAACTTTATTTTCACCAGGAACAATCTGAAGAGTTCTAAGTACGTTTGCAAATGCATAACCTTTATCTTGATACATCTCTGTGAGCATTTGAATGTCTTGTCTTAACTTTTCTTCTGAGTAAGTATCACCAGAGTTAAGTTTGGCCTTCTCTTTCATTTCACCTTCAGTGAATAAAAGCTCTCCATTGTAAAAAATATTATTTACAGTAAACTTTGGACCTTCTTTTATTTTGATAGTTATAAAAATCCATTTTTTATCCTCAGAAACAGTAATTTGAGGGTTCCCAATATTTACTTGCAAATATCCCTTGGTCTTATATAAGTACTTTAGTCTTTCAATATCTGTTTGGAAATTAAACTCTTTAAAGTTTCCAGAACCGCTCATCCCAGAGAACAAAGACTCTTCTTGGGTTTGCATAAAAGCCTTTAGATCTTTATCAGGAACCTCTAGATTACCAAGAAACATTATTTTCTTTACTCTTACTTTATCAAACTCTTTAACTTGAAAAACTAAGTCTAGACTTTCGTGTTCATTTTTCACTAGGTCATAACTAGCAGTAGCAAGATAATAACCTTTTTCTTCATAATGCTTTTGAAGCAGTTGAATATCACCTTTGATCGTATTCACGTCTAGAATATTATATTCTTTTGTTTTAATCTGTTCTTTTAAATCATCATCACCGATCTCATCGTTACCTTCAAACTTGATAGCACTTATAATTGGTTTTTCTTTGATTTTTAAAACAAGAATGTTCTTTCCAGATTTCTTTACATGATGTGCTTCAACGTTTTCGAAGTATTTCATTTCATAAATGGCCTTAATATCATTTCTTAAAGAAATATTATCAAGCATTGAACCTTTTTTAATCGTTAACTTTTCTAAAATTGCCTCAGCTTCAACTTTTTTAGTTCCTTCAACTTTGATGTCATCAATTTTGAATAACTTTCTTTCTTTTCCTAAAAACTGTTGAGCAAATAGTGAACTCGAACAAATTAACAAGAGTAATACTACTATTATATTTTTCATGAACGTGAATAACCTTATGTTTAAATCTCTAATTGTAAGTTTAATAAAATCAATATAATCAATAATTTGATGAGATATTATCCAATTATCCGACCATCTTCAATTGTTATTTTTCGGTCAAATTGACTCGCAACAGCAGCCCCATGAGTTACAACTATTAAAGTCGTTTTATGCTCTGCTGAAATTTCTTTTAATAGATCGACGACCTTTTGTGAGTTTTTTGAATCTAAATTTCCAGTTGGTTCATCGCAAAGCAATATTTTAGGTTTTAAAGAAATCGCCCTAATGATATTAACTCTTTGCTGCTCTCCACCAGAGATTTCAAATGGATATTTTTTTAAACAGTGATCAACCCCAAGTCTTTTTGCAAGTTCAATAACTCTTTTTTTCACTTCTTTTATTCTGTGGCCACCAATTTTCGCAGGGAGTAAAATATTATCGATGCAATTCATTGAAGGTAAAAGAAAATGAAATTGAAATACAAACCCGACTGACTGATTGCGAAAAATAGCTAATTTCTCATCATCAAGTTTTTCTATTTGTTTACCATCGACTTGAATATCTCCAGAATCAGCTTTATCTAAGCCACCAATAATATAAAGTAATGTTGATTTTCCAGATCCACTCATCCCCTGAAGAGCAACCTGCTCAGCTTCTTCTATCTCAAATGAGATCCCATTTAAGACACTTGTCATACCAAAGGTTTTAAAAATATTTTCAACTTTAATTATACTCATTAAGAGAACTCCTGCCTTAATCCTTGAAGAAGTGATTTCTTTTTCATTTTAAAAATTGCAAAACAACCGATCAATAAAATCCACAGTAATGCTGATCCAAAAACAATCAGATAATCGATGGCCGTTAAATCAATTGTTAATCTGCTCAATACATAAATATCTCCAGGAAGTTTAAACACTGGAAGGTTTAATAATAAGAAGTTAAAAACTTGAGTTAATCCTATAGAAACAACACAAGATATTGCCCACACCAAAAATAGCATAGTGAACCAAAATCGAATGACAGTCTTAAGGGTCAGACCAAGGACTCTTAATAAGAAAAATTCTTGTGATTTTCTTTCTGAGATAAAGATTATAAAAGCTATTATGTTAAAGATTGCAACGACGACAATAAGTTGTAAAACTAACGATATAGAAAGTTTTTCAATCTCTACCGCATCTAATAATGTTCTAAATTCATTCCAAAAAGTTTCAATCTTTAATTTTTTAGAAATTTTGGAAGCCAAGAAATGTTGTTTATCACTTAGTTCATCTAAAGTTTTATAAGCTTCAGTCTTAACTAAGGCCATATTAGCAGTATCATCAGTATAGTTAAATAAGTTGATAACAGCTTGTCTATCTAGATACACAAAGCGAAGGTCTTTCTCATAAACACCGTGATCAATTATTCCACTCACTGTATATGATTTTAAAACCGGACTCCCTTGATTCCTTTTACTATTACTAGCAAAGGTTAACACGATTTCATCATTTTTTTTTAAGTCTAATTTTTTCGCAATTTCTGAGCCAAGAACAATTTGATCACTTTGAACATCAATATTTATATTTAAAGATGTAACCTTTTGAAAACTACTTGAATCAATACCTTTAACTAGAACTCCACGAGAACTTCCTTTAGAAATTAAAAATGCTTCAATCTGTACGATAGGAGTAATTTCACTGATTTTTTCTAGCTTGGTTAAGTCTTTAAGTTTTTTATCGAAGTGAAAAAAGCCATCTCGACCTTTAATAACTAGATCTCCACTCGCTCTTTGTAACGACTTAACTAGTGTAGATTCAAAGCCATCCATCAATCCAATCGTGCAAAGAATAACCGCGATAGAAAAAGAAAAGCTTCCAATAACTCCTAGTAAAAACCTAAAGGAAGACTTACCTTCCAGTATAATTTTTAATAAGGAGAAAAAAGGAAGCTTCATTTAATTATGATTCTCTTACTTTATTCTGACTTTGCTTCAGTTGGATCTTCAGTTCTATCCTCACCAAAGAAAGTTTCTTTCTTTAATAATGGGAATAATAAAACATCTTTAATCGAACTTGAATTTGTTAAAAGCATAACAAGTCTATCAATACCAATACCTTCACCAGCTGTTGGTGGCATACCGTACTCAAGAGCTCTTACATAGTCATAATCAGGATCACAAGCTTCATCATCTCCACCCTCTTTAAGCATAGCTTGATCAGCAAATCTGCTTAATTGATCAGTAGGATCATTTAACTCGTTAAATGCGTTAGCAATTTCCCAACCATTGATAAATAATTCAAATCTATCAACTTCATCTGGGTTCTCATCATTTCTTCTAGAAAGTGGAGAGATCTCAGTTGGATAGTTTGTAATAAATGTTGGATTGATTAATTTATCTTCAGCAAACTCTTCAAAACAAAGAACCATTAGCTTTGCCGTACTTAACTTCGCTAATTCATCTTTCTTCGCTCCAAGCTCTTTTTTAGTTAAAAGAAGACTAATCATTTTATCAGCATCTTTTAAATCTTCTTTAGATAACTCTGTATATTCAACAACAGCATCGGCCATTGGTAATCTTCTAAACTTACTACCAAAGTCAATTTCATTATCTCCAAACTTAATTACTGGATTTCCAATTACATCTTTAGCAATTCCGTGGATTAACTCTTCAGTAAAGTTCATTAAATCTTCATAAGTTGCGTAAGCTTGGTAGAACTCGATTGAAGTAAACTCTGGGTTATGCTTAAGAGATAGACCTTCATTTCTAAAACATCTATTCATCTCAAATACTTTTTCGTATCCACCAACAATTAGCCTTTTTAGGTGTAATTCAGGAGCGATTCTCATGAATAATTCCATATCGAGTGCATTATGATGAGTATTAAACGGCTTTGCAGCAGCACCACCAGCAACTGAATGCATCATTGGAGTTTCTACTTCTAACCAATTATCTTTATAAAAGAATTCTCTGATATATCTAACAATTTGAGACCTAAGCATTAATTTATCACGAGACTCTGGATTAGTAATTAAATCAACATATCTCATTCTGTATCTAGCTTCAGTATCAGTTAAACCATGAAATTTTTCAGGAAGTGGCCTTAGAGACTTCGTTACAACTTTAAAGTCATGGGCCTCTAAAGTTAATTCACCTTTATTTGTTTTAAACATCTTACCTGATGCGTAAACAATATCACCATAGTCACAAAGTTTATAATCAGCAAAACCTTCTTCACTGGTTACTTTCTTTTTAACATATAATTGGAATCGACTTGATCCATCATCAATCTGAATAAAGGCTGCTTTACCAAAATCACGAACCATCATTGCACGACCTGCAACAGAGTAAGTGTCAGTTTCACCAATCTCTTCTTTTTCTTTATGACCGTACATTTCAATAAGCTTAATAGCTTTAATAGAAGGCTTAATATTATGTTTATAAGGATGAGACCCTTGCTCTTCTAGTTTTGATCTTTTATCTCTACGAACGTTAATTTGCTCGCTGTATAGGTTTTCCCACTGCGAAATATACTTTTCTTTCATCTCATAAGTCCTTATTTTCTTTAATATGCGAATAGCCGCAATAATAGCTAAGCATCGATATTTTGGCAACTTGAATAGCCCCAACAAATCGCACAATATTTTTATTCATGTTCATGATCAAGAGCTCTCCATTGTAAAAATGACTTCATAAAGTTATCAAGATCTCCATCTAAAACCTTTTCCGCATTTCCACTTTCACAGTTCGTTCGGTGGTCTTTAACTAACTTATACGGATGAAGAACATAGGATCTTATTTGAGACCCCCAACCAATTTCTTTTTTATTTGCTTCAGTTTCGGCCTGCTCTGCTCTTTTTTTCTCCATCTCTTTTTCATAAAGACGAGATTTTAAAACTTGCATGGCGATTGCTTTGTTTTGATGTTGGCTTCGTTCATTTTGACAAGTTACTACAATCCCAGAAGGATTATGGGTAATTCTTACAGCAGAGTCAGTTGTATTTACAGACTGCCCACCAGCTCCACCAGAGCGGTAAACATCAATACGAATATCTTTATCTAAAACTTCAATCTCAATTGTGTCATCTACTTCAGGAGAAACAAAAACAGAGCAAAAAGAAGTGTGTCTTCTATTAGCTGAATCAAATGGAGATATTCTAACTAACCTATGTATTCCTGTTTCAGATTTTAAATTTCCATAGGCATAGTTACCAGAGACCGTGAATGTTACAGATTTAATTCCAGCTGAATCACCGTATTGGTGATCAAGAACACCGACTTTATAACCTTTACTCTCCGCCCATCTTTGGATCATTCTATGAATCATACTGGCCCAATCGCATGACTCCGTTCCACCCGCTCCCGCATTTATTGAAACGATTGCATTATTAGTGTCCATCTCTTCTGATAACAGTGCTTTTTGTTCAGCATCTAAAATGGCTTCTTTCATACTATCAAAGGTATCTACTGCTTCTATTGCAGAATCGGAGTCTCCATCATTAGCGTATTCAACTAAGATTTCGTATTCATCAAATAAATCTTGAACTTTTTTATAAGTAGAAGTGACTTCGTTTAATAATGATTTTTCTTTCTGAATAACTGCTGCTGCATTAGCATCTTCCCAAAAACCGGGAAGAGCTTCCATTTCAGATATTTCTTCTAGACGCCTGTTTTTCTTATCAACGTCAAAGTGACCTCCGGATATGATCCAAGGTTTCTCTCATCTGTGGAATTTGCCCATTATATTCATTTAATTTAATTTGAATGTCTTCACTCATACTCTACTTCCTTGCGGGTCAAATCATAGCGAATATTTATCAGCGCAACAAGCTTAATTTTCACCTAATTTATTACGAGTGTAATCCTCTAAGCTCTTAGCTGTGACATCTTTAGGTGCAATTGGCTCTCCTACATCTATTTCAATCTTCGAAAATAAGTCCTTGAATAAAAGAGATGGCTTAGACCCAGCACTGCCATATTTTCTACTAAAAAACGTTCCCCAAAATCCTTTTAAAACGATCGGAACAACAGGTACTTGATCTTTTTCTAATATTTTTTCAATTCCAGGCCTAAAGTAAGTAAGCTTACCATCCTTAGTAATTTCACCCTCTGGAAATAAGCAAACAACTTCTCCATCTGCAAGCTCTTCAGAAACTTTATCAAAAGCTTTTTGAATTAACTCAGGCTTTTCTTTTCTCCCCGCAATTGGAATAACCTTTGCTCCTTTAAAGAAATATTTCGCAACAGGCATTTTCATGAAACTATAATGCATAACAAATCTCGTGGGCCTTTTAACAGCAGCTGCAATCACTAACCAATCAACAAAACTCACATGATTTGCCACTAAAATAACAGGACCTTTTTCTGGAATATTATCTAATCCTTTTGCATCATAACGATAAATAATTCTTGTTAGCAGTACACAAACAAATCTCCACATGAATTCGGGAAGAACGGTATAAATATAAAAAGCTATTATTGAATTAAGCACAGCTAGTACTAAAAAGACATCAACGGCCGATAAACCTGATGCAAACATTACCATTAGCCCAACAGAACCTGAAACCATAAACAATGCATTCATGATATTGTTTCCAGCAATAACCCTAGACAAAGTTTCTGAGTCTCCTCGATGCTGAACAAATGTATATAAAGGAACTGTAAAAAAACCAGAAAAGACTGAGAACAGTAATAAATCAAAAATAATTCTAATTCCGGTAAAGTTGTTTAAAAGAGTATCTATAGTCGTCTTTGAGTCCGCAACAACAAAACTTGGAGTTCCAATAAAATATAAATCAAGTAAAAATAAAGTCATCCCAATTGACCCTATTGGAACAAGCCCTAACTCCAAATGTCCCCTACTCAGTTTCTCACAAGACACAGCACCAACAGCGATACCAATACTAAATAAAGCTAGAAATAAGGTCGTGACACTCTCAGGGCTATTTAAAATTTTAATCGAATAAACTGGAAAGATTGAAAGGAGTATTGCACCCATAAGCCAAAACCAAGAAATACCTAGAACACTTAGCCATACACTTTTTACACTTTTAGTAATTTTAATAATATCATAAGTCGGTTTAATCAATCCAAAATGAACCTTTAAATCTGGACTTGTCGCTTTTAACTTTTTTACATTCAAGCTAAACAAAACTCCAACAACTGAAACTAAGAGAACAACATAAGAAACATACTGTGGCCCAACGCCATCAATTGCAACGAGTATTCCCCCAAGAATTGTACCGACTAAAATGGAAACAAATGTTCCCATCTGAAATAATGCATTTCCATTAATTAATTCATCGTCCTCTAATAATTCAGGAAGAATTGAATACTTAACAGGTCCAAAAAATGTAGACTGTAATCCCATTAAAAATAATGAACTCATGAGCAGGTGAATATTTTCTAAGAACAATCCAGTAGACCCTATGATCATAACTAAAATTTCCCAAATCTTAATAATGACCATTAACCTGTGTTTTGGATACTTATCACTTAGCTGGCCTGCAATAGCTGAAAATAAAAAGAAAGGAAGAATAAATACTGCCCCACAAAGAGCAACCATTAACTCTGGACTCAAACCTAATAAACTAAACGATTTGTACGCAATTAGTATTACTAAAGCATTCTTAAAAACATTATCATTAAATGCACCAGCAAACTGAGTGAAAAAGACAGGCCAGAAACGTTTATCTAAAAGTAAGTGTTTTTGATAACTCATATTATTCCCTTATAATTTGTATATACAGAAATTATAGAGGAATAATTAGAAAAAAAAAGCCTTTGTTTTATTCAGAGCTCATATTTGTTTTTAATTTATCTTAATGTTTCACAAGGAAACGGATTTGAGATGTTCTCAGGAGAAAGTTCAGATAATGTTTTTAAGATTGTTGCAATCGTAAACCTATCAGCACTTGTTTGTTTTTTCTTTTTTGACTTAAATAAGAAGCCAACAAAGTGAGAACCTTCTTTAAGTGCTCTCCAAAGATCTTTAGTGCTTTTTATATCTTGAACATCAGGAAGTTTTTTATATTTCATTAAATATAAATAAAATGATTTAGCAAATTTTTGTAGAAATTTCCCTGGTATAAGACCCTTAATAGAACCTTCATAAACTTCATATGCCTTATCTACTTCTTCTGGCTCTAGTTGATTATTGTTATTTACATCATAACGTACCATTGTTTGCTCAACAGCAATAACACCAGTATAGATTAAACTTAACTCGTCTTCAGTCATAGGTACTGGCGTTCCATCATCAAAGTGAGTACATGATCTTGTAAAGCCCTCAGCAACTCTTAAGTATTCACCAGCATCTACATTATCTTGTTCTAAAAATGCAGCAAGTTTAGGTAATTTATCTCTAATACTTACGCCTTTATCTTCAACATCAAGAACTCCGTTAAAAATACTTCTATAACACTCAGGCATATATCTATCTTTTTCATCTAGAGAGCACTTTGTTTGGAAGTATTCATGAGACATTTGGGCTAAATTTCCACCAGATGACAACTCAATAACAAATTCAACAAGTTCATTCACCTCGATATCACTATCGCCATCTGACTGAGCTTGAAATAAACTCGACATAAGAGTAACAGTTTCAATAGTATTTTTTTCTCTACCTGCAATTAAAATTTCTTCACCCACTAGGATATCTTTATATTCCATAGCAGTTGCAACAAGTTGTTCTTGAGTTATTTTAGCTCCACCTAAAGCAGACATACTAGTACTTCCATAAACACTTAGTATTCTTTTTATTAAATTTTCATAAACTGATATTTCAAAGATACCTAGTGGGTTTCTAACTATTGAATTTTGATAGGTACCAGCAAAAGTATCTCCTTTAAAGAAACGATACGATTTAACAATATTGTTCATCTCGTTTTTGTACTTATCTTCAGAGTCAGAAAGATTAATCATATTAGGTAGGTCTTCGATGATCGTGTCTCCGGAGTTTAAAATATCTTCATTTAATGCATAAGCTTTATAAATGAAGACACCTCTATTTAAATTCTCCAAAACGATATCGTTTAATAAGATATAAACTTCATTAGAATTGAAATCCTCTGAGTCGTTTTCAAGAAGAGCTTTTTTTGCTTTTAAATAATCTGATGTATACTTTTTCCATTTCGAATACTCTGGTAAAAATGTATCTATAATATCATAAATATTTCTCATACTCATTACGTTTGTATAGTCTTGACCTTTATAATAAAGGTTTTTAACTATAGTTTGAACATCTACTTTCGCTGTTTGGAGAATTTCTTCAGCTTCATTTTCAGCATGTTCAATCGTATCAATATGAGCAATATCAAATGTTACTTTGGATACATCTGATAACATTCCAGCAAATCTTCTTAATTCTTTTGACGTTAATACTTCTTCCTCACCACCAAGAAACATTTTTTTAATAAACAAAAATTTCATGCTGTTTTGAAGAACAATATTATTGTCTAAATTTTTAAATTTTTCTAAAAGAGCTGGAAAATTAATTGATCTACTATTCTCCACAGAGGTTTCAATTATTTTCCCTCCTATTGAGCTAAGAGCCTCATAGACCATCGCCTTTCTTCTATTATGCTCTTTATAACTTACTGGAGTCTCATCTGTATAATAGTTAAAGACATTGTTAGCAACCATCGCTCTATTTATTTCAATAAAAATATCAACAAGTTTTCCTACATTAGACTTGTGGATATAAAGAGGATGGTCTCCGAAGATTAATGAGTTGATATCAAAAATCCCAGAAAGAGCGCTTAAAACTTCAACATCAATATCTGAAACATTATCGCGAATATATCGATCTAGCTCAACTTGAGATAAATATCCTGGTTTATCAGTTTTAACAACTTCAACAAAAAGATCTAAACTTTCTTTTAAGCATAAAAGATCGCCTTTAATATTAGTTGTGAAAATATTTGAAAGAGCTTTTGCATCGAGTTCGCAACTAAGAGCATCTGTAGAAATAGAATCACTATCGCTCTTTTTCTTCATAAAGAGGTCACCACATGAAACAACCGAGAGACTAAAAGTTATTAGTGCAATTAGCTTAAAAAATTTTTTTTGCATAGGTATTCCTATAGTTCGTTAAAAAATATATTTCATCGAACTATATACGGTGTCATTGTTGACGAAGTCAGACCAGTAAGAACCCTTGTCTTCATTAGAACCAATCATATTGGCTCCCACAGAGATCAGAATGTCTGAACTATACCTATAGTTCGCTTTAAACATTGTTAAACGATCTTCCGTGAGCATGTCATATTTATAATCGAAACCTAAACTTACTGTCCTTGAAAGCTTTGCTCCGATATTAAAGTGATAAGCTTGATTCCATCTCGGATACTCAACGAGTTGATCATCCGAAATATCAAAATCACTTGTTCTTGCTATATAATTAAATCCAAATTTAAATAAGCCCTTATTGTCATAACCAACACCAGCTCCAATATACTCTTCTTTTTTCTTATTTGGCCTAATACCTGTATATTGAATATTTGGAGTGTTCCCATCTGGAGTCTCCTCGGGAACAATTTGAAATACAGAGCCATAGAGTGTTACATTTTCTATGGGAGTGAAAGTAAGCTCTCCACCTGTTACATCATGATAGTAAAACTGCGGAGTAACTTCAGCTTCAATCGCCCCACTTCCATTTTCGTAAGCAACCTCTGCCAAAACAGACAATGTGTTTTCTGGTTTTCTCATAGTAAAACCATGAACTCCAACGAATTCATTTTCAAAACCAACTCTAGCCCCAACAGAATATCTGAAAATAACATCTTCAACTTCAGGATAATTAACTGTATATTCTATTGGAACATCCCTGCCCTCTACATCAGCAGAAGGAGCTGGTGCTTTACACCAAGGATTTTCGCAAACAATAGTTTTATTTTCTTTATCAATCTTCATTCCTGGATTCATTTCAGGGACGTATATGATGGAACCAAATAAAGAAAAATTAAATCCATTTTCACTTCTATGACTAAGAGTCATACCTGTTAAACCTTCTTGGCCAGGCTCAAAGCCATCAAAGTTCTTTCTGTTATTTAATTTTCCAAATCCCCAAACAGAATCTAATTTATTCCAATCAAGAATTGCTCTACCAAAAATCATTTGGTTACTTCCAAATTTATATTTTAAATAAGCTTCTGGAACTGAGTACATCATTTGTTCTTTATCATTCACTCTTCCAGAGAGTTGGAACTTCTTATCCATCTCGCCAACAACTTTTGAGTCATAATCGAGGTTTATTTCTCCAAAGTATTTATTTCCAACAACTTCACCAACATCTTGAACCCATTCATTACTTTGAAACGAAACATCACCTGTTAATTTAGATGGTGCTGTATCTTTGCTTTTTGCCGTAATACTTTTTGTCAGTTTGTTGGTTTTTGTTGATTTAAGATTTGTAGTCATTTGAACTGAAAAGACATGAGAACTAAGCATTGCCAGCGTCGACACTGTCATCGTCTTAAACATGAATTTGCTACATACTGTCTTCATTCTCTACAAAACCTTTTGTAATATTGTCTATTTCTTATACTTTATCATGGCCTATGTCCTTGGCTCTACGGGACAATTTTTCTTCTAATATCCTATTTTCAATTGTATCAAGTATTTAAAAGTGTAACACAAAATAACACATAGCACTATAATAATTTCCTGTACACTTATTTTACAGTTACATAAGCTACTGTTATTACAATTAAAGATATACCATGTAATATCAAGCACTTACTTAACAAATGTGAATTAATCATTTCAAAGGCACTTTATGAAAATTTTATTCGTAATTTTACTTATTTTAAGTCTATCCAACTCACTTGCCTGTACTTCTTTTCTTCTCCCTTCAGAAGAGAATCCAGTAATGGCCAAAAGTTACGATTTCGATAAAGGCGAGGGAGCAATTTATATAAACTATAAAAATATGAAGAAAAAATCACTTTTTCCAAATCCCTTCTCCATGACTCCTGTCGAATGGACATCAAAGTATGGAAGTGTTTCATTTTCTCAAGCTGGAATAGAATTTCCTTTTTCTATTTTAAATGAAAAGGGATTAGCAATAGAAGTTCAAATACTTTATGCTACGGAATATGAATCAATATCTAAACATCACAAATACTTAAACGAATCTCAAGTTGTCCAGTACTTAGCTGATACCTCTAGTAATATCAATGAAGCAATTGAAAACATAAAAAACATAAGTATATATATGGAAAAAGAGAAACTTCACTACTTTATGTGCGATGCAAATAGTGAATGTGCAATGATTGAAATACTAAATGGAAAATTAGAAATCATAAAAGGCGAAGACTTACCATTAAAACAAATGACGAATTCGACTTATAAGAATTCATTAGCTTCAGTCGGAAAGTTTTTAGCAGATCCAAGAAGTATCACAGGAGTAGAAGATGATAAGGCCACGGCTAGATCACTTACAAGATTCAATACTATTCATAATTATATTTCAAGCTTATCTAATCAAGATAATATGGTCGAAAAAGCATTTAAAGGATTAGACAAGGTTGAAATGAGTGTTGCAAATACTTTAGAGAATTCGCAGTGGCAAATTGTTCATGAACTTAGAAATAAAAAGATTAATTTTAAAACTAAAAAACAAAAAATTCTAAAAAGTATTGATTTGAATAAAATCAATTTCGAATGCAATTCAACACAGTACTACCTAGACTTAGATGACTCTGTAAAAGGAGAACTCTCAGAGAAGTTTAAAAAATTAACTATCACAGCGAGTTATAATACTGTTTCTAAATCAATTGATTCAAATTTCCTGCAAAAAATCATGGTTATAGCAGCTCCTAGACTCTTTATGAGCTGCTTGTAAGGTTCTTTTAGTTGCCTGTAAAGTTTATTTTTGACAAGATTATCCATTAAACTACACGCGTAAACACAAAGGACTGAACATGAAAAATAAAATGATTTTAGCGGTAATCGCTATTGCTTTCTTTGCAACAAGTATAGCTCATGCAGTAGAAGCAAGATTTGATATGCACAGAGCATTCATAAAAGTTAAACAAGGTCAGCAGCTTCCAAAGACTGAATTGATCTCAGAGTATAAAGCACTATTTGGCGGTAACTACTTAGTTAAAACTTCTAATGTTCTAGAACTAGAAAAAGCACTAAAGAACCATCCAAGTATTATAAGAATTGAAAGAAACTACTACGCCGAAAAGAAAGCCCTCCCCAAAGTTATTAGAACTAAAAACCAAGGACCAAGCTTTAACTTTACGGCCTTTAATGATCCTAAAGCTGGAAAACTATGGGCATTTCTTGATAGTAACAAGCATGGTGTATCTGTTAATAGATCGTACCTTGCTCCACTTAATACAATTAAAGAGGATATTATCGTTGCAGTAGTTGATACAGGTGTTGATTATAACCATGAAGATCTTAGATCTGTTATGTGGAAGAATGTTAACGAAATCGAAGGTAATGATATTGATGATGACGGTAATGGTTATGTTGATGATATTTATGGGATTGATCCTCTTGGAAATGATACAGACCCCATGGCAAGTCATGCTCACGGAACTCACGTAGCAGGGACGATCGCAGCTAAGCAAAATAACAATATTGGTATTGCAGGAATTGCTTCAAATGTAAAAATCATGGCCATCAGAGCTGTACCAGATAGCTCGGATGAAACTGATGCTGATGTTGTTGAATCTTTTTTATATGCTGCTAGACATGGAGCTCGTTTAATTAACTGTTCTTTCGGCAAGTCGCATAATGAAGGTGGTTTAATTGTTAATGAAACAATTGATCATATTGGAACAACTTTTGGAACTTTAGTTTTAGCTGCCGCTGGAAATGATTATAAAAGAAATATTGATAAGAGAAAAACTTATCCAGCATCTTTTCCAAGTGATCATTTATTAGTAGTTGCTTCAACAACTAAAAGAGGAAGACTTTCTAGTTTTTCTAATGTTGGGAAAGTTTCAGTAGATGTTGCAGCTCCAGGATCAAATATCTATTCAACAACTCCAGGAAATTCTTATGGAAATATGTCTGGAACATCAATGGCCACTCCAACAACAGCAGGTGTAGCAGCTGATATTTTAAGTAACTTCCCTAACCTTGATAGTGTCTCTTTAAAAAACATTCTTATGGATTCTGTTACAGAAGTTAAAGGATTTGATAAGTATATGGTATCTGGAGGAAGAGTAGATCTTTACAATGCTTTAAGACATACACTTAATAACTATATGGATATTGAGCGAAGACAAGATCAGAGACATCAATCTAAATAAGTATAATTATATTTTAGACAAAAAAAGGGCAGGGTATAAATCCTGCCTTTTTTGTTATGAATTTTTAATTTCAGATATTTTTTTTACTAAATCCTCTTCTAACTTAAACATAAGCTTTTCTTCTGCTTCATTTATTTCATGATCATATCCCCATACATGTAAGAATCCATGCATGAATAGGTGAACAAATTCTTCCATATATGAGATGTTAAACTCTTTTGCCTGAGCTTCACATACAGATTTACAAATTAGAATATCTCCAACATCTAGCTCTGGTAAAAAGTCATCATAGTCACCAAGTCTTATATTTTCTTCCATTGGGAAAGATAGAACATCAGTAATAGAATTTTTACCTCTACTCTCTTCATTAATTTCTTTAATTTCTTGATCAGAAGTTAAACTCAGATTGATATATAGCTCTTTATCTATTTCGCTAAAATCATCGATTGCTTTTAAAGCATAATCAATCCATTTTTTGTACTCACCAATTTCGCTTTTATCAATGAATGATGTCTCATAGTAAAAACTACAGAATACTTTTTTATAGCTAAGCTTTACAACTTCTTTTTCCATTCTTTCCTCGTGATGTTATATATATATTTAATTATACTATTACATTATTCGTAACTGGAGATCAAATGGAATATCCGCAACTAAAGCGTGCAATTGAAGTAATTAAGGCCTTACATCACCCTACTACTGGCTGCCACTGGGATATTAAACAAACTCATAAGTCTCTACTTAAATATTTAATTGAAGAATCTTATGAATTTGTCCATGCTGCAGAAATGAATGATGCTAAAAAAATGGAAGAAGAAATTGGAGATGTTCTACTTCAAGTATTACACCACTGTGAGATTTCACAAAGACACACTCCATTTGATATAGAATCTGTTGCAAAAGTCATGGCCGATAAAATGATCAAGAGACACCCTCATGTATTTGAAGACCCAAACAGCGCAAAAAATGAACAAGAAGTTAAAGAAAATTGGGCAAAAATTAAACAAGAAGAAAAGATTAAAAAGAAAGAAAGTTTTTTCACTGAAGAAGATACCTTTATGCCAGCGCTTATGAGTGCAGATAAAATTGGAGCAAAGTCCGCGAAAGTAAACTTTGACTGGGATCATGTAGATCAAGTACTAGCAAAAGTTGATGAGGAACTTCAAGAAGTAAAAGATGAAATGTTTGATATCAAAAATAATAAAGCTCGTATTAAAGATGAAATTGGAGACCTATTATTCAGTGTAACTCAACTAGCAAGGCATATGGATATTGATGCCGAGGATGCTCTAAGACAAGCAAACTTAAAGTTCATTGGGCGATTTACAAAGCTGGAAACTCTTATTAATTCTGAGAATAAAGATATGATGAAGATGAAAGTGCCAGAACTCGAAGAGTACTGGCAACGTATCAAAAAATTAAAGTAGTCCAGCTCTTCTTAAAAGTGGTTCTACATCAGGCTCATGACCTCTGAAGTTTTTGTATAACTCCATAGCGTCAACACTTCCACCCTTTTCAAGAATATTCTCTTTAAATAAGGTTGCCGTTTTCTTGTCAAAGATACCATTTTCTTTAAATGCTTCAAATGCATCAGCATCTAAAACCTCTGCCCATTTATAAGAATAGTAACCTGAAGAATAACCTCCATGAGGAAAGATATGTCCAAATGAACAAAGCATATTGCCACCAGTTCTTGGATACGGAGAATATTTCTCCATAACTTCATCTTCAAACTTAGCAATATCGGTAATTTCTTTTGGATCAGTATTATGAAGGCTCATATCAAGGTAACCAAAACTTAATTGTCTCATTGTTCCTAGTCCTTCTAAAAATGTATTTGCTGCTTTTATTTTTGCTACATACTCAGAAGGAATTTTTTCACCTGTTTCATAATGAACTGCAAATAGATCTAAACATTCTTTTTCTAAAACCCAGTTTTCCATAACTTGTGATGGTAATTCAACAAAGTCCCAATAAACATTAGTTCCTGCTACAGATCTATAAGTACACTTTGATAATAGACCATGAATAGCATGACCAAACTCGTGAAATAAAGTTGTGACTTCATTAAGGTTTAAAAGAGATGGTTTTGTTTGTGTTGGTTTTGTAAAATTACATGTGATCGATACATGAGGATGCCTTACTTTACCAAACATTAAGCCTTGAGAGATTATATCATTCATCCATGCACCTGGACGTTTTTCAGCTCTTGGGTGAAAGTCTGTATAGAATAAACCTATAAATGAATCGTCTAAATTAAGAACCTCATACACTTTAACATCTTCATGAAACACTGGGATGTCTTTTGCTTCTTTAAATTTAACATCGTAAAGTTTTGTAGCAATATCAAATACACCTTGAACAACATTTTCTAATTTAAAATAAGGACGAAGAAGTTCATCATCCATATCCAGTTCTCTTTTTTTCAGTATTTCAGTGTAAAAAGCAGCATCCCAAGACTTAAAATCACTATCACCTGTAAGTTCAGTTTTTAAATCTACTAATTTTTTAAGATCAGCCTCTGTCGCTGGCCTAGCTTTATCATGAAGCTTTCCTAGAAACTCTAATACCGTCTCAGGAGTCTTGGCCATTCTTTCTTCTAAGATAAAGTATGAGTGGTTCTTATATCCTAATAGCTTTGCCCTCTCGTCTTTTAACTCGAGCATTCTTTTAACATTTTTAGAGTTATCATACTCACCACCAAATGCTTTTGATCCACTTGCTTTTGCCATTTTTTCTCTTAGATCTCTATTTTGACAGTACTGAAGAAATGGACCGATACTTGGATAGTCTAAAGTAAATACCCACTTCCCATCTAAGTCTCTTTTCTTAGCTTCTCCGGCCGCTGCTTCCACAACACCTGCTGGCATGCCTTCAAGATCTTTTTTATCATCAATCGTTAGAAAGTAAGCATTATTTGCAAGACGAACATTCTCAGTAAAACTATTATCTAGCTTCGCCATCTCCTCATCAATTGCTCTGATTTTATTTTTTTGCTCAGTATTTAAAAGAGCTCCATTTCTTGAGAAGCTTTTATAAAATTTGTCAGTCATTCTTTTTTGCTCAACAGTTAAGTTTTCTTTGTCTTGGTTTTCATAAACGTACTTAACTTTTGAGAATAGCTCTAAGTCTAGAGTAATATCATTATTGTATTTTGTTAAAATTTCTGAAAATTCATCAGCTATTTTTTGAATATCTTCAGTACAATGAGCACTGTATAATCCATAATAAATACCAGAAATATATGAAACTTCATCATCTGATGTTTCCATCGCTACAATCGTATTTTCAAAATTTGGTTCTTTAACCTTTTTAATTTTTTCAATATTTTCTCTACCAAGCTCAATTGCTTTAAGAAGAGCAGGAATAAAATCTTCCCCCTTAACTAAATCATAAGGGATGGCCTCGTGTTTATTTTTTGATAGTCCTAGTAAGTAATCCATGGATTCTCCTTTTATATTTGAATTTATTTATCTGAATATAGTTTTTTCTTTTTTTGTTCTTTAAATAGTAAAACAATTGCTACAAGCCATAAAACGATAAATACAGCTTGAATAGAATTTAAACTGCCCATTTGTTTTACAGCAAAAAAGCTCATGACAAAGGCTATAAGGGCTTTTGCTGTTCTATAGATAAAAATATCTGTAATATATTTTGCGCCGAACTTCTGAGTGCTTTCAAGAGGATGATACATAACTTCTTTTGCCACTGCAAAAATAGAGTAATCTGTTGCTTTCATACTAATAAAAACCCCAGCAACAACAAATAATGCTCCTCCACCAAAAGATAATCCGCCAAAGATAAGTGCTAAATATAGAATTGGAACAAAGAAGAATATATTTTTTACATTTACTCTCATAAGTAGATATGGAAGAACTATAAATTGTAAAAATAATGTAACCATATTTATGTACTTATAAATATTGCCTAAATACTCTGTTCGAGCATCTTTTGACTCTACAACTTTTTCAAAAACAATATTAAATTGCAAATCAGCAATAAAGATAACAAACTGAGTTAATGCCACAACTGTAGCGATTAAAAAGACATATTTTCTAACACCTTCAATTGACTTAAGAGGAGTATGGTTCTTTTCTTTTTTATCAGGTACAAGCCCAGCACTTTTAGTTTGATAGAAAGCAATAATTGTAAAAATAATAATTGCTAAAGACGTAAAGAATACGACATCCGTACCATATGATTTTGCTAGATTTGATGTTAGCTGACCACCTATTATCCCACCAATACTTCCTGCTCCACCAAGAGGGCCATAGAGTCTTTTAACTTGTTCCATTGAGAAGTAGGCATTACTAAAAGCAAGGCAGAGGTGGATTAATAGGACAATATATACTTCTTTGATTGCAAATAAAGCATAGGCCATAGTCTTCATTCCATTTTGGTGTAAAAAGAATGCGACCAAGAAAGTTAGAACTGTAAGGATACCAATAAGACCATATAAGTTGTGAATTCCTATTTTCTTTTGAATTTTATTACTAACTGAAATTACTAAAATTAAAACGACGACAGATACAAATGTCGCAAATGAATATTGGTTAGAAGTATATGACTCGTAAAAAAAAGCACCAGTTGATGATCTAGCAAGTGGATAACTAAATAAGGCAAAGAAGTAAGTAATAAAAATCCACATCCCATTTTTTTTTAATTCAGGAGTTAGGTTTTTTACAAAATTAAGATAGTTATTCATTTATGATTCTAAGTATTTATCACCTGTTTGAGCTTCACTAAATTCAATATGAGTCTTAAACTCAGCCAAGCTAAGGTCTGTTTTTACTTTTAATTTATCAGGAGTCTTCGTTACAAGTTTCATAAACTGAAAAAAGTTTTCACGAGTTTGATCACTTAATAAATGCTCCATTAAACAAGAGTCTTTATGAGCTACATCTTCATCAACTCCTAAAACATCTTTTAAGAAGTAATATAACAAAGTTCTAGAAGAAAGAATTGAATGAACTTCATCATGCCCTCTATCAGATAATGATAAAAACTTCGACTCATCCTCAACTACTAAGTCTTTTTTCTTCAAATTGTTTAAAGCTGTAGAAACACTTCCTTTTGTTAGCCCCATGTCTTTCGCTATATCAGTTACACGTGCGTAACCTTTGGCTTCTTTTAACTTATGAATAGTTAAAAGGTAATGGGCCATAGAGTGAGTTAAATCACTGTCAGAAGTATGCTGAATTGAAGATTTTTTTGTCATAGAATATAAGTATCTATTTTTAGGTTAACCCGTCAAATGATAATTAATGTTTGCACCTTGATTAAATCAAGACAAGTCACTTAAACAACTTAAGTTATTGATTTTATATATAATCTGCAACCATATATTTTTAACCGCCTAGAATCTCATAAGCGACATGCTAAAATAAAGAAAAGAAATATATATAACAAGGGCATTTATATGAAAGTAATTCTATCAGCTACTTTATTCACTCTATCACTGGCCATATCTAGTTATGCTAATGAGGGTGCTTTTGATGAAACAAAGCCATTAACAGATGAAGAAGCTGCAGCCTCAGAAACATATATTCACCAAGGAAAGGTCCAAGAAACATATAACAAAATGTGTTATGACGAAAATAATGTCCTAAAAGAAGAGTGTAACCAGTCAAATGAATCTGCATTTAAATCAGATTCAACAGCTGCAAAAGTAGAAGCTATGATGCCAGCGGTAACAAAAGTTTACACTATGATAACTGGTCTTGGAGGACAGATGCAGTATATTCAAAAAGAAAACGGTTCTCCAATATTAAAAAATAAAGAAGGTACAATTAGCAAGGATGAATCTGGAGCTTATGTTGATAAGGGTGGTAATACTGTCTCTCAAAGCGATATCGACAAAGGAGACTATAAGCAACAAACGAAAGATGGCCAGGACTACTGTGCAATGATACCTATGGTTACAGAGACTGCAGCTACTTTTTATCAACAAACTAAAAATCAACAAACAGAACAAAACCTTACTCAAACTGAAGGAACCCAGGTTCAGCAAGCCGCTTCTTTCTATGCTATGGCAAAGGTTCATAAGGACAGATCAAAATCGGCTAAAATGCAAATGGCCGGCTGGGGTTCAACAGCTGCTTGTTATGCAGCAATGATGGCAACGAGTACAATTACTGCAAACTTTGGATCTGTAGCAAAAACAGGTGGAGCTGTACTACTCACTTCTTTTTATGGGCTTAAATCAAAAGCTCATTTAGAAAGAGCGGCATTACTTGAAAAAATGGCCGAGGAACTCCCAAGCGCAGGAGACTGTAACCCTCATACAGAAACCACTTGTTTTTGTAATGAAGATTCTTCAATTGCAACAGACCTTTTAAATTATCAAAAATACTGTGTTCCACAGAACTTTCATGCTGAAACTGCCGACTCTTTTGTCTGCATGACAGAAGGCATGACTCCAGACCCAGCATGTGACTGTAAAAACACTGGAACTTGTATTAATGCAAAGTTTGCTAGTATTGGAGCTAAAATTGGTTTAGATCCATCAGTAATGAATAATCCATTATCAGGAATCACTCCTCTATCTTCTGGCTTTGGAACCGCAGGAGTTGATGCTATTACTGACAAAAACTTAGCCTTTGCTAAAAAGACAATTAATGAAAATGCACCAACTGACATTCCAAATATAAGTTTAACGGATAAACAAAAATCTCTTGCTAAAGATATGGCAAAGATGGGTGTTCCCAAACTAGCGGTAGTACCTATCGTATCAGCTAAAAGTTCAGGAGGATTACCAGCGAGTTTAAGCGGTGGAGCTCTAGGGAGTGGTAGTGCAAGTAGAAATTCAAGTTTAAATAAGGCCATGGCCGCAGTAAAAAAAGCAAGTTTTTCAAGTGGTTCCTCAGCTAAAACATCCAGATCTAAAAGTTCTAATAGCTTTAATCCGTATAGTAAGTATGGAAAAAAGAATTCAAATAGAGGCGCTAAAGGAGTAGATATTATAAACTTTGCTCAAAAGGCCCAAAGAGAAGCGACTATTAATAAAGATACATCTAAGCCGATCTTTGACATCATCACTAATAGATACAAAACGACTGCTTGGAGAGAGTTTAAAGATAATATACAAGAAAGCTCAAAGAAGTGAGTTTACTCGGTAAAAAATGGTTTTAATTTATCAACGTACTCCAATTTTCTCATTCCAACGAGAATAATATCTGCACCAAATGTTTGATATTTCTCTATCGCCATTACAGATAAATCACTATCACTTTCAAGTAATAAGCCTTTATCAATTGCTTGAGCTTTAAACTGATTTGCACGTTCATTCATATTTTTCTTCGCTATATCACTAGAAAGATCAAAAAGTTCATAAAATGGTTGAGAGTCTTTTGCCGTTAAATCTTCTCCCCAAACTTGAGCAACAAAGGGAAAAAAATAAGCAAAAAATATTTGTTCAACAGCATCAATAGAATGTTGTTTATTCCAAAGTTCAGAAAACTGTTTCATGATAGACACTTCAAAAAGTTTTTCATCACCTTCTTCTTTGCTTTCTTCCCACTTATTCACAAGAGGAGTTATTAGTCTATTAAACTCTTGATTGATATACTCTTCAGTAAGTACTTCACTTACTTCATAATTTGCTAATCTCACTAAACCTTTTTCTGTAATTGCATTAAGAGGTCTATTAACCATTGTTTTTAAACCCAAAGACTGGGCTTTTTCAAATAAGTGATCACCACCAAATTGTCTTTCTAAAGCACCCAGCTCAAGAAGATTCATAGGAAATTGTATGTATTTAAAATGTTTTAGATTATTTTTAGTAGCTATCTCATACACACTCTCAAGATTTGTAGATTCATGATCTTCTTTTGGATCTATAAAAGTATTTGAACTAATTCCGTATGACTTTATTTTTCCAAGTTTCACTTGTTCCTCTAAATAAATAAAAGCTTTTTCAATTCTATTATAGTATTCAGCTTTGTCAGAGTTTGGTGTTTTTAAATAGTACTCTGGATTATGTAGTAGATAGATATCTATAGAATCAACTCCTAGTCTTTCTAAAGAAGTGTTTAATTGATTTTCAATAAAACTTGGATGTATTGAGTGATAAATATTTTCAGAGAATTTAACAAGGTCTGCTTGAAGTTCATCATTGTCTTTAATAACATCAAAAACACCACCTTGAATATATCCAACTTTTGAAACAATAGTTGGTCTATAATTAGACTCCTTTAGCACTTTCCCAATAAGTTTTTCTGAATCTCCATTAGTGTAAATGCTAGATGTATCAATTAAAGAACAACCTGAGTCCAAAGCATACTTTAATGCTTCATAATGCCCCTTAGACTCAATACTAACTCTGTATCCACCAAAACCAATTATACTCATACTACTTCCTAATTATCTAACATATCTGTTCGAGTCTTGTGTCTACCACCCTCAAACTCAGTTGTTAACCATGTATCAGTAATTTCTTTTAATTGATCAATTGTATTTCTTCTGGCACCAAGACATAGGATATTTGAGTTGTTGTGTAATCTGCTCATTTTTGCATCTTCAACATCTCTACACAAAGCCCCACGAATTCCTTTAAATCTATTGACTGCAATAGAGATCCCAATTCCTGAACCACAAAGAGCGATTCCAATACCATTATTATCTAAAACTTCTTTTGCTATCTTTATTCCAAATTCAGGGTAATGAACGCTTTCTGAAGTATTCGTTCCAAGGTTTATAATTTCAAAACGCTCAGAAAGATAATCTATAAGTAATTGTTTTTCTTCGAAAGCTGCGTGGTCTGATGAAATATATAACTTTTGTGTGTTCTTCATATTTCTGGCTCCTGTTTTTTAATGATTTTAAACCAAAAAAAAGCCACCCGAAGGTGGCCTATATTTTATTTTAGTATCTATAATGCTCTGGTTTGTAAGGTCCTTCAACTTTAACGTCGATGTACTCAGCTTGATCAGATCTTAATTCAGTTAACTCAACACCAATTTTTGAAAGGTGAAGTCTTGCAACTTTTTCATCTAAGTGCTTTGGTAACATGTAAACATTGTTTTCATATTTACCAGCATTTTGCCATAACTCTAATTGAGCTAAAGTTTGGTTACAAAATGAGTTACTCATAACAAATGAAGGGTGTCCAGTTGCACAACCAAGGTTAACTAATCTTCCTTCAGCAAGAATAATGATGTCATTACCATTTACGTTATAAAGGTCAACTTGTGGCTTAATTTCAACTTTTGTATCACCATGGTTATCATTTAACCAAGCCATATCAATTTCGTTATCAAAGTGACCGATATTACATACGATTGCTTTATCTTTCATTCCTTCAAAGTGCTTACCTTGAATAATGTCTTTGTTTCCAGTAGTTGTTACGAAGATATCACCTTCACCAATAACTGTTTCTAATCTTTTAACTTCAAAGCCATCCATTGCAGCTTGAAGTGCACAGATAGGATCAATTTCAGTTACGATTACTCTTGCACCTGAACCAGCAAGTGAAGCAGCAGAACCTTTACCAACATCTCCGTATCCACAAACAACTGCAACTTTACCAGCGATCATTACATCAGTAGCTCTTCTGATTGCATCAACACATGATTCTTTACATCCGTATTTGTTATCAAATTTAGATTTAGTAACTGAATCGTTAACGTTAATTGCAGGCATTGGAAGAGTACCTTTTTTAACTCTTTCGTATAATCTGTGAACACCAGTAGTTGTTTCTTCAGATAAACCTTTAATAGCTGGAACCATTTCAGGGAATCTATCGATAACCATATTAGTTAAATCTCCACCATCATCTAAGATCATGTTAAGAGGCTTTCCATCTTTAAAATTATTTAATGTTTGCTCAATACACCAGTCAAACTCTTCCTCATTCATACCTTTCCAAGCAAAAACTGGAACACCAGTAGCTGCGATTGCTGCTGCTGCTTGATCTTGAGTAGAGAAGATATTACATGAAGACCATGTTACGTCTGCTCCAAGAGCTGTAAGAGTCTCAATAAGAACTGCTGTTTGGATTGTCATGTGTAGACAACCAGCGATATTTGCACCTTTAAGTGGCTGAGAAGGACCGTATTCTTCACGGATTGCCATTAATCCTGGCATTTCAGCTTCTGCTAATCTGATTTCTTTTCTTCCCCAGTCTGCTAGGGCAATGTCTTTTACTTTGTAATTCGTAGACATAATGTTTCCTCACTTTGTCGAATGATAAATAGTTGTAGATAAGAGGCCATAATATAGGAAAATATTGGAAATTGCGAATATTTTTAAAGACAAATGCTGTGCGACACGCTAAAAATGCGCTCACAAAGGATAACATTATGAGTAAAGAAATTATCAAATATAAAAATGCGTTTTTCGCATCGTCTCCAACTGGCCTAGAGGAGCTTTTAGAAACTGAATTAAAGAAATTTGGTGCTAAAACGACTAAGGTTGTTAAAGGTGGAGTTCACTTTGACTCATTTCCTGAAGTTGCAATAAAAGCTGTAATTCACTCAAGAATTGCTTCAAGAATCTATAAAAAGATGTTTGGCTTTGAAGCTAGAGTTGAAAAAGACATTTATTACCGTGCTAAAGAAATTAAGTGGAAAGCCGTTTTTAACCTTGATCAAACTTTTAAGATTCAAGTTATTCAAGGAAAATCTCCAGAGGGAACTAAAAGAAGTAAATTTCCAAACTCAATGTTTTTAGCTCAACAACTTAAAGATGCTATTGCAGATAAATTTCGAGAAGATACAAAAGAGAGGCCTTATGTAGACAAGGTCTCACCTGATGTTAGTATTCTTATGAGAGTCGAACCAAACGATAATCCCCATTCTCAAAAAGAAGATGCAACAATCCTTTTAGACATGTGTGGACAAGCGCTAAGCAACAGAGGCTATAGAGTGAAGTCTTTCTCAGCTCCTCTTCGTGAAAACCTAGCTGCTGGAATTTTAATGTTAGCAGGTTATGATGGCTCGCAAACGCTCGTAGATGGTATGTGTGGATCAGGAACTTTCTTAGCTGAAGCGGCCATGATTAAAGCCAATATACCACCAAGCTTTAATAGAATTCTCGATAACAGAGAACATGGTGACTCTCTTTCTTGGGACTTTCTAGAACATAACTACTACACAAAAGATAAATACTTAGTAGAAAATACTGAAAAAATGATTGAAGAAGCTTTTAAGCAGTCAGATAAAGGCTTAGAGAAATTACAAAAAGGTTCTATTTTTGGGTATGACCTTGATAATGGAGCCCTAGATATCGCTTCTTATAATCTTCAAGTTTCAGGTCTTTTAAATGGCATCGATTTAAATACAGGTGACGCTACAATAATTCCAAAGCCTGCAGAGGGTTCTGGCATTTTTATTGTTAACCCTCCATATGGAGAAAGACTTGGTGAAGAACAAGAGCTTGGTCGTGATTACCATGCTCTAGGTGAAAACTTAAAAAATAATTTTAAGGACTATACAGCTTATATTTTCACAGGAAACTTACCACTACTTAAAAAAATATCACTTAGAACTTCAAAGAAACATATTTTATACAATGGTAATATCGAAGCAAGACTAGCAGAGTATAAACTCTTCTAGTCTAGGATTTACTCCTTACTAGAGTTTATTTTAGTATCAATCTTCATTGCCAAGCCTGGACTAGCAAACCTGAGTAGTGATGATTGATTTTTAATTTTACTGTAATGCTTATCTGACTTACTAAAAAAATAACCTGATACATCAGAATCTTTTAGAAAAATTGTATGCCCTTTTCCGCCAAACTTTCTTGTTACAAAATCAGAATCAAGTAAAAGAATATCTCTGATCATAAAATTCTTTGCAACATACATGATAACAGTGAAGTCACTCATCTCTACGAGAGATTTTTTAAGTTTTACACCTTTTGGACTTGTTTGATCTTGCCAATGAATTTTAACTTCAACTTTTTTTCCATTATCCGTGTAAAAATCAAAACCTCTTTGTGAGCTTGATTTAATTTGCTTAAGTCCAAGAATGACTTTTGCATACCACTCTCCTAATTGGATTGGTAAATTTTTTCCATTAACTAGGACCTTATGATCTTTTAAAATTTGATAAACTTGGTTTACGATCTCAACTGCTTCAAAAATCTTTTTTGAATCTGGTCTGTGAATAATTCCAATTGATTTTTTAGACTTAGCATCTAATTTTTTATGGAATAATTTTTCATACCAATCTTCGAAGCTTTTCAATTCTAAGAATGTAAGAGAACTATAAACATAGCCCTCAGCTTGCAAGTCACCAATTGAATTTATTTCTTCGTGTTTTTTTTGAACATAGCTTAGCGGAACAAACTCATTATCGTTATCTCCACGAACAAAGATTTCTTCTTTCCAGAAATCACTGCTTCCATGAGAGCTAGAAGAAAAGTTCTTCGCCGTCTCTTTTATTAAATTTTCCAAAAATGCCTCAATACGTTTTAAATTTTATACATGAATATAATAACACTTTTTTTAATTTAAATTAAGGCAGAAATTGAAAATGAGATTGAGTGAATTGATCGGAGAAGGTCTCAAGCGAAGCTCGAGACCCTATCTATTATTAGCTTATAGTTTGAATTTTGTAATATCATGCTCCATCGAAGTAATCGACTTAGCTAGAGCTTGTGATTGAACTAAGTACTGTGAACAATAAATTTTAAAGTCGACAATTTTAGTCTCTAAATAATCTTTCTCCTCTTGCCCTTGTGCATCTTTCATTTTTTCTTCAGCTATCCAAGCAGACTCCATTAGTCGCCAAGCAATGACGATATGTGAAGATAAGTTTAAGAAGTCAGTACAATTTTGCATAACAAAATTCATTTCACCTTTTTTGGCTTTTTTACCAATAAAGCCCATAGCTTCTTGAGCTGCAGCCAATGCCTTACTAAAGACACCTTTTTCAAAAGTAAATTCATCTGAAAGTCTGTTAGAAGTCTTGAAAACATCCTCACTTAATTGTTGAAGTGCTTTTCCACCGTCTTTTAAAATTTTTCTTGTTACAAAGTCAATCGCTTGAATTCCATTTGTTCCTTCATAAAGAGAAGCTATTTTAGTATCTCTTACAAATTGCTCAATACCGTACTCTGTACAGAAGCCATATCCACCATGACATTGAACAGCTTCAACAGCAACATTAAATCCTTGATCAGAACCAAATGACTTACAGATTGGAACTAATAATCCAATATAGTCATTATATTTTTTATCTTTTTCAGCCAGATCAAATAAGTTCGATGTATAAAGCATAAGAGACCTTAATCCACGAGACATCGCTCTCATTCTTAGCATCATTCTTTTTACATCTGGAAGGTTTTCAATCTCAGTTCCAAATTGAACTCTTTCTTGAACATATTGTTTTGTTAACTCAAAAGCTAAATTTGCTTGTGATTCACCTTGAACACCAACATCTAATCTTGCTTGGTTCATCATGATGAACATTGTTGCCATTCCATCAAACTCTTCACCAATTAAATATCCTTCACAATTATCATTGTCTCCAAAATTCATTACACATGTAGCTGATGCATGAATTCCCATCTTATGCTCAATTCCTGAACATCTAACATCATTAGCCTCACCTAAAGAGCCATCATCACTTACTCTAAACTTTGGTACTACGAATAAAGAAATTCCTTTTGGTCCTGGCTTTCCTTCTGGAGTTCTGGCCAGAACTAAGTGAATATTATTTTCATAAAGGTCACTATCACCACTAGAGATAAAGATTTTTGTTCCTTTAATCTTGTACCAACCATCACGACCATCTATTGGCTTAGCTGTTGTTTTTAAATTCCCAACATCACTACCTGCACTTGGCTCCGTAAGACACATTGTCCCCCCCCAAGTTCCTGCTACGATTGGATCAATAAATGTCTTTTTAATAAATTCATCACCAACAAGTCTCATTACATTTAAAGCACCTCTTGTTAAAGCTGGATACATTGACCAACCAGTGTTAGCTGCACAACTTAGTGATAAACACGCTGTACTCAATGCTTCAGGTACAGGAGAACCACCAATATCCTCTGGTAGACCTAAAGCAAACCAACCCATTTCATAATATTTTTTTGTAATATCTTTTAAACACTTTGCAACAACAACACCATTATCAGTTAGCTTTACACCTTCATGATCAGACTCTTGTCTTGTTGGGTAAATTTCATTTTCTACAAACTTATCATACTCAGTTAAAATTTCTTTCACTGAAGCAGTGTCGAATCCGTAATCTTCGTGTTGAGTAACGTCTAAAACATCAATTAAATTAAAAAGAATATCTCTGTGATCTGATTTATAAACGGCCATGCCATCCTCCATTTTGAATTAACTAAATAAATATACTGAAATAGGATAACCGAAAATACGATTGAAAGGAATAAGAAAGGCCAAGCAATTTGCCTGGCCAGAGTATTTTTGTCTGTTAATTATTACTTATGGATAAGTTAGTACTGAACTTGGTATCCAGTAAAGTATGTATTACCTACATTTACTAAGTATCCTGACTGACCATTTTCATATGATACAATTGGATTTGCGGCCATTGGAAGAGCATTTGATACTACATATGAGCTTATAGCTGATCCATAGTAACTCCAACAAGTAATTTGATTACCACTAATACTTAATTGCTGGTTTTGCTGATACTGCTGGTAGTACTGTTGCGCAATTACAGTTTGAGCTGTAATTGTTACCCCTTTTACCTCAACATAAGCACAAGAAGTATTTCCTGTTAAAAGCATGTTCTGGTAATCAGAACTACTTCTAGATAAAGTCACTGTTTGTCCACTTGTATAGTTATACTCTACTTGTCCAGTGTAAGGGTTATACTGAGCGTCTGTTGCTTTAACAGCAGTAACAGAGCTATCGCTAGATGAGGTAACCTTTAAAACTCTCATAGAATCAGTTGCACTTCCACCCATATTAAAGTTTAAATTATAGTTAAGCTCAAATAAGCCTAGGTCTAAAGTTCCATTATTATAACCACCAGAAGCATATTTACTACCTGCATGAATGATTTCTGTATCTACTGCAGTTCCAGCTGCAAAGGATATCCCATCAAAAGACGCTCTTACTTCTTCGATAGTATTAAATACTTGTCCAGAGCTATTAATGACTCCATTTGTATAGTCGTTAGAGCTAACCGGGGATGTTGATGAGTCTCCAGAACTGTTTTTATCAGAACCACATGATACTGCTAAAAACGCAGCCATCACTAGTACTGAAAGTTTTTTTGTTGATGTTTTCATAATTGCCTCTCTTGCCTTGTTCTCTATTTTTTAATTAATATGCTGATTTACATTCAACATTCGTGCCAAGAATCAACAATATATTTTTAGGCACTTAAGGATGCACAAGTGTTAGAAAATTTACAGTATGTATAATACATAGACAGTTTTAAACATAGCCTAGATCAATTACTTCAGTAGTGTTAAGCTTAAAAAATAGGAGTTTTAAATGAAAATTAACAGTTATATTGATCACACATTACTTAAACCTGATGCCCAGAAAGAAGCTATTACTCATCTTTGTGATGAAGCAAAAAAGTATGAATTTGCAGCAGTTTGTGTCAATGCTAGTTTTGTTCCTATTGCTTTCAAACTTCTAGAACAAACAAAAGTAAAAGTATGCACAGTTGTTGGCTTTCCGCTCGGAGCTAGCCCAACGCAGACAAAAGTTCATGAAGCAAACTGGGCCATGGATCACGGCGCTGATGAGATCGATATGGTTATAAATATTGGTGCGCTAAAAGATAATGAAGACGATATTGTTGAACATGATATTTCACAACTTGCAAAAGCTTGTCACGCAAAAGGTAAAATATTAAAAGTAATTATAGAAACATGTCTATTGGATGAAGAGCAAAAAATTCGAGCATGTAAACTTTCAGTTAATGCTAAAGCTGACTTTGTGAAAACATCAACAGGATTCGCTGGAGGTGGAGCAACTTTAGAAGATGTTGAACTTATGCGAAAGAGCGTTGGTCCAGATATGGGAGTTAAGGCCTCTGGTGGAGTAAGAGATCTTGAGATGGCCAATAAAATGATTAAAGCTGGTGCAACAAGACTTGGTACTAGCTCTGGTGTTAAAATAATATTAGGAGAACAAGCCGTCGGAAGCTATTAACTAACTATAAAGTTAAGTGCTTTGAAGTTTTCGCTCCCATTTCTTTAAGCTCTTCTACCTTTGATAGAACATCACCTTTTCCATCTGATAATCTATTTAGTGAAGCCTCATGTGAGTCGGAAAGTTTTCTGATTAAATCATTTGTTGATTGCATTCCCTCATAAAGGACAACAAACTTGTCGTATAACAGACCTGCTTTTTTTGCAATTTCTACCCCATTAGAGTTTTGTTTCTCCACTCTCCAAAGACTGCTAATCGTCTTTAAAATTGGTAGAAGAGATATAGGGGTGGCAATAGTAATATTCTTTTTAACAGCATAGTCTAAAATGTCAGGAAACTCTCTAAACATGATTGGCATAATTGATTCTATTGGAATAAACATTATGACAAAGTCTGGAGAATTAACCCCATTTAATTTCTGATAAGCTTTCTTGCTTAATCCATCGATGTGATTTGTTAATGATCTTTTCAAGTCTTTAACACAATCATCTTGAAGGGACTTTAGACTTACTTTTGAATCAACTATAATATGGCCGTTATTAGGTATGTTTAAAATGAGATCCGGTCTAAAACTATTTCCATCATCATCTTTTAAACCTAAGTTTTTTCCTTGAAGAGTATACTCCCTGCCTTCTTCAAGTCCAGAGATCTCCATTGTTCGACTAAGAATAACTTCTCCCCAATCTCCTTGAGCTTTTGCATCACCTTTTAGTGCAAGAGTTAGATTTCTAGTCTCGAGTTCCATTTTTTGGGCCATGGACATCATGTGCTTTAATTCATTTTGTAAGATTGCATTTTGTTCAATATTTTTTTCTTTGAAATCAATCAATGACTTATTATAGTCATCAATTTTTTCTTTGAATGGATTTAGAGTTTGATCTAAACCAACTTGAGTACTTTCTTTTACACGATACTCAAAAGACTTTGAAAGTGCTTTATAGATAAAAACAAAAACAATACCTGTAAGTGCAATTCCTACAAGTATTCCATAAGCAAACATCATAAATATTTATTTCCCAAAGATTTTTATTAGTCTAAGCTTTCCAGCCTTAAGAATATATTCTTCTCCAGCTTCAATCAGAGCTGTTTCATCTTTGTGAGGTTTAAAGTTTATTTTCACTGCATTTTGTTTTAATAAACGTCTTCCTTCACCTTTTGATTTTAGCCAACCTAAATCAACCATAAAGTTAAGAAGATCTAACTCTCCAGCAGGAACATCTGCAATCGCAATATCATCAGGAATCTTATTTTTAGAGAACCTTTCTTCGAATCTTTTTCTTTCACTAGCACCACTTCCTTCTGGGTGATAGTAGTCAACAATTTCAGCGGCCAATTCTTTTTTAGCATTCATAGGGTGATAGGATCCATCTTTTAGCCCTGAAATAACTTTTTCCACCTCTGCAGCAGGTCTTCTGCACAGAAGCTCATAATATTTAATCATTAACTCGTCAGAAATAGACATTAATTTACCAAACATATCTGTTGGGTTGTCTTCAAGAGAGATATAATTATCTAAAGACTTAGACATTTTATTTACTCCATCAGTTCCTTCTAGAATTGGCATCGTTAAAATACACTGAGGAGATTGGCCATGAGCCTTTTGTAAGTGACGACCAACCATTAAGTTAAACGTTTGATCTGTTCCACCTAATTCTAAATCAGATTTTAATTCTACAGAGTCATAACCTTGCATGATTGGATAAGCAAACTCATGCATATATATAGCTTCTTGATTCTTATACCTTTTTGAAAAATCATCTCTTTCAAGCATAGAACTAACTGTAACTTTTGCCATTAGTTTGATCATATCTATTGGACCTAACTCTCCTAGCCAATCATTGTTAAAAACGATTTTAGTTTTTTCCATATCTAAGATTTTTGCTACTTGCTGAGAATAAGTTTTTGCATTCTGTATAACTTCTTCATCAGTTAAAATAGGCCTTGTTTTACTTTTTCCAGTTGGGTCTCCAATTCTCGCAGTGAAATCTCCAATTAAAAAGTTGATTTCATGACCAAAGTCTTGAAGAAGTTTTAACTTTTGTATTACAACAGTGTGCCCTAGATGAATATCTGGTCTTGAGGGATCTGCTCCAAACTTAATAGTAAGTGGCTTATCTTCTTCATATGATTTTTTTAACTTTTCTAAAAACTCTGACTCAGGTGTGATCTCTATGCAACCACGCTTAATTTCATTAAATTGTTCTTGTGCAGGTACAGTAATGCGTCTCATAAATATTATCCTTTCTTTAGAAAAAGTTTACCGAAAAAAGGACCGTATGCCTAGATTGATTCTGTGAATATAGCATCTTGATAGTTTTTGTTCGCAAAGTTTTCCGCAGATAGATAAAAACACTGCTCAGAAGCTTCATCAAAGTCTAAGAAAGTATGGATAACTTTCTCTTTTGGTAAATATTTATACACTTTTGTGAATAGCTCAGGCGAGGTCTCCCTAAAAGAACCTACACTTCCTCCAAGAGGAATATCATAAATTGCTCGAACTCTATTCAAAGTAATTTTTTGCTTTTGTTGATTTGAATTATTTAAATATTTTTCGACTTTTCCACAAACTTGAGTCATATATCTGTTTAAAACTAAAGTGTTGAACTCAACTTTATTTCCACTATTTAAGTCTTTTTTAACTTCTATAAGCTTGGCAGTTAATTTCTTATAAGAAATATTTTTTAAAGTTTTATTGTCTTGTTCTTGAAACACTTTTTTTGCACTTTCAAGTCTATCTTCAGATATTATCAATTCTTTATCGTATTGCTTAACAGAGGAAGAAGTCACCTTTGTAGTAGTCAAAACCTTCCCAAGTCGAATCTCACTTGTATAAAAAGTATTTGAGTTTTTGCTCTCATAAATCCCTTGATAAAATAAGTTTAATTCTAAATACTTTCCTTTACTTCCTGGCTTAGTGTAAAAGCTTGGCTTTTGAAGCATTATATATTTCTTAATTTTTGCGCTGATTTCTTTTCGATAAGTAAAGACCTTATCCACCTCTACCATTGCCTTTATACTTCTCTCATGACTAGAAATAGCTCTAGAGACCCACTTTTCAAAAGTTGCTTTATTCTCATTATTCATTTGATTAATTTTATTTTGAATTCTAACTTTTGAGTTTGCTAATCTTAGAGGGATTCTTTCTATAATCTTGTTCAGTTGCATAGCCTTGAATGTTACTTCCACTTGTCCCTTAGGGCGTTTAAACCAAAAGACATTATAGGAACGAGTATTTATTGAACATTTTAAAACTCCAGGAGTATCAAAAACAACAGAGTAAGCATATTCAAAGTCGTAAACTAAGCCATTATGAGTACAAAAAAACCCATAAGGTTTAACACCTTTAGGCATAAGAAATTTTTTACCTGCATTTTTAAAACTCAAGTAATCATCAGTAATAAAGCCTAAATAGTTACTACTCCCAAATTTGGGATGATTAATCTTCCCACTAATATTTGAAACTTCAATTAGGTCACCAGGAGCTAATTTTACTTTATATTGAAACTCATTTCTTCTAGGATCAAAAACCTTATGTTCACTATCGCCTTCATACTTTAGTAGAAGCTCTCTGGCCCTATATGTTATTAAGTCCTCAATCGAAGGTTTAGTTATACTCTTATAACCTTCATTCCACTTATATAAAATATTTGAAAGCGTTAATTCTGCGTTATTAACTACATCTGGGAAAAAACCATTCATCCACTCAGCTTCTTTAACTGCAAAACTTTGAAAGATAGGAATTTCATAGCTAAATTGAAGTAGAGTTTTTCTTTCAGTTTTGTTACGACATTTTAAGAAAGTATCAGCGTTTATATTTTTTATCATATAGGAGTCATCAGATTCACTAATATTTGTACTATGAGAGCAGTTCATGTCATCATTATCAATACTAATAATATATGGAACTTCTCCAAAGTAAGGCGTAACAAGCCTTTCAATAGGAATACTAAACTCTGAATATCCACTCGAGTTACCATAAATCAAAACTTTACTTGATATTTTTAAGCACTTTTCCAATGAATCAAAAACATAACTACATTCAGAAGAGCGTTCAATTTCTAATCCATCAATCTCAACAGATGCGACTTCCCTAGTGTTAAACTTAGACTTCATTAGTGAATGGCCAACAATTAAGGCAATAAATGTAAAAAGGCTAACTGTATACTTAATAATAAGACTCCTGTCCTATTAAGTATCGGATATATTTAAGTTTTTATTAAGAGGTTTCTAGAATCCAGTCATTCTTTTTCGAACTCTGTCCATAGTAACCGAGGCTATCGTTCGGGCTTTATCAGCGCCCTTTTGTAAAATCGCATCAAGCTCATCTTTATTGGCCATAAGTCTTTCATATTCTTTACGTGGCTCAGATAAATAAGCATTTACAACTTCAAATAAATCGGCCTTAGCATATCCCCAGCCAATACCATCTCTAAATTTGCGCTCTTCCTGTGCAATTTGCTCATCAGTTGCAAAGAGCCTATACAAATCCATAATAATAGAATTATCAGGGTCTTTTGGTGCGTCTGGATCAGAAGAGTCTGTAGTTATCTTATTAATGAGCTTCTTTAATCTTTTTTCAGTTTCCCATATTCCAATTGCATTATCATATGACTTACTCATTTTTCTGCCGTCTAGTCCAACAATATAAGCCCCAGCACCTTCTTGAAGTTTTTCTTGAGGCTCAATCAAAGTCCCCTCACCATAATGCTCATTAATTCTTCCAGCGATCGATCTAGCGATCTCAATATGCTGAACTTGATCTTTTCCTACAGGAACCACATTAGTATCATATAACAAAATATCTGCTGCCATTAAAACCGGATAATTAAAAAGCCCCATATTAACGCCTTTATCAGCATCTCTTTTAGCCTCTAGATTTTTTTGAACTTTATCTTTATATGAATGAGCTCTATTCATATCACCTTTAGGAGTCATACAGCTCAGCATCCATGTAAGCTCAAAAATTTCAGGAACATCGGATTGTTTATAAAAAATAGACTTATTAGTATCTAACCCTAAAGCTATCCACGTTGCCGCAATACCGTAAACATCATCTTTAAATTGTTTAGCGTCTTTTACAGAATTTAAAGCATGATAGTCAGCAATAAAATAAATACTATTATCAAAATCATTTGTTTTTGATAACTCAATTGCTGGTTTAATTGCTCCAAGAAGATTCCCTAAATGAGGCATTCCCGTTGGCTTAATTCCTGTTAAAATAGTCTTCATAGTTTCTCCGATTTAAGCTATAGCATGCCACAAAAGTGACTCTAAGAAAATACCTTCTGAATATATTTAACTAACTCACTAATTGCTTTAACATTTTTTTGCTCTACGCGATATACGACGGCAAATTCATCTTTAGATACGGGAGTCTCTATAAGTCGAGAAAGCTTTCTTTTACTCTCCTTTACAACTCTATTTGGAATGATTCCAACACCAAGACCGGTCTCAACCAATGCAGTAATATTCTCCAAGTTAGAACACGTTATAATTTTATCAAATTGAATATTTTTCTTTTTTAGTTGTTTCATTATTTTTTGGGACTGATCTAAATTTTTATCACAAATTAATGTATTTAGTTTTACATTCTTATCTTTTACCCACAAAAAAACCTCATCAGTAAAAATTTTAGTTATTATTAAATCAGGATGCCTCACAGGATTAACAACAATACCAAGGTCTAACTTCAATTCAATTATTCTTTGATTTATAGTCGAGGATAGTTCATGCTCTATATCAAAATTGATCATAGGGTATTTTTTAATAAACCCTGGTAAAAAATACTTCAAAGTAAACAAACCAACTGAACTATGACACCCGAACCTAATTTTTCCCTGGACTTCAGTCATAGATTTATTGGAAATTGATTTAACATCCTCCCAGTAATCAATAAGTTTATTTGACCTAAACAACAGTTCATGTCCTGCTCTAGTTAGCTCAACTCCTTTTTTCGTTCTAATTAAAAGATCTGTATCAACTATCGCTTCTAGCCTTTTTATTGCTAAAGATAACGAGGGTTGAGTAATACCCAAGACTTTTGCAGCATGAGTTATACTTTTATGATTCGCCAGTTCTTTAAAATACCTTAATTCTGAAAAAACCCCATCCATAAATACCCCCTATGTTAACAACAATGCTTATTAATTTTACCTATATCACTAAATATTCTAAATTCCAACAAGGAAAAACAAATCCCGTCCAAGACAAATTTCTCAAATACAAAAAAGCCGGAATCAAAGTTCCGGCCCTTTTAATTTTTAATTTTTAATTTTTAA
>CAKZUQ010000007.1 GCA_937923325.1 uncultured Bacteriovoracaceae bacterium
CTCCAAAACTGCTGTTAGAGAAGCACTGCTTCACTACAAAATTCCACTTAGAGATAAAAGCCAGTGCCATCAAAACCCAGCATATCCAAAATTTGGAAAGAAAAAAGTGAAAGGAAAAATTGTTGATTATAAAAAGGAGCAGCAAATCTTAGAAACAATCAAATCAATGTACATAACAGGAAACAGCACTAAGCAAATTGCTAAGTTTCTAAACCAAATGAAAGTACCCACAAAACAGCAAGGTAAAAAGTGGTATGGAGAAACCATCCGCTATATTTTAATCAGAGAAGGCGTTTATAAGGAAAAATGACTTCTTTACGACATTATTACTTAACTTTGGGCAACTTCTAATAGTTGCCTTTTTTATTATTTATTTTCAAGGAAAACATATGACCAAAAATCTATTACTACTACCAATTTCAATATTAACATTTTCTTTTGGAGAACCACAAAAGGAAGAAGAAAAAGAAGTTTTATCTACAACAACAAGAGCTATCACTATTTTTTATGAAAATGACGAAATTACATCAGATTCATATCTAGGAAAAGTTGCTCCTAATGAAGAACTTAAAATCTCTATAAGTGCTTCTGATAAATATCCTGTCTTTAAAACTTCTACTAAGACAGTAAAGTTTCATTGGAAAAAGAAAGTTTGTCTCCCTTCACCAGTTAGGCATTGCTTGTATATCGACAAGCAAGGGCAATGTAATATCAATTACAGGGAGCTAGATTATTATGATTACAATCCAGTAGATATGAGTCAGATTAACTTTAATAACCAACTAAGGTATAAAATTGATGACAGCTTTTATTCTATTGGAGACTTCGTTAAGTCCTCTAAAAATAATATCTTTTACAAAAGAAGCTTTTCAAGCTCTGATCTTAATGAAAGTAATGCTCTGACTTTAAACTACAACTTCAAAATACCTTCCAAAAAATACAGAACTGGATTTTTAAGTTACGGTTCTTGCCAAGGTCTGAACAAAAAAGGGTTTAGAGTTGATGCAAATACGTCAGTTTTAAATAAAGCTTTTTCTATACCTCGTATTTATAATGTTCAAATTGAACTTAGGGAGGTGAAGTAAATGAAAAACAATTCACAAAAAAGAATCACAGCCCTCTACGCAAGAACCTCAACTTCAATGCAATCTTCAGGCCTCGACGCTCAGATTAGAGCATTAAGACGTTATTGCACAGATAAAGGTATTCAAGATTATGTTATTTATGAAGATGATGGTATTTCTGGTGCGAAAGCATCACGTCCTGCCTTAGATCGTATGATGGAAGATGTGAAGTCTGGTAAAATTGAAAAAGTTTTGGTATACTCCTTTTCAAGGTATGCAAGAAGCACTTCGCATTTATTAAAAGCTCTTGAAACTTTCAAAGAGCTTGATGTTGCTTTTGTTAGTATGACTGAAAATCTTGATACCAATACACCTTTAGGTGTCGCTATTTTTTCTATCATATCAAGTATCGCTCAGCTCGAAAGAGACCTTATAAGGGAGAGGGTGGTTAATGGCCTCAAAGCCGCCAAGGAGCGTGGTGTTCACATCGGAAGGAAGAAGACTCGTCCTTCAGCTTTAATTAGAAGACTTCGATCAAAAGGTTTAACATTCAGACAAATTTCAGAGCTTGCAAATTGCAGCCAAGGTTCAGTTGCACTTGAAATAAAAGAATGGGAAGCAGAAAAAGCAGCAGGAATTGAAAGAAACCTTGATGATGAAATCGACAAAGAACTTTCAGATAAAGCTCAACAAAAAGTTTTTGAAGATACAGCTCCACCCTGTCAACCCCCTAAAGTTGGACACATTTCTCATTTAAGCTGATACCTTAATTCCTTCAAAATTTCCTTCATTAAATTTTTTAATAAATATTTTTGGTGAGTTGTATTTCAGCGAACCATGTAATCTTCTATTGTTGTAAAATTCAATCCAGTCTCCAACCTGACTATGAACATCTTTCATTGATTCAAAATATCTAACTTGCAAAAACTCTGTATCAAATATTGAAAAAAATGATTCAATATAAGCATTCTTGTTTGGGCATCTAACAGGTGTAAATTCATGTGTTAAGTTCACTGTATCAACATACTCTTTAAACGCCTTAGAGCTCATTTGAGGACCATTATCACTTCTAATAATTAATGTATTAAGTTCTTCATCACTCAACTTATTTAAAGCTGCTTTTAAAGTTATTTTTAAATCTTCTTTACGACATGTTTTGCCAAGATGATACGAAACGACTTCTTTGGAAAAGACATCAACAAATGCTAAAAAATAGAATGGACGTGATTCTCCATGTACATATCCATACTTTATATCAAACTGCCACAGCTGGTTTGGAGCAATGACACTAATATTATTCGCCATCGTTTTAACTTTTTTAATTTTCTTTTTACGGGACAATAAAAGTTTATTCTCCTTACATAGACGATATATTTTTTTATGATTGACCGTTATTTGGTGTTCTAGTTCTAGGTATTCATGAAGAGCTTTACAGCCAATTCCATTTTGAAAATTAATATCTTCTCTATAGGCCTTAAGCTTGGCAACAATCCATTGATCAGGAGTCAATGTACCATTATTATTTTTTGAATAACCTGGAATTGGTCTTCCAGGTTTTAATTTTTTTGTGTCTTTTAATTTATAATAAAAAGTTGACCTTGATAGACCAGCGAATTTTAGTATTTTCTTTTTTGGATATTGTTTGGAGATGTACTCATTAGCTGTTGATCTTCGTGAGTCCAGACTTGTACAGTTTTTTTTACTAGATCTTTCAAGACAGCACATTCAAGCTCTTTATCAGCTAGTTGACGCTTTAGATATCTAATTTCTTGATTTAAGTCTTTGGTTGGCTTTGAATTTGTTTTTAATTTTTTCTTCATCCAACCATGAACGGTACTATCTGTGATTGAATACTTTTTAGCTGTAGCACAGATATTTCCTGACTCTCTTGCTTCATTAATAATTTGTTGTTTTTCTTCATCTGAATACTTTCTTCTTGTCATAAATACCCCTTAAAATTAGTTTAAATCCTCGTCGAGGATCTGTCCAAACTATATAGGGGGTCAAAGAGAATGTACACCTTATGAATACTGGCTTGCAACAACTGCCCCAAAAGACATTAGTTTAATGGATAAAGAGTTTCAAAAAGACTCTACACAGTCTCAAATGGAATTAATTTTCAAACTTGCTAGAGAATACCCACAGGGAGCAAAAGGATAATTATGAAAAAATATTTATTGAGGCTCTTTTTAGTTGTTAGTATTACTTTTCCAATACAATCATTTTCATTTTGGGGAAATCCAGCTGATACAGTCTATCTTGGTAAAATTCTTTTACAAGCAATAAAACAATTGCAAGAGATGAGAAAAGTTGTTGGCTCAACGAGAGACACCTTGAAAATGGCCCGTGATCTAAATAGAGGGATAAATGAAGCTCTTAATCTTTTGAAAACAGCTTACCCCGATAATGATCTTGCGATCTATAAAGATTGGGATAATTTGCAAAAAGCGACTAGAGAGATGGAGGAAATTTATGGCCATGCTGTTAATTCAAAAGATTCATTGACTCAAGGTCATTTAGATAAAAGTATAGCTGAGGCGATTTTAATGTATAACAAAGTTAATAAGCATACTAAGCGTATTGATGGAATTGGTGAAAGTATTAGCTCACAAAGTCGTCATGCATCACCAAAAGGTGCAGTAAGACTACAGGCTCAAGCAAGTGCCGTTGCTATTCATGTACAAAATCAAAATCTGAGAACCCAAAGTGCCCTATTAAAACTGGAAGCACAAAACAGTGCCATAAAGAACAAAAAGGAAAAAGACGAGACTCGATTTTTTATAGACTCAGCTAAAAAACTAAAAAATGCCATGCAAGAGCATGAACCAAATTATAAAACACCGAGGTTTTAATGTTAGATTTTACATGGCTTGCAAGTGAAGCAAAAAATATTCACTTCATTTTCAGTAATTTATTTTATTCAACAATAACATTTTTAATTTTTTGTGGAATTTTTATTGAATTTTTTAAAATTTCAAGTGGAGCGTTGCCAAGTTTTCTACCTCTCATCGGTAGAGCCTTAATTGCATCAATTATGCTTTCATCATTTCCCGATTTTTTAAATATTGTTGGTGATTTAACAGATGGATTAACTGGACAGATTGGAAAACTAAACGAGTTTAAGTATGTTTTAGTAAAAATGGGCGACCAACTTGATAAACTTACATGGTCATGGACTTCTGTAAAGCAAATGACAATTGTATTAATCTCATTTTTAGCATTTTTTATTCTTTATGTGTCTGTTTATGTTTCAGAGGCCATATATTTTTATTCATGGACATTGCTTTATATTTTTTCACCACTTTGTTTTGCACTTTATGTTTTACCTCAAACTCAAAATGCAGCACTCGGAATATATAAATCCATAATAAAAGTTGCGTCATGGAAAGTTATTTGGGCGGTTTTAGCGACTCTACTTTGGAGTGCGGCTTTAAGCGATATTGAAAAGCTAGGAGATAATACTGATTTTTTAACAATTATACTGTTCAATCTCATGCTTGCAGGTTCATTACTATTTACCCCATTAATTGCCAATCTTCTTTTTGGTGGAAATTTCGCACAAGCATCTTCAAAAATGGGGAGCTTTGCAATTGCTAGTTCAATGATGGGAGCAGGGAAACTACTAAATTCGAAGCTAGGAAAATCAGCAACTAATCAAATCAAAGATTTTCCTCGTACGGGACTAGAAGCGACTAAAAACTATATGAACCAAAGGCAAGATCAAAGGGCAATTGCTAAGAATCCTAGCCTCAAAAAAACACCAGAAAAACTACCCAGTTTTCAAAAAGAGATGAAAAAGCTCAACTCGAACTATAAGGAGATGGATAAGAAAGCCATTAAGAATAGGCCATTTATACAATATATGCCTAATAAACTACCTAGCTCCATTAAAAAGTTAGAAATTGCTGAAAAGAATGAAAGACTCCATCAAAGACGAGAACGTCTTGTAGTAAACAGAGAAAAAAGGAGAAATGATCAATGAGATTTTCACAAGCATGGGCAGAAGTTATAAAATTCAACCAAAATTTAAAAATATCAATAGCAGTAAGCGTAATAACGATAATAATTCTTGGAATTACAACAATTCACTTTAGTATGAAAGCACCAATTATTATTGAAAGAAGTTGCTACTCAAAGTTTTTGAATAAAATTAATGATAAAAGTCCATCTAAACTCGAGTATAAAACTTTTATAGAAATATCCCTCAAGCAAAGGTTCAACACTATAGAGAACATTATTGATGGATACCTTTCGACTCAAGAAAAGAAAAACAAGTACCTAGAGCAAAAGAAATTAGCAAAAAATAAAATTATTCAATTCATTATTATAAGAAATATTGATTTCAAAGATGGCATTTTTTTTATAAACGCGGATAGGCTTTATTCAGTTAATAATATTCGGTCAGCTCTACCTATAAAATTAAAAGTAACAATAAAAAATAAAAATAGGACTCAAACAAATCCCTATGGATTAATCCTCGATCTGACCGAGGAATTAGATACAAAAACAAAGGAAAATAAATGAGAATAAAATTAATAATTTTTATAATACTAACAACTTCTCTTTCATGCTTTGCTAAAGCTCGTTATTTAACTTGCCCAGAGAGATTTCCACAAACAATTAAAGTACCTTTTGGTGATGTCATGATCATGGAATTTCCAGAAAAGCCAAAACAGTCACTTCCAGGAAAGACTCAGTTTGATTTTCAATATATAGGAAATGACATTGGCATAAAAGGACTTCAATTAAATGCTACTGCTAATTTATTTGTCTATCTCGGAAAGAAAAGATGCGCCTTCAGATTAGTCTCTACTCAAACAAAGCAAGATGACATTGTAGTTATCTCTTATCCAAAAGAAAAAATTATAGAGGCAAAATATGTCAAATGATATAGCAGAGGTAAAAATTGAAAAGGATAATGGACTTTTAAAAAGATGGGGAAAAGGTGCATTTTATAGGCAAGAAGGACATAAACTCAAAATAAAGATTGAACTGGTTAAAAAAGTGTTTATCTCTATTTCTATAATTATTGCTGTGATCTTTTTGTTTAAAGAGCCTCATCAAAAAATACTAAATGAAAGACCCGAAATTTCAACACCACTTACTATTGAAACAAATAATCAAGCAATTGAACTTGAAAGCTACAATGATTTAAAAGAAGAAAAGACTAAACGAAAAAAAATAAAAATTATTAAAGTTAAGCCTCTTAAAATCGTTGCAAGAAAAGAAAAATCAACTATTCCTCTAGGACTATCAGTTAAGGCGAAACTTCTAACAGGCGCAACAAATGGCCCGGTAAAAGCACAATTACTAGAGGATGTTTCATTAAATAGCGAAGTATTTATCAAAGAAGGCTCTATAATTTGGGGTCAAGGTACATCGACCCAAGAAAGACTCTTAGTTAGTTTCAGTAAATTTGTTGATTCTTATGGCCATGCCCATGAAATAAATGCAAATGCTTATGATTTCAGCGATCAAATATTAGGACTTAAAGGCTCAGTTATAGGTCGAACTTCAAAGAAGATTCTAGCAGGAGCAGGACTTGGTGTTGCTGGAGCACTGCAAACAATGCAACAAAGTCAAAATATGGGGGGTGTTGCGATTGTTAAACCTAGTTTAAGTAATGCCTTACTTAATGGAGCATCAAGTGCAACTCTCGGAATCGCAGAACAAGAACTTGAAGAACTAAAAAATCAACAAAGTATTATTGAAGTAGCAAAAGACACAGAAATCATCATCATTTTTGGAGAATTATAATGACAATTAATATTAAAGAAAAAAGGAATCACACCTTAGATACAGATAAAATTATAAGCAATTTAAAACTTCTTTTTGTACAGCCTCTTAGTGAAATTTATAATGGGATAAAAGCAAAAATTATTCCTGTCGAATTATGTCTTGGATTAATGTTATGTCTTATTTTATTTATTACATTTAATATAGATTATATTGTTTTAGAGAAACTCAATCTAACATTATTTTATCCTATTGGCCTTTTATGGAAATTGTATCAAGTAGTTGTTATTTTTTCACCTCTGTACCTATGGGGATTATGGCAAACAGGTCTTAGACTAAAACTCATAAAGAAGTTGACCTATGTTTTCACAGAGGCAGGCCTGAAATCTCTTTTAAATAGACTCCCATCTTTTATTTCTGACATGCCGATTGACGAGGACTCAAGAAAGCTAACAATTAAACTTAATGGTCAGACTCTTAAGCAAATCAAAGAATGTAAAGATCACCTACAAGAATCTCTCAAAGTACATATTGATGAAATAAAGGGGAAAATTTCTAAGGGAATTGTGGAAATTATATATTCTTATGACGAACTTAAAAGTGACTGCCCAATTACTCATTTTTCTATAGAAAAAGACACTTTCCTTGTTGGTCAAAGTAGAAATGAAATGATCGAGGCCAATCTACCTGAGATACCTCATCTATTAGTAGCTGGCCAAACAGGTATGGGAAAATCTACTTTTTTAAGACAGTTAATCACATCTTTATATTTAACAAATAAAAAATATACATTTGAATTAATCGACTTAAAACAAGGACTTGAATTTCAACTTTTTCAAAATCTACCAAGAGTTAAAGTATGTGATAATGTCATTAACGCAATTTCTATTCTAAATGATCTTTCTACTAATATCATAGAGCAAAGAAGTAAGCTTTTACGTTATAATAATTGTAAAGATATAGCTTCATTTTTAAATCTTCCAAATGAAGAGCGTAAATATCCAAAAGGCATGGAGAAAATTCAACTCGATAGACAGATCATTGTCATTGATGAGGCTTTTGATTTATTTATGGTTGGTGCTTATGCTGATGCAAAACAAGTAGCAAAAGCAAGACGAAATGCCAGCAAGATTGCGGCTCAAGGCCGAGCAGTTGGAATTCATATAATTGTAGCAACTCAAAGACCAGATCGAAATGCAATTGACCCTCAAATGAAATCAAATTTAACTGGTAAAGTTTGTTTTCGAGTCTCTGATATAGCAACAAGTAATACTATTTTAAGTAGCAAACTTGCCTACGAGATACCAGATATAAAAGGTCGTGCTATTTGGAAATCAACAAATGATACCAAACAAATACAGACTCCCCATTTAACAGAACAAAGGGCCAATGAACTACTAGAAAAGTATCGTTTGAGTAAAGATAAATATTTTGATGCAAAGAAAGAGAATAAAAATGAAAGACAATAAACGTGATCTAAATATATTGATTTTTTTGTGGAAATATAAAGTTGCCTCTTCAGCGATTTTACATGAGAAATTTTTAAGCAATATGAAATATAAATCAAGATATGAAAAACTTAGAAGATTAAAAAAGAAAAACTTAATTTCTATTCGTTATAATTCAAATGGAACATTTCCTTTATGGGTACTTACCAAGAAAGGTTTTGACTGTATAAAAAGTTATATTCCAGAGCTAGAAAAGAAATATTTAATTTCTGAGTGCAGAAGACATGATTTTATTTGTTTAGCAACTCAACAAGGCCCATTTATAAATGAATATCCAAAAGATATTTTTGTAACAACAGATCAAGAAATAAAATCGCTAGATAGGTCTCAATTACCAAGCTACCTTCCAACACACGATACGCGAAGACCTGATGGTTATTGGTACTTTAATAATGGAACAAATATAAAACTTATGGCCCTAGAAGTAGAGTTAAATCAAAAATCAAAATCTATCTATGAATCTTACTCTCATTTTTATGGAAAATTTAAAAAGGATCAAAGATGTCTTTGGATTGTAAAAAGTGAAAAAATAGTAGACTCAATTCTAGAATCCTTTTATAAGTCACGACCAGAATACTATGTTCATAATTTTATTTTTCTTGATGACATTTTAACTAAAGGTTGGGCCAGTTCTATTTACGCTGGGCCAGAGAGAAATAAAACCTTATCAAGTCTCTTTATAGAAAATAGCGAGGAAGTTGCGAGGAATTTTGGAGGAGTGGTCCACAATCCATTATTGCTTGACACTACACTAAGTTATGGATTTTAAAGACAGAATATAAATAAATTCAAAAGTCTCAAAGGCCAATTGTATAGGCATATAACCTTATAAATTGGTCTTAATACGAAATTTTATACTAATACGGAGAAAATACTACATGAAAAAATACACTATAAATCTATTAATCCTTTTGATGCTTACAAGTTGTGCAAGTATGAAAGAAAGCCTTGTAACAGGTGTTGGAGTTGGAGCAATAACAGGTGCAACTCTTGGCAATGCTCATGAAAGTGGCAAAAATAGAAACAAGTCAACACGCAATGGAGCTGCGATTGGTGCATTATTAGGAGCAGGACTTAGCTATTTAATTCATAAAACAAAACATAAAAATGACTCAATAAAAGTACAAAAGGAAATAAAATCATCTAATGATATTCCTTACCTAACGCAACCAAAAATTAAAAGAATTTGGGTTAAAGATAGGGTTTCAGGTAAGCGATTTGTAAAGGGTCATTGGGAGTACATCATTGAAGATCAAAGCCAATGGAGTCAGTAATGAATGAAATTAAAAAGACAATCAAAGTTAGAAAAGACTCAAATCGTTTAAGACTATCTAATGAAGTTATGGAGAAGGCCAATAAATGGCTTTCTCAACTAGAGACTGAGTTTAACGGAATGTTAAATTTAAAAAAGAATGACCTCATTAATTTTCTTTTAGAAGAATATGACAATAATCTTTCTCAAAATCTTATGGAGAAAATTAAAGAAAAGAAATTAACGGACAAACAAAAAGCAAAATGGATTTATCAAAAATTTTTAGATGCAGAAAAACAAGGTCTTAAACTGAATTTAAACGATCTTATCAAAACAGCTCAATCACCTTCAAAAAGAAAAAGAAAAGCTCGCAAAACTAAAAATACAGCACTTACAAGCACCGAAAATAACGACTCTCAAAACAACAATTTATCTAATAATAACAATTAGTTACTTTGTTTTTTCTACTTGATTTTGGGGTCTAAATGTTAGAAACTAAAGTTAGTTGTGAGGGGCAAATGCCCCATCACAACGTGCTCTTTGACAAGTTAATATGGACGATAGATGAGGTATGTTTATTTACAACATACAAGAAAGGTACGATCTATAACTTAGTAAGTAATGGATCAATACCATACAGAAAATGTGGCAAACGACTTTTTTTTGTTCCTAGCGAGATTCTTTCTTGGTTAAAAGGAGAATCACGATGAGCATAAAAGGTTATAAAAAATTAAAAGGCTCAGTAGGTATTTATAAGCACGAGACAACTGGCAACTTCATGGCCCGAAAAAAATTAGATGGAAAAGTTGTTCAAGAAACTTTCAACTCTCTTTTTGAGGCCAAAAATTGGAGAAAAAAATTCAACGGTGTTTCAATTGAGGAAGATCAATCTAACTGCTCAACTCTAAAAGAAGTTTGGCAAACAATGCAGAAAGTACATTTTCCAACACTTGCAACTAGCACTAAAACAATCTGGAAAAGACGTTATGAACCTTGGAAGTCAATAGAACACTTACCTATGGATAAAATAACACCTTCAAAGATTACAAGTTGGGTTAATAAGTTAGTTGAATATTACAAATCTGATTTTTATCAAAACTCAGGACGTGGCCGTGCTTCAAGATGCAATCTTAATAATGAATTAAATATGTTTGTAACAATTTTTAACTGGTACAAAGAAAGTGAAGAATTTGAAAAAGAAGCTCTACACTTAACAAGTCCAATAAAAAGAAAACATAAAAAATTAGGATTTATTAAGCCTGTACCTGATAAGAAGAAACAAATTTCTCTTGAAGATGCATATTTGTTTTTTGAATACCTAAAACCATTATACAAGGATTTGGCCATGATGCAGTTTTTTACTGCTGGCCGTGTGGGAGAAACAGCTGGCCTTCAATGGTCAAATATTGATCTCAAAAATCGACGTATGATTATAAAGCATACTTGTGTTTGGTGCATGATTAATAAGACATTTTTGGAACTAAAACCTTTTCCTAAAAATAAGGAACCTAGACCTTGTTATATCACTGATGAGATCATGGATATTCTTATGAGAAGAAAAGCTTTTAAAATCCCTAATAATGACTATGTTTTTCATGTAGAAGGCCTACCGATTAACTACGCAACAGTACAGCTAAACTATAGAGAAGCCCAAAGAAAAAGCGGAGTACCCTATTCAGGAACTCATATTCTCAGGCATGGAATGGCAAAGCTTGCTCGTAAAGTTGGAGGTGGCCTCGATGCAGTAATTGCAATGACTGGACACAAAGATATCAAATTAGCCGACCACTATTCCAAATGTGATGAAGATGATCAAAAAGAAGTTGCAGAAAAAATTATGCAACATATTCGTGAACAAAAAACTCAGCACAATACAGAAAATGTCATTTCTTTATTTGGAAATAGAAGAAAAGTTAATTAAAATAGTGAGTATGGGTGAGTATTTGTAATCTCACCCTAAATTTTAGTAATAATATTAACAAGTTAGGTGTCATATTCCAGAACTACCCGAAGTCAGCTTACCTAATTTTTAACCATAAGAATTTTAGTCGGTTAACAATGATAGAGGGACTCTCCTCGTTTCCAACTTTACTTTTACTTACTTGATAAATTATTGAATTACTTTTTGTGGGGCTTACTGTGCTTACGTAGCTTACAGATCACCACGAATCTCAAAAACTTCTTTCGCAGTCAATGTTGTTAACTTGTAATTAGAGGAATCAATTCTCTTCGGAACTTTTTCCAAGGGAAGATCGTCGTCAATTTTTAGATAGCAATTACTATTTTCAAAAGTTAATGGGAATACTGCCAAGCAATCTTTCTTTGTTGATTTTGAATTGTATAAAACGCCATTGATTCCAGCCTCATAAAGGATATGTCCAAATATTTGTCCATTAAAAGGAGAATCAAAAAGCATATACTGGCTTCTCCAATCCTTTTCCATCATCGAGTCAAAAAGTGGTTTTGCCGTAACTGCGACAGAAGGGTTTGCTAACCCTAACTTCTTGGCATCGCTTTTTAAAGCAGGACTGACTTTAAAGGACTTGGTTAAATTTACAAATTTGGCTATGTTCTTACTGTTCTTTAGCTCGAATACTGTTTCAAGTTCTCCACTTAACGAGACTATTGTTTCTGATTGAGGATTGGATAATGCCAATTCTTGTGCTGATAATGGAGCATCACTAGCTTGTAATTCTTGACCTAATGTTTCTTGTAGAGCGGTGTCTTTATCAGAAGCTAAATACAAAGCAGGAAATGGGCCAAAGTTACTTCCAATATCCTCACCATAGTTAAAACGTCCACTCATCTTTAAACTGCCAACACAGGATAAAGGATGTAACGAATATTTATACTTAACTGCACGTTGCCAGTTTGTGACCTGATAGTTTCTTAATACTTTTTCAAGTAAGACTTCATTTAACTGATCTTTGATTTTATCACGTTGAATTGCCAACTCACTATAATAGTCCCAGTGATACTTTATCAAAGCATCGTTTCTTTTCTTTTGTTCTTTAAGCTGAGTTAATGAGAATTGATCTAAGACGATCTACTTTTTAGACGATTTACCAATGTTCTGTTTTGGAAGTGAATTATGAAAAAATGGGCTCTTTTTATTCTTCCCCTTACCTTTTCCCATTACTCTGCTTGATTCTCATCTAGTGCGGTTTGAATAAACTTATACAGCTTTTTAAAACGGCCTAATCTAATCATGTCCTTTGGAGCAATACTTCCCAGCATGGGGTTTGGCATTTGGAACCAAAGCATTGTCTTTTCTTGGTTATTGAAATAGCTCGCAACAAGGTTAATTGCAATGGCCCATTCCTGAATACGCTCTTGAAGTTCCTTGGGAATCTTCTTGTCATACCTTACTGATGATTTAGGTACATTTGTAGCAACAGAAACATCCTCTTTTCTAAATTTCAGAAAATCGACTGCCTTTTTGTAATCAGGTTGTGTCCCCTTAAAAAATCCAATCGGATCAGTTTGAGGAACATTTCCAAATAATGCTTGAGCTGTTGATGTCAAAATAGTACCTCCATAATTACCCCCTAAGATACCTATCGGATCTTAGGAGCCATTACCTTACCATAATTAAACCACATTTCTACCACATTTATTCCATTATACCATATTTTACCATGTATAATAAATTCAGTGACTTGAAGGTGTATTGTCCGATTTTTCAATAAGTTGGCTTTTGTGAGGTTTAAAGAAATACAAAAAAGGGAGCACTAAGGCTCCCCCATCTAATATATCTAATTACTTCTTTTTTCTTTCAATCCCTGCAAACTTAATCTTAGTCTCTACCAGAAAGCAATCATTATACTTTCTAACTTTTTGATCGAAGTCTGTAGTCTTGTAAAACTTTAACTTCTTCTTAACTGTTCTCTCTCCATTTAAAAGGATTCGTCCGTGCCCAAATGTTGATTCATGCGAACTTGTTTTTTGAGTGTTACCAACCTTGAAGTCAATTCTGTAGCCTAGGTCAGGTGTTCCCCATGCTTGGTAATCAACGGCCATATACAATGGGATAGGCTCTTTAACGCTTCCTTTTGTGCTGAAACTATTAGAGAAAGATCCATCTCTCCATTTAGCAGTCCATTTACCTTTATCACGCCCCTTAGGAGTATTTCTTAATTCTTGAATATCATAGTGGTTCTCATCCGCAGAATTGATCCAAACTTCACTTTTGATTGGCTCACGATACTCAGTATCTAGTTGATAAGTCCATCTTCCATCATACATCACAGAATAAGAATCTTTTCCAAGTGTTCTTTTGCTCTTACCAAGAAATAATCTTGAGATTGTTCCGTCGTTATGAAATGCCTTAGAAAATACAAGTCCAGTACCTTTACAGTATGCTTCTTCTTTTCTACCAGTTGCAAATTTAATAGCCTTCTCAAGATCGTCACTGGACTTAACACCACTATAATCTAAATAGGACTTATAAATATCTTCAAACAATGGATGATCATTAGAAATATCGCCAAGAACATCTTCAAGAATAACCTTAGCTTTCTCAGTGTTTTGCTCAACTTTTTGGGCATCCATAGCATCTTGGTAACGGTGTGTAATATCTAGTCCGTTAGCAAATACGTTCATTGTTAGGGCAGTTAATGTAAATGTAATCATCTTTCTCATTCTTAATCTCCTCGATAAGTGATTTGTTATTAAAACCATTATCGACTGTCTCTATCCCCACAATTTCACGGTCATGTCATGGTTTTGTCATGAACCGATAGCCTAAACCTCTCACCGTTACTAAGTGATCTTTTCCAATCTTTTTTCTAAGACCTAAGATGAAATTATCTACTGTACGATCTGTGCCATCATAAGAACTTCCCCATACTGCAGAAATGATCTGTTCTCGATTAACAACCTGACCATCTCGTTTTAATAAAAACTCTATTAACTTTATCTCTTTTCCTGAAAGTTCAATCGCTGAGTTCGATTTTCTTAATGTTGAAGTTTTAAGACTGTAAGTAAACTCTCCAAATACGACTTCTTCTTTAATTGAAGAACCTAACTTGCGATGAACCCTCGCAAGTAACTCCTCTAGTGCAAAAGGTTTTTCCATATAATCATCCGCTCCTAATTTAAGGCCACGAACTTTATCTTGAGTTTCAACTCGTGCAGAGAGAACAATTATTGGGATCGAATTTCCTTCACCTCTTAACTCTGAAATGACTTCAAAACCATTCATAAAAGGCATCATAATGTCTAAGATGATCAAATCAGGTGCTACAGTTTTTGCAAGATAAACACCATCCTCTCCATCAAATGCCTGTTCGACGATGAAGGACTCAGCCTCTAGTGCTTTTTTGAGACCTAATTGAATATTCTCATCATCTTCAACGATAAGTATTTTATGACTCATTTTTAATCCTTAATTCAAACAGAGCATTTTCCTTACCTGGATTCATTAGCTCGATCTCACCATTCATTTGAGTCACTAGATTTTTTACAATAGATAAACCAATACCAAGGCCATCGGGAGAAGTGTTCTTAGCTGATTTTGAACGGTAGAACTCTTCAAAGATTTTTCCACTGTCTTGTAGGTCAATTCCTGGCCCTTCATCTTGGACCTGAAATACTAGGTGATTATCAATTAACTCTATTTTTAGAGTTCCACGTTTCCCGTATCTGATCGCATTTTTAAGTAGGTTCCTAAGAACTACTCTTAATCGGCCTTTATCAATATTTACTGATTGTTGAATTGATTTAGATATAACAATTTTATTCTTAAACTCAGAGACAATTTCATCAATGTAGCAATGAAAATCTGAATCATTTAAAGTTGCGATATTTATAGATTTATCACTCTTATTGATTAGAACAATATCTTCAAAGAAGTCATTTAACCTTTTGGAGGACTTCATAAGGGCCGTGATTAACTCGTCATCATGTCCATGCTTTAGTAGTAACTCTGAGTTTAACCTGATCCCAGTTATTGGAGTTTTAACCTCATGAACTAATTGATTTAAGAAACTTACCTTTTTAAGCACCTCTAAACGTTTATTTTTTAGTTCTAACAGATAAAGTCCAACCGCTAAGAAGAGTAGAACAAAACCAATCCCCATCAAAGTTTTTTCTCGAACGGAATTGAATTTGAAAGGATTGAACCCTTGTTTTATTTGAATTTGAAATGGATTTGAAACTAACTCTATTTCAGTGACATTGGCATCATTTCTAAAAGCTGGAAACATCTTATTTGTTAGATAGTTTAGTGATGGTACTGATAATGAGATAACTCCATCTTTATCAGCAATCATTAAAACATGATCAAAAGTATAGTTATTTTCTATATTACTAAAGTCTGTTTTATTTTTTAACTGTTCAAATATAAGAGATACAGATTTTTTTTTATTTTGATCTATGAGTGTACTTTCATAAAGACTTAGTTGCTTAAACTGATAATTACTGTCAAGTGAGTGAAGTCTCTTAACAGCTAAGGCCTTATCCCAACTACCATTCTTAATAAGTTGGCTCTCAAGAAACTTTTTTTGTTCGATTTGTGATAATGCAGTAAAAGGTTTCCAATCACCATCACTTTTAGCTTTGGACGGGAAAAAATTCTTATCAATCATTTTTCCATTACGATCAACCTTTATTGTAATGGCATTAGAGTCAGAACTTTGATTGTAATTTTGAATCAAATAATCTTGCCAACTCTTAGTCCAGCCCTTAACGAGGTTATCTTTTTGCTGATCAATATAAAGTTGATACATTTCTTTTTCATAAGACTCTCTAAGAGTGAACGAAAAGATCACTAGAACCAACCCTAAAATGAATGTGATAAGCGATATTTTTTGTTTCATTACTATTTTTTATCCAATTCATGTCATGGGAATATCATGAGATGAAATAATGCAGTAAATCTCTATACTTTTAAGAACTTATCACACCATGCACAATGTTTAAATGAGAAAAAGGCCCTAATAAATAGGGCCCTGAGTTTATCTTTGATATGGATCTTCAATGAGTCCAAGAAAGACAAGTTTAGAAATTATGGCCTTTTCAGTACGTTGAAAATCATCAGCAATCTCTTTGAATGACTTTCTCTCATTAAAGCTATCTCTCAGACGTTTGTATTCATCTCTAGTCCATGGTTCACCCTTTCTTAAAGGTTTTGTAATCCCAGCTTCTAATGCTTTCACAGACACCATTAAGGCCCTCATTATTATTGGTTCATTAAAGACTGATTCACTTGGGATCATGGCACCTGTCATTGGGTTATTTCCATTAAGTAACTCTTCAATCGTATTCTTTGCTTCTTTTAAATTCATAATTTTCTCCAAAATCGGTACAGTTTCGGGATGATTTAGCCCCATGAAGTAGCTAAGGCCTCTTCAAGTGGGTTGACGTAATTATCCATCTTCTTTTTTCTAATTTGATCATTAGTGACAAAGACTCTTTCAAATTCAGAATGTTTCTTGGCCCTATCAAGAACTTTTAGCTTCATATCGACTAGCTTTTCAGTAGAGACCTCTGATAGGTCACGCTTAGCAAGTTCCTCATCAATTTTTGATAGCTCCTCACCTAAACGTTTAATTTGATGAAACTCTCCTAATTTGAACTTATTGAGCATAGTTTCCTTGATCATCATTCTGTAATTGTTAATCTCATCATGGTTATCAACTTCTCTTTTACGCCATGTGGACTTTGAACCACCTAACTTTTGAGTAATTGAATCAAAGCTATGACCCTTAGCCCTTAACTCATAAAACTTTTGAATCTTCTCTTCCTTTGATAGTTTCTTGTAATCAGTTACAACAACTACTTCTTTATTATTCTTAATTTCTTTAGACATTTTATTCTCCATTTAAAAATTGTTTCATACTTTTTTGCCAATAGGTGTCTAGGTTGATTTTCTGATAAACAAAAGGTTTCATTATTCTTGTTAAGTCCTTACTAGCGTTATGCTTTTTAAAGGCTTTTTGCATACCCATTTTCTTTGAATCTAAAATCAACTTATAAATCCTCCCTAATGACTTCGTTTTTAACTTCTTTGCTTCTACCTTTGAATATTTGTAAAAGACGTATTTGGGCGATCCATTACTGTAACTAAATGGGGAGAAGTTAACGAGATGCTCAATTTCTGAAAGATACTTAATTGGAATTTTAGAACGCTTCCTGAGTCTTTCTTCAAACTTGATTGCTCTTATGCTTTCAATATCCTCATCAAATTCAATTTCACCCACTATATGTTTAGGATTGGCCTCTGATTCATAAACAATATCGCCATTCTTGTTGTTTTGGATTGTACGACCATCTTTAAACTTCATGAAACTCTCCATAATGTTTAAGGTTATCTAGTTGAACGTACTTTCTTCTTCCATTATGGTGAATGTAATCAATATCAAAGTCTAAGGTTTCAAAACAACAATCAAGTCTATAAACATCGCCACCCCTGAATATTCTATCAAAATGCTGACCTGTGAGTTCTCTTAACCACCTCTTGAACTGATTAAACGAATCGAACTGAGACAAATGAAAAGAAATATAAATATCAGGTAATCCATAATATCCAACATTCTTCCAATATTTAAAGCTGACCAGTTTTTGTTGATATTGATAGCAAGATACACTCAAATACTTTCTATTTTTATCATTACTAAACCTATGTAGCTTAGCTTTGGATTTAACTCTCTCAATTAACAGTGGTATAAACTCTTTATCATCATTTAAAGATAAACCTATCAATACATCATCAATCATTTTTTAACCTCTCTTTCTCGCAACCTTATCTCTTATTACAGAGAGGCCTATTTTTTCTTTCCGAATTGATTGATCTTCTTTTTCAACTGTTTTTCTAAGTTGATGACTTCACGGCTCTTAGACATTTGATCTAATAACCAAGAAACTGTGCCCACATGAGGTTCAAGTTGTTTGAGTGTAATTTTAGGGTTTCTTAAATCTCTTCTTATGAGATCAATTAGGATTCTGTGTGTTAATTTCATTTTTCCTCCGATGTTCGTTAAACACACGGAGGTTTTATCGAGAAGGTCTAACTATATCCAAGTGAACTTAGGTGATACTGACATTAGGCCTGAACTTTAGTCCCTGATCTTGTAGGATTAAAAAGAGAATCATTTTGTCTTTAAAGATCGAACCTCTTTTCTTATGGTCATCACTGATAGATTCTTCAAGATTAGATAAGTCAAATGCCTCTACTTTTCCTTCTTTATGATTTTGATATAAATGCGATAGAACAAGTGCTTGTCGTTCTTTATAATCCTCAAAGTAAGTATTGTTTTTTGATAACTGTATCATGGCCCTTCTGAACGAATTACCAAGGAAAGTGACATTAACTTGAAAATTAAAGTTCTCTAAAATCAACTTATCAAATTCATCTCTTTTTACATAAACTTCTTCTAAATAGACTTGTTCTGTAAAAATATGATCTGAAACTCCTTCCTTGTCGGGTTCACCGTAGACTGGAATATAGGCAAAAATCTTCTTCAATTCTTCTGTTGAATTATTCATATAAGAAATAAAAAATGACATAAATTCAGACTTATAACACTGCCATGAATTTAAGAGTTTTTCTTGATCAAATTCAAATTCTTGCAAATCAAAGTCAGTATTCTCACCTTCCCATTCATCTTCTGATTCTTTACCAATATGAAATAGTTCTTTTCTCTGACTCTCCTCAGGTTTCTTAGTAAAAAATAGCCGTATCTTACTGTCTAAAACAAACTGCATAAAGTCGTGAACTCCAATAAATACATCTTGATATGCTTTAAAAAGTTCAACTAATGAAATATTCAATTTGGTTAGTTCAATCTTTGTTTTACTCTTATTTCCCATAAAAAACTCGTATTTTCAGATATTTATAAAAATCACCTAAGATCACTTCGCAAAATAATGCTTCTATCTATAGTTTACCTTTAATTTAAAAGGAGTAAACATGAGTAAGAAAATCGAGTACATTGGTAACAAAACGCTCTTTGACAATAAAATACTATGGACCGTGAATGATTTAGTTTCATTCACTGGGCTCGCCAAACAGACGATCTATAATAAGGTCTCAAAGGGCGAAATACCTTACAGGAAACGATGGGGGAAACTCTACTTTGTTCCCGACGAAATTCTCAATCTCATTGAAGAAGGAGGATAACTCATGAACAAAAAAAGAGAATACATCTACCAAAAGCTGAAACACCAACCTGGAATCTTTAAACACAGAAAAACAGGTCACTACATGGCCAGAAAGAAGATTCGGGGGAAACAATTTTCAGCAACATTTAAAACCATTCGCCAGGCCCTGTTTTGGAAAAATACTTTCGACGGTAAGAGAACTAAGCGGTTATCAGAGAATGACTGCTCAACACTTAAAGACGTATGGGAAACAATGAATAGACTTCATTTTCCTATTTTAGCTGAAAGTACAAAACAAGTGTGGACAAGAAGATATGAGCTATTAAAAGACCTTGAAAATCTGCCAATGGATCATATTACTTCGACACAGATCAACGAATGGCTTGAAAAATGGGTTACTTACTATCAATCAGAAGATTGGGAAGTTCTTGGAAAAGGCAAACACGCAAGATGCAATCTCTATAATGAATTAAATCTCTTCACTACTATCTTTAATTGGTACAAGAATGAAGATGAGTTTGAAGAAGAATCTAAAAATCTTCAATCTCCAATTAGAAGAAGGCATAAGAAGTTAGCTTTTATTAAAGAACCACCTAAGAAAGATAAGAAGATACCTGTTGAAGATGCTTTTAAATTCTTTTCAGCTTTAAAGCCTATATACCGTGATCTCGCTATTACTCAGTTCTTTTGTGCTGGTCGAATTGGTGAGATTGCTGGAATCCAAATTAAAAACATAGACCTAAAAAGAAGGACGCTTTTAATCAAGGAAACCTGTAGTTGGTGCCAAAGCAATAAGACATTTATTAAGCTAAACCCCTTTCCAAAGAATAAAGAACCTAGAGTTGTTTACATCACCGATGAGCTACTTGAGATAATTGAAAGAAGAATCACGATGAGATCTCATGGTTGCGACTTTCTCTTTCACGTAGAAGGAAGTCCACTTAACTATGGAACAATCCAAATCAATTATCGAGGAGCTCAAAGAAAAACAGGGATTAAATACTCAGGAACTCACATTCTAAGACACGGAATGGGAACACTTGCCAGACAAGTTGGTGGTTCACTTGATGCGGTTATGGCAATGACAGGTCATAAAGACATTAAGTTGGCCGACCATTACTCACGAATAGATGGAGCACTTCAAAAAGAAACATCTATCAAAATAATGGAACATATAAGAGATTTGAAAGCAAAAGAAAGTGCTCAAAACTTTGAAAATGTTCTACGTTTACCTAAGGTTTGATACGCTATGGGGCTTACAGGTGCTTACCACTTATGATACTTAGTAATTAGTTAAACAATTACAAAAGGTTATAGAAAAAGTGCCAGAACTACCCGAAGTCCAAACAATCGCCTCACAACTAAACCAAGTGATGCCGCTAAAAATAACTAATTTCACTACTTCAAGTGTGAGTGATTCAATCATTCACACAAAAATGGAAAAACTAAAAGGCAAAACAATTGATGTTGTAAAAAGAAAAGGTAAAATGCTCAACTTTTTACTAGATGACGGAAGACATCTTTTAAGTCATCTTGGAATGACTGGAGGGTGGCGAATATCAAAAACGAAAGTAACTGAAAAGCATACTCACCTGCAGTTTACTGGCCTTTATAATAATGAAAAAGTTTATGTGGCCTATGTTGATCCAAGAAGATTTGGACATATGTATCTTTATGATAAAAACGAAGCACAAGCGAAATTAGCAGAACTTGGGCATGATTTAAAAAGTGAAGATTTTACTTATAAATATTTTAAAAGCTCATTATTAAAGTACCCACAAAGACTTATTAAGGTAACTCTTCTTGATCAAAGTTTATTTGCTGGAACAGGAAATTATATTGCCAACGAAATATGTGCTAGAGCAAAAATTATGCCAGACAGAAAAGTTGAGTCATTAACTAAGTCAGAAATAAAAAATTTATATAAGCATGTGTTTACTGTCATTGATGGAGCAACACAAACAGGTGGTACAACTTTTGCTGGAGGTTATGCTGACACTACAGGCAGTAAAGGTAACGGTGTTGGGCATCTTGTTGTTTTTTATCAAAAAATATGCCAAATGTGCAAAAAGACGCAAGTAAAGAAAATTACACTAGCTCAACGTGGAACTTATTATTGCCCAAAATGCCAAAAATAATTTTTCTTGCTAAAAATTCAGAACAATTTATAATACTCGCATGGAAATAGATAACGAATTAATAGAAATGTTTACAGATGAATTAAACCAATTAAAGGTAGAACTAACTCCTATTGTAGAAAGTCTACAAACTAACCCACAGCAACCTGAGCAATTTATAAACTTTGCGCAAATAATAGATCGAATCTATGGGACTGCAACAACAATGGGCCTAGAAGAAATTGGTGCTTATACTGGTGCAGTTAGAAATATGACTAGAAAAACTGGCACTTCTAAGGTTCCTAGAGCGATGACTGAGGTTTTAAAACTTGTAAAAAACTGTATGGAAAATCTCGATCAAATGCAAACAGGTATACAAAGCCCAGATCAAGCAAAAATTCTCAATGCAAAAATGAAACTAGAAATTACTCGTTGTACCAAAATTGATGAGACAATTTTTGCTTTTAGTAAAGATGCTACAGCAGTCTTAACAAAATAATATTAAATATCAGATGATAAAACTTTTAAATACTTCTCTTTTTTAGAGTCGATTCTTAAAACATCCAGTTTATCATCATTATCCATATTTCCAATAAGAAAAACTGATTCAATAAATGAGCGACACTTTAGTTTTGGGTCATTAAATTTGGCCAAAATAGGAGTAATGAACTCTTTCGTTCTCTTTGAGATCTTAAGCTCACTGTAGGGATATTTAGGGTTTGAAGGATTATAAGTCCCTTTAAAACATCTGGCAGGTACCCCTATGATATATGAACTTATATCAGGATAGAACTGTTTTATGACCTCAGTTAGTTTATTTTCTTTTTTTGGATCATAAGTATAGAGTACACTTTTATCTTTAACGTTGGAAAAAAAGTTTCTAATTTTAAAACTAATACGATCACGTTGATCCATTGTTTTTAGATAGGCATCAACTTTTAAGCAGGTCATGATAAGGTTTTTGTTACCTCCTTCTTTACATATATTCACCATTGCCTTGATCATCATATCTAATTTTTGGTAGTTTATTACTTTGTTTTTAAATTCTTTTTTATACTTAATGAAAATGGTCTTAAGCTTTGAGTTTTTTTCAGTCACAGATTGTTTTTTTAGTTTTTCTTTTTCTTTAGCACTGAGTTCTAATTTACTTTTTTTACACACTAGATGGCTATGAGTTAACGAGTTTAACTTACCAACCTCATTAGAGTACTTACTATTATTTTTAGTAAAATAACCTGAAATTTCTATCATATTGCCTTCACCACAACTAAGTTTATTAACAATGTCATCGTTGTATTTAATTCCAAGATGTACAGATAGATAAAATTTTGAATCTTTATCGTCAATGAGTCTAAATTTAGCTTCTTCTTTATTCGAGATATAGTTTGTTTTAAGTTTGTTTATATAACCTTTAACTTTGATTAAAGAAATGGCCTCTTTGAATGTTGAATTTTTAAGATCATCAACTGTTTTCGTTTTATTTATACTTTTATAATTATTATCTTTTTCACATTTTATTGGTGATTTTTTATCAACAATTATTCTACCAACTGTATTTTTTGATTTGCTAGCAATAAACTTACCTCTAATTGTGGCGTACTCCATATGAGCACAATGAAATTTCGAATTTATTCTTTTGCCATTTATAACTTCATTAAACTCAAGATTCATTAAATACTTAGAGTAAAGGTCAAAGAATTTAATTTGTGATTTTTCATTATTTTTATTCTCAATATGTTTTATTTTTTTTATAAAACCTGAAAAAATAATGGTTTTACCATCAAAGAGTTGTCTTTTGCCTTCCAAACTTTTGAAGTTCATTCCATAGGCTGAAAAACTTACTAAAAGTAAAAAGGAAAAAATTAGTTTCATTAGCGGGCTCTTAGATAAGAACTGATCATAATTGAGAGTTCTTTTTTTATTTTTTCCCTGTCCATCTCTTTGTATGGGCCATTTATTAAAAAAATTGTGCTTCTAACATTTTGGATGACTAGGAATAAAGCATACTCTAAATCTTCTTTATTAATGGTATTGTTAATATCTTTATTATTATTAAGAACTTTATTAATTAAAAAAGGAATAAGTTTTTGATCAATATTTTTAAAATAAGTAATATCTACAATATCTGGAACATACTGAAAGAGTATTTTTCCAAATACACCTTTTTTCTCCCAATTTTCCACAAAATAAATGACAACAGACTCAACAATTTCTTCAAGACTTTTAGTTTCAGAATCTACTAATAGATCATTTAGATCATCTCTATTTTTTGTAAGTTCTTTTTCTAAAAGTACTTCAAGAATTGATTCTTTATTTTTAAAGTATTGATAGAGAGATCCAATGCTCACACCAGCAACTTCTGCAATATAGTTTGTGTTAAATTTTTCTAGCCCACTTTTTTCAAGGACCATTTTACTTGCTTCTAAGATAGCATCCACAGTGACGCGAGCTCGTTTTTGTTTAGGCTCTTTCATAATAATTAAATTCCCAAGAGTATTCATTTTTTTCATCTTTTGGATGAGAAAAACTTTCAATTAATTTCCATGAAGTAAAATCAATTTTTGGAAAAAATGCATCAGCTTTTTCTATCGTGCAATCAACATTTGTCATATAAGCCCTTTGAATAACAGGTAAGGCCTCTTTGTAAATTTGACCACCGCCATTTATAAAGCATTCATCATCACCTAACTGCCTGGCCTTTTCAATTCCTTGTTCAAGTGAATGGACAACAAAACATCCTTCAGGGGCTTGATAATCTTTGTTACGAGTAATGATGATACTTGTACGGTTTGGAAGAGGTCTTCCTATTGATTCAAATGTTTTACGTCCCATAATTAAACAGTGACCAGTTGTAATTTTTTTATAATTCTTAAAATCATCGGACAAGCGCCACAACATTTTATTATCCAGGCCAATGGCCATATTTTTGGATACGGCCACAATCGCTGATATTATCATACGGCCACTTTACCTTTAATATGTGGATGTGCTTCATATCCAGTGAGCTCAAAATCTTCAAATTTAAAATCATCTATATCTTTTACATCACGTGTGATTGTCATTTTTGGTAAACTAAATGGAGTTCTTGTCATTTGAAGTTGTGCTTGCTCCATATGATTTGAATACAAGTGTGCATCTCCGATTGTATGGATAAACTCTCCAGGCTCAAGCCCACAAACCTTTGCTATCATCATTGTAAATACAGCATAACTTGCGATATTAAATGGAACTCCTAAGAAAATATCTGCACTTCTTTGATACAACTGACAACTAAGCTTTCCATCTGCAACATAGAATTGAAAAAACATATGACAAGGAGGTAGGGCCATATGCTCAAGCTCACCAACATTCCATGCATTAACAATTAAACGTCTTGAGTTTGGATTAGTTTTAATTTGTTCTATTACGTCTTTTATTTGATCATGAACTTTTCCATCAATCCCCTTCCAAGATCTCCACTGAACTCCGTAAACAGGACCAAGGTCTCCATTTTCATCGGCCCACTCATCCCAGATTCTAACTTTATGCTCTTTAAGGTAAGCGATATTCCCTGTTCCTTGTAAAAACCAAAGAAGTTCATGAATAATAGATTTTAAATGACATTTTTTTGTTGTTACTAATGGAAAACCTTCAGAAAGGTCAAATCTCATTTGATGGCCAAATACAGATTTTATACCTGTTCCAGTTCTGTCATCTTTAACAGTACCAGTTTCATAAACTCGTTTCATTAAGTCTAAATATTGTTTCATCTATGTCTCCTACTCTTTATAATTTATGTATATGTGTGTATAATTAGGCTAACAAACAACTACTAAACTGTTAATAAAAAAAGGTTTGACGCATGTCTAAGAAAGTCATTACTGGTATAGATAAACTGAAAAGTGATAAAGATTTACAAGCTAAGTACAAAGGAAATATAGGCCTATTGTGTCATTCAGCTAGTGTAGACTCTGAACTTTCCCATTCAGTAGAAATATTTATGGAAATTTTTGGTGATAAATTCAAAAAAATATATGGGCCCCAACACGGTTTTGTTACAGACGTACAAGACAATATGATAGAGACCGACCATTACACTCACCCATATTTCAAATTACCTGTTTATTCTTTATACTCAGAAACGAGAAAACCTACAGATGCTATGCTTGAAGGAATAGATTACTTATTTGTTGATCTTCAGGATGTAGGAACGAGAATTTATACTTATATTTACACAATGACCTATGTACTTGAAGCGTGTGCAAACAAAGATATTGAAGTTGTTATTCTTGATAGACCTAATCCAATTGATGCGGACACCATTGAGGGCAATGTACTTGAACTTGAGTTCTCTTCATTTGTAGGTAGACACCCACTACCTGTAAGGCATGGTCTAACAATGGGTGAAGTTGCTAAAATGCACCAACAATACTGGACCGATACAAAAACTAACTTTTCAATTATAGAAATGGAAAATTATGATAGAAGAATGAGTTTTGAGCAAACTCTTCTACCGTGGGTTATGCCATCACCTAATCTACCAACAGTTGAAGGGTGTTACACATTTGTTGGAACTGTTTTATATGAAGGAACAAATATCAGTGAAGGAAGAGGGACCACTCGTCCTCTTGAGATCCTTGGACATCCAAAGTTTGATCCATGGACAATGAAAAAACATCTTGATCAAGTCATGGCGACAAATAGACTGGAAGGCTTTATATTAAGACCAGTCAATTTTCAACCAACCTTTCAAAAACATGCTGGTATTCCATGCGGTGGATTTCAAATTCATGTCACAGATAGAAGTAAATTCAAACCATGGCGAGTTTGCCAGTTGCTCTGCAAAGAATTTTACAAAGAATTAGGAACAGACTTTAAATATAAAGAAGACCCATATGAGTATGAAACGTCCATGAATCCTGTTGATATGATAAATGGTACCGATAAAATTAGGGGTTGGTATGAAAGAGATGGATTGTTTGGTGAGTTGATTTCGCTTGAAGAAACCACACTTCCTTTATATATGGAACAAAGACAAAGCATCCTAATATACTAAAAATACAGACTTTATAGTTATTTGCTCAAGTAAGAAAGATATCTACCCGATAAGAAAGAAGTTAAGGGGAATGATGCAAAAATATTTTGTACATATATTGATATTACTTATAAGCTTGAATACTTTTGCAAGTAGAACAGGGCCTATTGAAATTTGGCTAAAAATGTATCCGCTTAATAGTTGTCCTGGTGTCGTGCTGGAATACATACCTTTAAAGTCTTCTAAGTACAAAATAAGAATACCAAGTCAGAAAAAAGATGTTTTCATAGTTGAAACAATTATTGAGGACTTAAATGATTTATCTAAAATTACAAATTACATTAATGAGGCCGAATCTCAGCATTGTCCACTAGATAATTTAAGCTTATCTCACTTATCAAATGAAGCTGCTTGTTCGGAGTTAACTAAAAAGTATTCAGAAAAATATGTTGATCTAGTAAAATATATATCAGAAGTCGTGCAAAAAGATCGACAAAAAGCATGCGATAATTTTATTCCATTTATCAAGTTACAGACTGAAGTTGAACAGCTTGGCAAAGAAGATATATTGAAGTTTAAAAATTCAAAGAATATAAGTCATAAGCTCATAAAGACATTTGTTGACGATAGCACTGACGAATTAATAGATCATTATTATGCTTGTGGTGGAAAAAAAGGTTCTTCAAAATTTATTAAAAATATGATCCTAATGGAAGCAAGAAATGCTTGTATCGTTCCAAAACCACAAGGAGCTTTATCTTGGGAGCAAGCATCTGAACTTGCAACACAGATTTCAGAAAAATACTCTAATAAAAGTCTCATCAAACTAAACTCAAGTTTAAAAGACATTACTTATGATGCCATAATGGGATTTGTAGAAACGGTAACAACAGATATGGCACAAAACTTACTTGGACCATTTATGGATGAAAAAGAAGGTCCCGTTGAAAAACAAGTAGACGACTTTGTAAATAACCTTGAGTCCTATAAAAATTTAAAAAGTACTAAAGTAGATGATATTACAAGTTATGTCTCTTATGTTTACTCTGCTGATGCAGGAATCGAAGTAGGACAAAAGGCACTCCCATATCTTATCAAGAGTAATTTTAAAGACAAACTTCCTACTCAGTGGAGTCAAGAAAGAAAGGATAGTTATCTAAATGATGTGCTAATTAAAACGGCTTCAGATAGTTATGACAAATGTATGCTTGAAGAAAAGAATCATGCTCATTATACTCTAGATGATAATATCCAATTTAATGAATATGCACTAGAAGAAAAGAAAAAAAATAAACATTTAAGTTTTGATAAAATAAAGCTCGACTTCTTAAAGAAAAGAAAATCTGGTGAAATTAAGACAAAGAAAGAAAAAAGAAAAACTGATGAAGAAACATTGGCCTACAGAATTGGATTAAAAGAACAATTCTGCACAAACTTTCCTGAAAAATGTTCTGAAAAAGTATGTGGAGGGTCTCCTAATATTCTTTCACCAGATGATTCAGCAACTGATACCCAAAGAGTGCAAGGTTGTGTTTTAAAAAGTTTAACTTTAACTATAAAGCCTCTTTTATCTGGGATTATTAGAGATCAAAAAGAAGCCTTTATTGAAAGCTTTGACTTAACTAATGAGATGGCCGATGACTTCACGGAAAAAACATGGAACACACTCAAAAGCTGTGTTAATAGAAAACTTGCAACGAAGAACAATGTAGATAAAGCTGACTTTATAAATGAAGATAAGTATTTACAAAATATTTCAACAAAAGACTTTGAATCTTATATAGTTAAGTGTTCGGATATTGCTGAAAATAAAGTCTCAAAAGAGTTTGTCACACAACTATTACTCAACCAAGCTCCATTAAAAGAAGCATTTAACACTGGGGAAGATGTTGTTGACCAATACGGTAACAAGCACAACCAAGAGATTATAGATCGTACCTATGAAATCACAACGACTTCATTTACTCCTTGTTTAGAAAAACAGTATGAGCTGCTACAGTCAAATGTAGAACATGGTTTAAATAAAAAAAATTCAATGTTATGTACACCTATTGTAGAAATGAATGCATCAATACTTGTTGTGCAAAAAGAACTTCAAGATATGGCAAAAGAAAAAGGAATTGAAGAGAATAGTGAGGTAAAACTGGCCTTAAAAGAATATGAAGCCTGTGGAGAGAGTGCTATTAATAATGCTATAGAAAATGTAGGGAGTACGAATAGTTCAACACCAATAAATACATTTGAAGATAGTAAAAGTTATCTTGATAGAAATCCTTCATTATTTAATTGTGTAGAGAATGCAATATCTAATATGTCATTTATTATTGCTGGGTCTGAATTTGAAAACATAGCCAATGAGCAAAAGGACAAACTTCAATTCCCTGAATATATGCTCTCTCTTAAAAACAACACACAAAATGCAGTTAAAGAATGCTTTAGTGATGGACTAAATAACCTTGATTATTATGGTTATATAACAAAAGATAAAAATGATAATGAATTCTATAGATCTGTAAATGCATCAACAATAGATCAAGCAAAATTAAAACTTAAAAATAAAAACTATCACGATTTAAAGAAACAAGGATACTGGTCAGCTTTTACTTCTTTCAACGAAGATGATGGCTTAGCAAGGCTACAAAAAGAATGTGAACTTGTGGCTTCACAAGAAATCATCCCCAAACTTTTGATAAAAGAAGCTGGAGGAAAACTACTTCCATTAACTGAAACTGGTTTTCTAAAAGATAAGACTGAAGTTGGAAATATATTAGCTCAAGAGGCCTATAATCTTAGAAGTGAAAATAACATACAGCTTCCAAAAGACATAAAACCTGAATCAGTTGTTGAGTTTAGCCTATCGGAAGGCTTAGCAATTCATATTGATAAAGGTGGTACAATGGAGAGCTTTATTGATGATTTCTCAAAAAGAATAGAAAAAAGAACTATTACAAATATTCATAGTACCCTCTTGAATGGTGTCGTAACTAATACAAGTAATATTAATCAAAAATCCAAATTTACAAGCTTAGAAAAGTATTTCCCTGCTACATGTTTACAGGATATAAACAATATTTTGGCAACTGCTCCAAAAAAAGAAGATACCGAACCACTTACAATGGATGCCCTTGTTGAATTTTTACAAACTGGTCTTAAATACAGTTTTGAAAGGTCAAACACTCAATACTATAGTGACTTGAATAAATTGAAGTATGAGTGTGCAACAATGAATAAATTTAAAAATGCATCTGATTTTAACAATTCTATGTTTTACAAAATAATAATTAAAGGACAAATTTATAATACCTTCAAAGATCAATTTAAAGAGCAAATAGATAATCAGATTTCTACAATGTCTAAAGAATTAACAAACCCAAATTTAGAGGTTAAAAAGAAATATACTGAAAAATTACAAGCCGATATGAATTCGATATTTGACAAAGATCTAACTCCTGCTAAATTTGAAAAGATGATGTTCTCAGATAGTGAACTGCTCGATTTTACAGCTCAAAATTTAGATAAAATTTTAGACGAAGACCCAAAAACAAAAGACTTATTAACACAAATGCTTTTAACTAAATCTTTTAAAGAAACAGAAGATGATTCATTCGCTAGTAATTTTGCTAAGGCACAGCTTGTCGCCTCTATTGGAATCACTGGTGTAGATACAGCTGTAGAAGATGCAAATAAAGCTGGAACAATTTTTAAAATATCTTCTTGGAGATTTGGTCCAAATAATATCGCTATGAGTGCAGCTAAGGATACCTTTGGAAATCCACAGAAAATTGAAAAAGCACTCGATTGGGAGAATATCTCTAAAGAACAAAAAGACACTTATATTAATAGTATTTCATATGCTTCAGTTGTTGGTGCCACTAAAAACAAGCACTACCCTAAGGATACGAAAGAATCTTTAATGAGGATGTTAAAAAATAAATCTTATAATAGCTCCACAATAGCAAAGGACACAAACTCCTTCGCATATATGAAAATTGCAGAAGCTGCCGCTAATATCGAGTATAGTACTTCTTTAGAAAGTGCTAAAAAACAATTAGATCAATATGTACAAATGTATGGTTATAAAGATTTTAATAAAAAAGTAGACTCAATTGCCCAAGATCAAGCAATAAAATTTGGTCTTATAAATGAAAGTTCTGAAGCTCGATATACTTTTAACAAAGGACCAAAGCGTACTGCAGTTGCTAATATGATAGCACAAGAACTAAGGTCTAAGTATACTGTAGATAATATCTCTAAAGGGCTTGAAACTCACAAATACTCAAATGATAAAACGTTCATAGAAAACTTAACAAAAAGTATTACAGATAGGACGATAGACAAAACTTTTGGTCAAACACCTGAGCAAAAGAAGGCCAGAGAGGAAAGAAGATTAAAAAGTCTGCAGCGTCAAATTGACAATCCACTTATGGGTCCTAAGTTCTAAAAAAAAAGGGAGCTAAAAAGCTCCCCCCTGTATAATTTTAAATAACTATAAATTGAAGTTATTCTGCTTTTTCTTTATGAGCATGAAGCCATGATCTTAACTCACCAGACTTAAGTTTTTGCTTATACTCAACCACCATTTTCTTAACTACTGGCATTAAGAAGAAACACGCAATCATATTTGGAATTGCTAATAACCCATAAACAGCGTCAGATAAATTTAATACTACTTGCATTTGGAATATTGTTCCTAGGAAAACAAATACACAAAAAATTACTCTATATGCTTTGATAAATTTTTCACCGAAGATAAAAGTAACACCTTGCTCACCATAGTAAGACCAAGAAATAAGTGTAGAGAATGCAAACATAGTAACAGTTATCGTTACTATCCAAGCTCCAACAGGTCCCATTGCACTGCTAAATGCAAGAGCTGTTAAATCAACACCAGCTTCACCATTATTTGTATGCCAAGCACCACTTGATAAAATAGCAAGTGCTGTAATTGTACAAACCACAATTGTATCAATAAAAGGTTCTAAAAGAGCAACAATTCCTTCTTGCATTGGAGTAGACTTCGCAGCAGAGTGTGCCATCGCTGCAGATCCCATCCCTGCTTCACTTGAGAAAGTTGCACGGCGAATACCTTGAACAATAACTTCTTTAACAACAACACCAGAGAATGCTCCCTTTGCTGCTGTTCCTGCAAAGGCAGATGTTAAAATTTCAGAGAACATAGTAGGCACATTCCCAAAGTGATAAAATACAACTACAAGAGCACCACCAACATAAAGAACTACCATGGCCGGTACTAATTTATCTGTAACATTAGCAATTCTTTTAATACCACCAACAAGGACAACAAAAGCAAGAGAAGCAAAAACTAGTCCAGAGATCCAATGGGGAACTCCAGTTGAAGTGTTGATAATAGATGCCATTTGATTAGACTGGAACATATTCCCAGCTCCAAATGAACTTAAGATAGTAAATAAAGCATATGCCCAAGCTAGTCCACCAAAGAATTTACCTAAACCTCTTGTTTCAGGTAAATGATCTAATAGTTTTGCTTTAAATGCATTTTTTAAAACAAACATTGGTCCACCGTGAGTGTGACCTTCAGGAGTTACGTCTCTATATTTTAAAGATAAAGTAACTTCAGTAAACTTTGTTGTCATTCCAATAAAGCCAGCAACCCATAGCCAAAATACAGCACCTGGTCCACCAACACTAATTGCTACAGCAACACCTGCGATGTTCCCTAAACCAACTGTAGCCGATAACGCTGTAGTCAATGCTTGAAAGTGAGAGATCTCACCTTTATCATCAGGGTTATCAAATTTACCCATAACAATTTCAATTGCATGTTTGAAGAGTGTTAACTGAGGAAACCCAAAGTATAAAGTGAATAATACCCCTGCTCCTACTAATAAACCTACTAAAGGTAGGCCCCATACCATGCCAACAAATTGACCGGTTAGTGATTCTAACTGTTCCATAAAACTCCTTCTAATGTTTAATAAACTGTGTGTGTTTACTATTTACTCTTTCTTAATAATTAAAAAATTATATAAAAAAAGGCCGCTTAAAAGCGGCCTGAAATTTCTGCTTAATATAAGTCTAGATTACTTAAACATCGATGGCAATGGTATTGGCGTAATTAACCCTGGATTAAAGTTAATTTTTTCTTGTGAAACAACTACATCTGCAATATTAACATTTGAAGTTTGTATCGCAGCATCAACTCCCATTGTTAAACTTAACTTTGCTGCATGAACAGCTCTATCTAAATTAACTATTCCATTAGTTTTAACTTTAGCCTTTAAGAAGTCTTTCTTATCAACTGTACCTAAAAGAATCTTTTTGATTTCCTTAGGCGTTAGAGCTTTATTTGAGTCTTTAATTTGAGCTGCAATCTTAGCAACATAAGGAGCTGCTTGAGATGTTCCACTTACTTTTAAGTACTCATTCCCTGGTATTTGAGAATGAATTAACATACCTGGTGCCGCAACATCGACTTTGTTTTGTCCATAATTAGAAAATGGAGCTAAAAAGTTATATTTATAAGTGGCCGCAACACTGATTACGTTATCAGCTTGAATATTTGTTGGACTCGTTGGAAATTTATCATTATTCATTCCAGAGTTACCAGCAGCAAATACAAAAAGAGTATTTGGAGAATTCTTAATTGATTTCTCACCGATTTCAATTAATTTATTCATCATATACCTAGCAGTGTCATCAGATTGCTCTTGTGTAGGCTTTTTAAAAAATATTACTCTATAGATGATATCTGTGATTGTTTTTATTTGATCAAAACCAGTTCCAAAAGAACCATTTGCAATATCAGCTTTATGTTGACCTACATACCAAAAAACTTCATCTAACATAGACATTTGAGTAGCAGCAAGAGCATCGAGTGCTTTATGTAAAGCTTTCTTACGTCCTTCACCAGTTAGTGCCATATACTCAGCTTTCTTTCCACCTGGAAGTTTAACTTCAGTTGGAATTAATTTAACAGAAATAAGTTTGGCATCATCGTTACCTTCAGCTGTAATACCTGCTACGTGAGTTCCATGAACAAAATTTCCAAATTTTCCCATTTCTTTGATAAAGTCTTGATCTTGTCTTTTAGCATTGATCCAGTCTTTTTCTTCTTGAGTAATTGTTCCCATGAACGCTTTACCTTGAAGTTCAAAAAACTTATATGGGTCTTTAGAAAATGTTCCGATATAACTTCTATCTATTACTAAATTATTACCTTCAGCAAAGTTCCATCCATAAACATCATCTTGATAACCATTTCCATCTTCGTCACGGCCATTGTTTGCTATCTCTTTAACGTTAGTCCAAATTTTTCCAGCAAAATCTACGTGTTCAACATCAGTTCCACTATCAATAACTGCAATAGTAGCGGCATTTGTTTGTACACTAGCAAGTCCTACTGTCAGCATCATCCCTAATACAAATTTTTTCATTTTAATCATCCTTGATTATCGGTTTACTATTTTTAAAATTATAAATTCATTAACTCTTTGATGTTTGTGATATTTGTTACTGACTCTCCAGATCCAGAATTGTTTCCAATTCTATTTGAAACATTACAACAGTTTCTTGAAACATAATCAGTTGCACCTCTTACAAGAATACCTTCAACTTCACCAGTATTTGCATTAAATACTGCAGAACCAGAGTTTCCACCATAAGTATCTAAGTTAGCATTGAAATACACTTTATTTGTAGATTTAACTTTTGCTCCATCAGCAATTTTAGTTGGAAGACCAGTTGGATGACCAATAACAACAAGATCTTCACCTTTTTTGATCTTACCAGATCTTCTGAAAGTTAACGCTCTTCTATCAGTTACCTTTCTATCTAATCTAATTAGTGCATAATCATCACTTGTTCTTCTATCTAGAACAGTTGTGATGATCTCTTTACACTTATAAACTGAAGTTGTTGGTACATTAATATTAAATTGATCTTCAGAATTTACCTTATAGTCAAAGACCCATTTGTAAGAATTACATCTTGATTGACCTGTGATACAATGACCAGCTGTAACTAATAAGTCCTCACCTACTAGAAAACCTGAACAATTTGCTGCTGTCATCTGCTTAGCAAATCTCTCTGTTTTACACATTCCTCTATCTTCAAGAGATCTTCCTTTAATTGCAGACTCTCCATTTCTTAAATCTTTAACTCCACTATTTGGAATCATAGCAGCAGTTGACTTAGAAAGCTCAACATACATTGAATTTGTAGATGCATAAACATCAACTCTATCATCATCCCCGTAGATAACTTTTGTTGAAGCAGTAGCAGTATTCATTAGTGAAAGTGCCGAAAGGCCACAAATAATTAGATTTTTTTTCATTCTTATCATCCTTGATAAATTGTTTGTAATTGTCGTGTAGTTTTTTCTAATGATTAATTCTAAGAATTAGTTTGGAAAAAGAGAACTAATAGTTTCTTACATCATGCTGCATAATTTCATGAGAAATTTGCATAGGTATTAATTTTTCTGTTTCTATTTTCCACCTGTTACCGTCTATATCTGTAAACAGAAGATTATCAGGAGTAAGCTCATACTGAGGCTTACCTAAGTCATCCCTATAAAAAGAAAATTCAATTTTACTTTTAAGGTCTTCTAATTGCCCAGCATCTTTAACAGAAAAACAGAAAAATGATTTTGGATAGGCATCAAAGTGCTCAACTTCATTAAAGTAAATATTAATGCCGCCAACTCTAGTATACTGTATTCCAAATTGATCCACTAAAACATCACTGTCAAAAATAGATGTAATAAAATTAAATAAGCGTGCTTTATTAGTCGTAGGCAGAATTAGTTTTGAGAAGTTAATATCCATAAGGAAATTATTCTATAATAGTCATGATATTTAAAGCACTTTTTAAACTAGTTCCATCGTGGAGACGAAATAGAAAGTTTCTAGAAATGGCATTTCTGAGTAAATCATAAATAAAAACCGTCTGCATTTGATCTAAAATAATTTCGTTCTCTTTTAACTTAGGATCCATATCCTTTGGAACTCTCAAAAATGACTTTCTACTTATGCCGTAAATTAAACTGATATTACTAGGTATCTGTTCTAAAAAATAATGAATATTCTTTAATAGGAATTGGTTTTGACTTCTATTTTTAGAAAAGCCAAAGCAGGGATCAATCCATACTTTTCGATTAAAAGTAACAGGTTCCAAAACCTCTAGACCCACTCTAAAGTAACTAACCATTTCATCAATAAATGAGAGCGAATCATCTTCTTTGACATAATCCATATGCTCATTAGTTAGACTTCTATTTGAGCATAGATTATGTGAAAAAACATAATCAAAATCCAAATTAGAATCACTTAATAACTCAATTAATTCATCATCTATTTTCCCACTAACATCATTGAATATTAGATGAGTATCAGGCCAAAAGTGTTTAACCACTAAGTAAACTTCATAAAAAACTTCTGGCTTATAAGTATCAATTGAAAGAATCATTTTTGGATCATTCAATTCATAAACCAGTGGAAATAAGTATTTCTCAAACCTTTCTAGCTCTTGAACACTATCAATCGAATTATTCATAGGAGCAGTACTCTCTGCTCCAATATCAATAACATCTGCCCACTCAAGCATTGCTATAAAATAATTACGAAACTGCGTGTAGTTTTTAAACTTTCCACCATCACTAAACGAATTAGGGGTGATATTAATCACCCCCATCGAACTTATATTATTTGGTATTATCATTCTTTTTATTGACCTTAATTAGGCTAAGTTTGGAGTCGGATCAGGATCTACCTCAGGAGAATCACTTGAAGCAACTTCTTCCTTTTTAGTTTCCTCTTTTTTAACTGGCTCTTCACTAATTGTTGGAACACCAATATCAGCTCCAGCTAAAATTTGATTAATTTGTTCTCCATCTAAAGTCTCCCAAACAATTAATGCTTCTGAGATTTTATAAAGGTCTTCAATATTATCTTGTAGCACTTGCTTAGCAACTTCGTAGTTAGTATGAATAATTTGTGAAACCTCAGAATCAATAATCTGGGCAGTTTCTTCTGAATAATCAGAGTTATCTGCACCCTGTCCATATCCAAATGGGTTAGACCCATTTTTAGAAAAGGCCACAGTTCCAAGTTTATCACTCATCCCCCAGTTACAAACCATCTTACGAGCAAGTTGAGTAGCACGTTCTATATCGTTTTGAGCTCCAGCAGTAAAGTCACCAAAGATTAACTCCTCAGCAAGTCTTCCACCTAACATCATAGCAATCTCATTATTAGCACGTTTTTTAGAAATACTAAGTCTATCTTCATTTGGAAGAGAAACTGTAACACCTAAAGCTCCACCTCTTGGAATGATAGAAACTTTATGAATAGGATCTGTCATTGGTAGTTTTAACCCAACAAGAGCGTGACCAATTTCGTGAAAAGCAGTATTTCTTTTCTCTTCATCTGAAATGACCATCGACTTACGAGCAACACCCATAAGAACTTTATCTTTAGCATTTTCAAAATCAATATTTTCTAGATGTTCTTTTCCTTCACGGGCCGCAAGTAGGGCCGCTTCATTAACTAAGTTTGCTAAATCAGCACCAGTAAATCCAGGAGTTCCTTTAGCAATAACTTCTAAATTTACATCATCAGTAAGTGGAGTCTTTCTCGTATGAACTTTTAAAATTCCAAGTCTACCCCTTACATCAGGACGACCAACTGTTACTCGTCTATCAAAACGACCAGGACGTAGTAGGGCCGGATCAAGTACATCTACACGGTTAGTTGCGGCCATAATGATTACACCTTCATTAGACTCAAAGCCATCCATCTCAACAAGCATCTGGTTTAAAGTTTGCTCTCTTTCATCATGACCACCGCCAGTTCCGCCACCTCTGTGACGTCCAACTGCATCGATCTCATCAATAAAGATAATACATGGAGCATTCTTTTTACCTTGTTCAAATAAATCTCTTACCCTTGAAGCACCAACACCTACAAACATCTCAACAAAATCAGAACCTGAAATTGAAAAGAAAGGTACACCGGCTTCTCCAGCAACTGCACGAGCTAATAATGTTTTACCTGTCCCGGGAGGGCCAACAAGTAAAACACCCTTAGGAATCTTACCACCAAGCTTTGTATATTTTCTTGGATCCTTTAAAAAATCTACAACTTCTACTAATTCTTCTTTTGCTTCTTCAACACCAGAAACATCAGTAAAGGTTACTTTTTTCTCATTTTCATTAAGCATTTTTGCTTTCGACTTACCAAAACTCATGGCCTTTCCACCACCAGATTGTAATTGTCTTAAGAAGAAGAAAAAGATTACAAACAATAGAATCATTGGGAACCAGTTAATAAATAACGTGCTCAAGAAACCTTGTTTTTCTTCTTTTTTATAATTTGGAATAATACCTTTTGAACGAAGAATCTTAAAAGTCTCATCTCCAGTATTACCAGTTAACTCAAAGTATTTACCTTGCTCATACCCATCAACAAACTTACCTTGGATCGTATTATGTCCTTGAAAAGTAACTTCCTTAATATGATTCTCTTCAACAGAAGTGATGAATTCAGAATAAGTGATTTGCTTGGAAGCAGGATTTTTTTGTTCTAAGGCCTTCATTAAAAATGCCATGATTAAAATCACAACGATCCATAGCGCCAAAGTTTTTTGCTGTTTTTTCATTCTACTATACCCTTATATGTAAAACCTTATAAATTAATTATCGTCCGAATGACCTCATAAATTTTAGGTGACTTAGGACCTTAGCGCAAGGAAAACAAAATCTTCAGTGTTAAAAATTGACTAAAAATCTTAGACAAAGTTTTTTGTGACGATTTTTTTCTTTGGACCACTGAGCCAAAAGACTCAAAGCTGACAAATACGATACATCATTATTATTTAAATCTTCTGTATATTTTTCATCAAGTGGGAATGTTCGTTTATTAAAGCTAAATCCTCGACTCTTGTTATCGAGTATTACCCATAGCGGGTATGACGGTGCATCATCAACTAAACTTTTAAGTTCGTGCTTAAACTCTTTTAAATTCATCTTCACAAGTTTAGATTTATCATCAAAGTCATCAGGATAATTAGATTTAAAATTATCATTACATATAAGGACATAATTAAAACTTATATAAGCTTTAATCCCTTTGGTTAAGATGAGTGGCCCAAACTTATTATTTCGAAGAGCTTGTTTTATTTTATCAATTTGGCCATGAAGACTGCCACGGTCATATGGATTAAGATACTGCATGGCCTGAACCACTAAAATTTCAAAGCCACTAAATTCTAATCTACTACTAATATTATAAAGTACTGCTGCATTATCAGTCTTTATTAACTTAAAACTAGACTTTTGTTTTTTCTTAGCATGCAAACCCATCTGTCTTGCCAACTCATTATGTCGATTAACATAATGTTTAAGATACTTTGGATGTCTACCAGAGAAGCTTGCTATAACTTCATGTCTAAGAAAATTTCTCTCATGCTTAACATCAAAATTTGTAGGATCTTCAACAAAAGGTAGATCAAAAAACTTTGCATAATTTTGAATTTGATTCTTAGTTAAGCACATTAATGGTCGTATAATCTCTCCATTAATTACTGGAATTCCAACAGTACCTTTTAAACTAGAACTTTTAAGTCCTTGCATAATGCTCCATTCAAATGAATCATCAATATGATGAGCAAGTGCTATTAACTCATTGTCTTTTTTAACCTGCCGAAATAGTTTATATCTTTCAGTTCTCGCTTTAAACTCAAAATTCTTGTTTGTATCCAGACCAGAAATCTTCATAGATAGAAAATCAACACCTAAATGTTCAGCAACTTTTTTTACAAATTCTAATTCTGTATCTTGGCCAGATCTAGTTCCGTGGTGGATGTATATCGCACGAGCGGAATATCCGCACCTCACTAGTATGTCCAAAAGTACAATAGAGTCTACACCTCCAGAAACACCTACTAATATATCTTTAGAACGAGCATCATCACCTATTAGTTGATACTCTTTAATGAATTTTTTGAAATGCTTTAGGACACTATTAGTGTATACCCTATTAGAGGATTTAAATCCTTTTAACTTGTTCATAAAAAAATAATAAAAAAAAGATTAGTTTGTGTACACAACTTATTGACATTATTAATCTTACTTATTAATATGGTCGGACTTTAAAAATGATTTGGTGGGGTAGCTCAGTTGGTTAGAGCACCGGATTCATATCCCGGGGGTCGGCAGTTCAAATCTGCCTCTCACTACCATTTTTAATAGGCACTTACAGCGTTTTTCCAATCTAAATTTACTTAAAAATCAAAAATGTGTGTTACGCATGTGTTACCAGTATTTTTTTGTAGTTTATTTCTTAATCAAAAAGCCCAATTTGGTAACACATGTGTTACCAAAACAGACTCTCCTATTAATACTCATGGCGTTATTTGAAAACTTTTAGTTACATCATTTAAAGACTCACCAAGCAAGTGAACATACTTCATAGTTGTCGTAATATCTTTATGTCCAGCAATGTACTGAACAGTTTTAAGATTAATGCCACTATCAACCATTATAGTAAGGGCAGAATGCCCATATATGGGTATTTGCTTAGTCATTCGCTCCCTTAATGGCGGAGCTAGCTCCTTGGAAATCCAGATTGTTTTGATGCCAAAAAGCATCTTATTTCATTAAGATTAAATCCAGGATTTAGGAAGAGAAAGGTCAGTATAACGCTCCTTGGGATTAAGACAAGATAACTATATTGTTCTTTATCATTCTTTCGAATGTATATAGCTATAAAACTAATCTACATTTACTTTTATTCCTTTATCGAATCATGATTTCCATTGGACAGATATCCATTTTAGATCGCATTATTTACTACGTCGTTGCGTAGAGAAAAACAATAAGTAGCAAAACAGAACCAAAAATCAGACCAGAAAAAACCAAAACTGCTTTTTCTGGTTTAGCTATTAAATACTTTCTTACCCATTTATTAAAAAAATAAACAATAACACTTATTACACTTGGATAAACAAAAAGAACTAGTTGTTCACGACTAAAGTCAAATAAATCTCTTGAACTCGAAGAGGTTAATCTTATTATAGTCACCACCAGTAAAAAAATTAAATTAAATCCAAGAAAATACTTCATTAATCCTAAAAACACGTATTGATTCAATCTCATAGTTTCTCCTACACGTAACCGAAGCTAGACATTCCACTGAGCCCACTTCCAATCAAAGCACCTGAAGTAACAGCTGAGCCATATATCAACAAGCTAAAACCTGCAGTAATCGTTGCCGTAAGAGCAAATGAGCCTGCCAAACCATCAGAATCCAAGTGGCCAGCGCGAACCAAAAGTACAAATAAACTCTTTTTTCTCGCTAATTATAAAAACTTACATCCTTTCTTACTAACAATCGTACCTGTTCCACCAACTATTCCAGTACTACCTGCTGTCAAACCCAATTACTACAATTCATAAAACCAAAAAAGGTGGTCATATTCAAATTAAAATATCATAAATAACAAAAAATAAAGCAAGAGTAAAAGCAACAATGAAATGTACCAAACTAGAAGTAATCTGATTGTCATATTTTTTTAGAGCTAGAAAAAGTCTTTTTTCTACAAGCATCTTAATGGCCACAATCAATAGAAAAACTACAAATGAAGCTAGTAACAAAAGTATAACATTAATATATATATTATCAGAGATATGATTAGACTTAAGTTTTTCTTCGTACAAAGCAAAAGATATTATACTGATAAAAAAAATAAATGAATAAAACGCTTCAAACTTTAATTTCATAGTAATCTCCATATTACAAACAACTTATTAACGCCGAGCCAGCATAAGCAATTGTTCCAATTGCGATCACAGTACCTATTATAGGCGCTGCAGGAGTAGACAATCCAAAAGCTGCAGTTGAAAGATATCCTCCAATAACACCTTTAGCAATTCCTTTAACAGCGCATTTTAAAGCACTTTTTGAAAAATCAAAATAGCTAGTTCCATTTAGAGATTGAGATTGAGAAGTACTCACTGTATCTGTTATAACCCCCGGACCACTCTCAAATATCCCAAAACCTTTCGTATAGCCACTGACTCCACCTACTGCTGCTTCGATAAAAATGGTAAATTGCACGACTACACAAACTAGTCCTTAACTTTTAAATTCATAAGCTTACAGATTTCTTGGATAGACTCACCTGAATCTAAAATGTTAAACATAATTAGAACACTTCCACATCGTAAGTTTAATTTTGAAAAGAAAAAGGAAATACTCACATCAATTACATCTGTACTCTCTACAACACTTTTTCCAGAATATAGTCTGTTTTTTTTAAAATATATCGCTCTAGACCTAATTAAAAACAGCCAAAATATTTTATAAAATATAAAGTTATATACAAACAC